>JAJZPZ010000216.1 GCA_021847795.1 Nitrospirota bacterium
ATTACCACCTACAATACTCCGGGGGAATCAATAAAATAACTAAATCCAGCAAGATGCGCAAATGCCAGTCCGCTCTCGCCCAGATATAATTTTACATAATATATCTTATCAGACATAATAAATAAACATAGTTTGTTGATAACCTGTTATGAACAAGGTTAATAACCCGCTATTCTAAGCATTGTTGCTGGTTTCAAGCGGAATTGTATAACTTATAGGCAGGTAAAAAATGATTATAAGTTAAGAGGTTTTCAGTTATTAAGCAGGATTCCGATAGCCAAAGTCTTTCTGATCTCAGAAATGCCAATATTAACAAGCATTCCCGTTCTCAGTCCCTGCTTATTTTCGACTAAAGCTTTAATATAATTGCCTGTAGTGCCGAGATAACCCTCTGTGCTATGTTCTTCAAGGATAATATCAAGGCTTTTACCGACATTTCTCTCTAAATACGCCTTTTTTTGGGCCGCTCCTATCTCCCGCAAGACAGAAACACGTGTTTTCTTTATAGCGTCAGGGGTATGTCCCGGCAGTTTTGCTGCCCTTGTCCCCGGCCTAGAGGAGTAAGGGAATACATGCAAGTAAGAGAAAGGCATCTCCTCGATAAATGACTTTGTTGTGGAAAATTCAGTTTCGCCTTCTCCGGGGAAGCCGACTATGACATCTGTACCCATACTGATATCCGGGATCTTCCTTATTATTTTATCCAGGCCTGAAGCAAATTCCTCTCGTGTATACATTCTGTTCATGAGTGTAAGGATGTTGTTATCGCCGCTCTGGAGCGGAATATGTAGATGTTTGCACAACCGGTTGTCTTGTAACAGTTCTATTAGTTCATCACCAATTTCACGAACTTCCAGTGAGCTTAAACGTATTCTTTTGATTTTTGTTTCTCTGAGAATATCCTTTAACAATCCTGGAAGTAATCGTTTGTCTTTCAACTCGAGTCCATATGTACCGAGATGAATGCCTGTTAAGACTATTTCATTATGCCCGAGTGACTCATACCGCTGGATTACCTCCAGAATATCTTCAAAAGGCAGACTTCTAGATCTACCCCTTGCCATGGGGATAGTACAGTAACTGCAGGAATAGTTGCAGCCATCCTGCACTTTAACTATCGGCCTGTGCTTAAAGGATTGTTGGGTGATTAAATCATCAGTTTGAATGTTCTTAGAAAAGAGATTGATAATTTTATCTTTCTCAGGATTTCTTATGATCAGCAGATTCTCCTGTGAAAGTGTAAGCTTTGATGCGTTCAGCTCAGTATAACAGCCGGTGGCAATTACCTTTATGCTCCTTTTTAAGGCCTTATTGATAAGCTGCCGGGACTGGCAATCAGCCTTGAGCGTAACAGCGCAGGTATTGATAATGCAAACATCGGGACGATCATCCAGATCAACAACCTGATGTCCGAGATCCTGGAGATTATGCTCAAGTTGAAGACTTTCTGCCTGGTTTGTTCTGCATCCGAGGGTTATAAGCGCTATCTTCATGTAAATCTTATAACGTTGAACCTTCGAGAGAGTGCCGGTGTGCCCTGGTTATGGTTACTGTAACAATATCCCCTTGTTTTATTCGTTTTTCCAACGGAATAGTTACGATTTTGTTTGCCCTGTTCCTTCCGGTAAGTATGTTCTTGCTCTTTTCACTGAAGCCTTCTACAAGAATCTCTTGAAATGTCCCTTCTAACTTCTTGTTTTTTTGTTCAGTTATGTTCCCCTGCAGGTCGAGTATTTCGGAAAGCCGTGATGATTTTTCATCATCATCCAGATGATCTTCCATAAGCGAGGCCTTTGTCCCTGGCCGGGGCGAATAATTGAAGGCATAAATCCCGTCGAATTCTATTTCCTTCAGGGCCTGGATCGTGGAAAGGTGATCTTCTGCTGTTTCTCCGGGGAATCCGGAGATAATATCCGATGTGATTGCAATTTCAGGGATTTCCTCTTTAAGCTCCAGCACATTATCAAGGAATTCTTCATAGGTATATTTCCTGTTCATGAGTTTGAGAATCCTTGAGGAACCGGATTGCAAGGGGAGATGGATGTGTTCACAAACCTTCTTGAGGTCTCTTACGGCAATTATGAGCTCACGGGAAAGGTCCTTGGGATGGGAGGTAACAAATCTTATCCTTTCGATTCCGGAAATATCATTTAACTCTTTGAGAAGACAAGGGAAGTCTACACTGCTTCTGTATGAGTTGACGTTCTGTCCGAGGAGGGTTATTTCCTTGTACCCTTGATCGGCAAGTTTTTTGACCTCAGACACAATGCTCTCCAGGGGCCTGCTCTTTTCCCTTCCCCTTGTGTACGGCACTATGCAATAGCTGCAGAAATTGTTGCAGCCATACATGATATTGATCCAGGCCCTGAAGGTATCCTTTCTATATACCGGCAGATCTGTTTCTGTTATCAGCGGATTGTCTCCTACTGCAATCATTTCAGGCCGGGATTTCAGAACGTCCTTAAGGATATGGATGTTCTGAGGTCCAATGACATGATCTACAAAACCGGCCCTCTTGCGAATTTTTTCCCCCTCCTGCTGTGCGATACATCCGGCAACGGCTATGGTGAGGCCGGGGTTCCTTTTTTTCAGAGGTTTTATCCTGCCGAGTTCACTGTAGAATTTTTGCTCCGCCTTCTGGCGTATGCTGCATGTATTAAAAATGATGATATCCGCTTCCTTTGGATTGTCAGTCTCTTTATAGTCCTCGGACTGTAGGATTCCGGCAATCTTTTCAGAATCATGGACGTTCATCTGGCATCCAAAGGTTGAAAGATAATATTTCTTCATATTCTCCATGAACTGCATGTATTGAGGATTTTATGATCGGATGCCTTAATCTTCGTATTCAAGAAGGCATACCGGCATTCACGAGCATATCCCCTATCGCGAGAAAGGGACATTATCTATAATAATACAGACAGTTGTCATCCATCAAGGCTTTATGGATGGTCCCCCCTGGGAATCGGGGTTTTGAGTTGCATCCTTCTGACTCTCCGGCAAAGCCGTCTGCTGTTTTTTAACTTCAGAGCGCTTCCTTTTCATTTTCTTCTTTTTTATTTTAGCCTTCTTTACCGGTTTCGCCTCTTTCTTATTCTGCTCCTGCTTTTCTCTCAGTTCCCGGATGTCCATATCAATCCGGTCCAGTCTCTGGTTGATCAGTTTTATATAAAAAGCGTTGCTGTCGTCCTTATTCTTTTCACCGCTCGCTGCCGTAGGGACTTTTGCCGATGCATCGCGGTTAAGGGTAATTGCCTGAACAGAACAGTGGAGCATGCCGTCAGCCCTGTTCCGATAGGAAGTGAGGCAGGTAAAATCAACGGAATCTCCCGGCCTGATCTCGGACGCGGGGATTATCCGGCCGCTTTTGTCCTTTATGACTGTTTCAGCGGAAAGATACATTACATATTCCCCCTCCCCTGCAATGATTCTGTCCTGGCTTTCAATAATGGTTACCTGCTGTGAGGAGAAGAGCTGATTGCTTTCCGTGGCCCGGGTATCCAGCGGTTTTACCTCCATATCGGCAGACATTATATTCTCCACATCTGAAATATCAGCTCCAAGGGCCTTGGCATCCTGCAGGTCTTTTTGCGCGAGATCAATATATTTCTTGTCCAGTTTGTCGGCTTTTACAGCTTTGAAATAATATGCCCTCCCCCTGCCCTTGTACATCTCTGCCTGCATCGCTTTATTTTTTGCCGCATCGATTACCCTCGTATATGCATCTATTGCAGCATCATATCTCTTCAGCGCAACAAAACAATCCGCAACGGCGAGGTGGTATTCCCAGTCTGCTTTGAACTGTTTGATCTTTCGGGCTGTCTGGTAGCTCTTTACAGCCTCTTCGCATTTGCCTTCGCCCCGGTATTTGATTCCCTCAACAAAGTAATTGACCGCGCCATCGCTTTTTTTAGTTTCGGAAAGCGCTGGAGCTGTGCTCAAAGACAGACTAAAGATGATTACCACAGTGTTCAAGAGTCCCTTCACGTTTGACCTCCTGTAAAGGCATTTCTGCCTGCTTGCCGCGAGTCATAATATTATACATTTTTAATAACATCAGACAACTGTTAAAATTGCTCTTCCGGGTATTGTGAGGGGAACTGATTTCTTGTCGTTGCGGCTTGTCGGGAATCCTTCTTAAAAAAGATTGCGGGACATAATGACAGCGAAAGGACAAGGGTTTAATTGACAAGTGATTTATCGGCTGTTAGACTGGGAATATGGAGGTGGAATTATGAGCCCTCGTTTGCAAATCACCGCCCGCAACATCGAGCTCAAAGACTGGATAAGAGATGAAATCAATAAAAAGGCCGAAAAGCTGAACGAGTTTTATAGTGGTATTATCCTCTGCAGAGTTGTGGTGGAAGCCCCTCATCGCCATCAGCGTGAAGGAGTTCTGTACAATGTTCGCATAGACATGTCCGTACCCGGTAAAGAGCTGGTAATAGAACGTGAGCCCAATAAGGATTTCAGCGCAGCGCTCAGGGATGCCTTTGATGCAGCATACCGGCAGCTTGAGGATTTTGCCCGGCGCAACCGCGGCGAAATAAAGAAG
>JAJZPZ010000217.1 GCA_021847795.1 Nitrospirota bacterium
GCCCCCAACATGGCTTTCAACATACTTTCTTCAACTTCACGGTCATAGCTGAATTGCCCGGGATTCGGTATCTCTATCAGGAGCGCCGGCGAATTTACATGGGTGATCAGGGGTATCGGCAATTCTTCGTTCCTGACGGGTACGGTGAATGTGTCCCTAAGGTTTTGTGCCATGATTGTGCACCCCTCTCTCCTCGGGACAAGAGAGACTCCCCTGAGCATCTCAAAAGCTTCTCCTGCGCTCATCCTGCCTTTCTTGCCCCCCTGCGGGACCCTGAAGATCACGGGAGACGGGAAATACACCTCTATGGAATTTCCCTTCATGATCACCGACGCTTTTTGCACATAGTCCTCCGCCGTCTCGAACACAATCCGTATGAAACCCCCATTCCTGGCTGCGCTGACAACGGCCACAGGCCCTCCTTTTCCCTCGGCATTCCCCTGCATGCCGTTTAAGACGATAAGGGAGCATATAAGAAACAGAACGGAGTACCGTTTCCTGTTCTGCATTGTGATCACTGAATCCACAGGAGGTCTTTATGGATCCACCCTGTATTATTCCATTCGTCCTGCACCTTCACCCATGCGCCCTGCTTCCCCACTACCTTGAAAGAATAGTACTTCATTGCGCCCTCCGGAGCAACTTTGCGATAGTGGGTACCCGGCCCGGTCCTAACATTTGCCTTCTCCGCTTTCACCACCGCACAGCGGTAGGCCCCGTTCACGAGCGCTCCATGTATCCAGCTCACCTCTCCATCGACATCTTTCACCGCATACCATTCGTTCGACAGCGACGTCCCGATCTTCTCAAACGGCATATACCGGTAGACTTCCCACACTACCTCATAAGCAGTGCCCGGCCCGTTCCTTACATTTGCTGTCCGTGCGCTTACGCACAGGGAATACGCATTACTGGCAACAGATGCGCTTACCAGAACCGCACTCAATAAAACGAGTATGTTTTTCTTCATAATTATTCTCCTTTCATGCGCGGGGCTTTCCGTTGACCCTACCCCGGGCTTGTTTTACTGTGATTAAGCGTTATGCCCGATGACACCGGAAAAATTTCTCCGGATCGGCTTGTTATCCTCTTCCCCCGCGTCCCTTATTCGTGTAAGGATGTCAGGGATTGCCGATGTCACCCTGTCCCAGCCTGAGATCAGCGGAACCCCGAGGGGGTCTTCGTTTATAATCCCGGAAGCCTTCCTCAAGCAGTGGGTGAACGTCTCTACGGCAAGGCTCTCCTCGTGTCTGTCAAAGAAGAGGCCGTTTATCGCGGCATCATCCTCATATCGTTTGAGCATATCCTGGGCCGTTCTCACATAAGTAGCCACCAGGGTTTTGCAAAAACCTTCAGAAAAAATGACCCCTTCCGATGCAAGTGTTCTCAGCAATGATTTGCATATATCCACCCCCATTTTATGGAGACCTTGCGTGATATCGTCAGGGGACAAAGGCTGATGCTTGTGCTCGTAGTTTTCGGAGATATCGACCTGACATACCCTTCTCAGCGCCGTATTCCTGTAAACCTCTGCAAGAACGCCAACCTCCAGCCCCCAGTCGCCGGGGATCCTGTTTACTTTTGCGAGGTCGATATCCATGGAGAACTCTCCGGCAAGAGGGTACCTGAAGCTGTCGAAAAATACCAAAAGGGGATGGTACCCGAGGACTTTCTGGAGTGTCCTGATAAGCGGCACAACAAGCAGCCTCGTAGCCCTTCCGTGCAGCCTGTCGGTCACCCTGCCGTAAAAGCCCTTACAGAAATCATAATCGAGGTTCGGGCTGGTCACCGGGTAACACAGCCGTGCGAGCATTTCCCTGCTAAGGGACGGCAGGACAAGGGCGATCGGCCTCTCTTGCACATACCACGATAATTCCGCTTCTATTTTTTTCAGTTCAGTCCTTCCAAGCCTGTGGAAGGTCGCCACTACACCTGTCTGATAAAAATCCGACATTTCTTGCCTCCTGCTTCCGTGCAATTGCAAAATAATACGCCACATACACGCCGGCAGGAGACCGGATTTTCATCCGGAGTGGAAAATAAAATCGGGACTGGAGCTTTTAACTGTTTATCCGGACAGAGGATATCCCTGCTGACTGCGTCTCAACTGAACGCCTTGCAGAGGGTGGAGAAAGGCCTGAATGGAGTAAATGGAACCCGTCTAGGGGTTTCGGTTCATCCCGGCAAACAACAAATGAGGAATGCGGCAGTTGTGGTGGAGGCGCGTAGTCCGATGAGATGGAATAGTTCTGCGCAAGCGTATCCACAGCGTGCAGGTGATCTTCCGACCGTACAAGGGTCCTCTTTTCCTTCAAAAGGAGAAATGTAGCGGACGAAGGGTCGTCATCCTGCTCGGGCGGCGGGGAAACCCACAAAGCAACCAGTTCCAGCAGATACAGATGGAAACTCTTTATCGATACATCAACAGTCTTTGCAGATGCTTCATTCGCGCTGTCGTCACTGTAACTAAAGGACAGGGGCGAGACCGTATAAGAAAAAAAGTAGATTAGGAAGAACACACTGACGATGGTTTTCTTCGTTACACGGGAAAGCATGTTCCATTTTATCAGAACGAGCCTTGACATTTCAACTCTGCCTGATACCCGTTTCAAGGCAAAATAGAAATGTCCGGTAATTCTCATTATGGAGAGAAAGAGCGGAGAGCTTATATGTCTGAACTCATTTATCACCGACCACGGAGCAGAGGTGCGCTCAAAACAGCAAAAATCATGCAAAAAACATGTTGTCGCAGCAAGGACAGTGTCGGAGCTTTGCGACACCCTTGACATAAATAGGGTAGGGGGGTATACTAATTTTTATTTATAAGGAGGTAAGCGCATGGGCAAATCGGAAGTGTCCTGCCCCAGTTGCCATGGAGATTTAAAAGGCGGAGAGCGTAAAAGCCGGCATGATGAAAAGACCGTTCGGGAGCTTGTGAACCGGATGAACCGTATTGAGGGGCAGGTCCGCGGCATCAAGGGGATGATCGAGCGGCGCGTGTATTGTGATGATATCCTGAACCAGATTTCCTCGGCCCAGGCGGCTTTGCACGGTGTGGCCTGGCTGTTGCTGGAAAAGCATATGAAGTCCTGCGTTACCGAGCAACTCCAGGCCGGTGATAAGCAGGTGGTGGATGAAGTTCTGAAGACCATCTTCAAACTGATTAAATGAGCCGGAAACGCTGATTTTGCGCGCCTTCCCGTTACGATAAGCGCTTTGTAAGGACAGCAAGGAGACGAGAGCATGACTAATGCAAATGGAAATGAGCATCTGAAACAGTCTGAGATACCCGTCTATGGGATGACCTGTGAGCACTGCGTGCGGCATGTTGCCGGCGCACTTGAGAAACTGCAAGGCATGGAAAATGTCCGGGTTTCCCTGACTGAAGGGAAAGCCTTTTTTTCGTATGATACAGCCCTGGTGGGGATGGATGACGTTACCCGGGCAATAGAAGATGCCGGATATTCGACCACGCCTGTTCAGGGTGAAGGAGCTGAACAGGGTCCACCGGAAAACGGTATGGCTGAAGAACACCACCCTTCTGAAACTGCCCCGGCAGGGGCTGCAAACGGCAAAACTCCGGGTGACGCTGCCGGCGCCGGCCTGAAGCGGCAATTCAAGGTCAGCGGGATGACCTGTGCCAACTGTGCGCTGACCATTGAAAAAAAGCTGAAAGCTACACCCGGCGTATCCATCGCCTTGGTGAATTTCGCCAACGAGATGGTGACCGTTGAGTATGATCCCCGCACGATCGACGTAAGCGGGCTCTTCCGCCGGGTCAGGGATGCCGGTTATATCCCACTGGAAAACAGGCAGGCAGCTGAAGAAGACCGTACTGCGATCAGGCAGCGCGCCTGGCTGATCTTCAGCGCTCTTTTCTCCCTGCCGCTCATGCCTATGATGTGGTTCCTACCGATGTCTCTATCTTTAATGTACGGCATGTTCGCCATGGCCACTATTGTACAATTCACCGCCGGCTGGACCTTCTACCGGGGAGCGTACCATGCTTTAAAGAACAAATCGGCCAATATGGATGTCCTCGTGGCCCTGGGAATTACGGCGGCTTACGGCTACAGCGTATTAACAACCTTTCCCCATATCTTTTTCGAAGGGCCGACGTTCTTCGATGCTTCGGCTGTCCTTATTACCTTTGTACGGTTTGGTAAATACCTTGAGGCCAAGGCCAAAGGCAGGGCAGGGCAGGCCCTTAAGCGGCTCCTGGAACTGCAGGCAGATAAGGCGCGCCTGCTTGTCAACGGGGAGGAAAAGGAAGCAGCAGCTTCCGAAGTAAGCGCCGGGGATATTGTCCTGGTTAAACCGGGGGAGAAGATCCCGGTAGACGGCGAGATCACGGAAGGGCACGCAAGTATTGATGAATCCATGCTGACAGGGGAGCCTATCCCGGTTGAAAAAGGGCCCGGCGATGCCGTTATCGGGGCGACTATCAACAGGTCCGGAAGCATTAAGGTGAGGACCACGAAAACCGGCGGAGATACCGTCCTTTCCGGGATTGTGAAGATGGTGGAGGAGGCCCAGGGGGTCAAACCGCCGATC
>JAJZPZ010000038.1 GCA_021847795.1 Nitrospirota bacterium
TGAAGAGGCCCGGCAGCAGAGGAAAATAAGAAGGCAGCAGGCTTATAAGGGAAATGGCAGCTCCGGCCTTGCCGGCAGCCCATTAACTCATGCGGCATGAAAGTCCATTTCCGTCTGAGGCAAAACAATCTTGCCTTTGGAGCAACGACCATAGCCGCAATATATAAGGACCGCTGGCAGATCGAGGTGTTCTTTAAGACCATTAAGCAGAACCTCAAGATCAAGACCTTTGTGGGGACCTCACGGAATGCGTTGATGATACAGATTTGGACAGCATTAATCGCGATATTGGTATTGAAGTATCTGAAGTTCAGATCGACCTTCGGCTGGTCCTTGAGCAATATGGTGGCAATGCTGAGGTATAACCTGTTTGCGTACAGGGACTTATGGAAGTGGATAGAGAGTCCTTATGAAGCACCGCCCATGATCGGTGGCGCAGAGCAGATTGCATTGAGTTTCTCCTGAATTGGACAGCACATGACGAGCACAGGCACAAAGAGGACAACCTGGTTTGGGGAAGAGGGATTTTACCCGTCTAAAAGCCTTGTTTTTTCGGGGTCGGGCAGGATGATCTCAGATTATTTTGGACAGCAATGAAAGAAATTCTTTGATAACATGGGACTTGTTTCAATGCTTGATGAGCTGTATAAATTCAGAACTATTAACTTTGGGAACCGCCCTGGTACGTGAACCGTACGCCGGGTGGTGTGAGAGGCCGGAGGCCGTGAGGCCCCCGCCTACTCGATTAGAGCCTTCTCCTGAGAAAGGAGAAAAAATATTCCCTGATTTTCTGGCAGAGCGGTCTCCTTTTCCACTGCTCCTCGTCTATCCTGGCCGAGCGCCTCAGGTCCTCTTCGAATATGTCGTTCATCTTCGATGCAAAATCAGAATCAAGAATACCCACGTTCCCCTCATCATTATACCGTAGAGATTGAAAATCGAGATTGGTGGAGCCGATGATCCCCCAGCACTCGTCGAAGAGAAAGGTCTTTGCGTGGAGGATTTCTCCGCTATACCGGTAGATTTCGATGCCTGCCCTTAAGAGCCTTGAAAAGAAAGCCCTGCCCGCATATGCGGCTGCGGGCACATCGCTGATTCCGGGCGCAAGAAGCCTGACCTTTACCCCACGTTTTACCGCGTTTTCCAGGGTCTCCACCATCCTTCTGCTCGGGGTGAAATAGGCGGTAGTCAGGCTGATGCTCTCCTGCGAATGGTTGATGCTGTAGTAAAGGAGCCTGCGCATTCTCCGCCTCCCTTTTGCGGAACTCACGAATATCGGGATCGCCGGAATGGCAGTTACCGGTGAACCGGAGAGCAGGACCGGACTGCTCTTTGGAACGGGCGAACGGAGAGATGGGGACGTATTCACATCCTTTCTTTTCCTTTCACCGGTCCGGGACCTCTCGGGTCCGGTCTTCAACTCCGTATCATCTATAATCTCTCCTCCCCAGGCATACCAGCTTTTCTTGAATATCATCATGAGTTCATTTACGATAGGACCTTCGAGCATTATCCCCGTGTCCCTCCAGTTTCTTTCCTTGAGCCTCAGGTGAAATCCGCTGTACTCATTTGCGATATTGATACCGCCGGTAAAGGCTTTCTTTTCGTCGATGACGATGAGTTTCTTGTGGTCCCTGTGTACATAGTGAAAGGGGGCTATCCATTTGAAAGGATGGGAGGCCCTAATGTTTACTCCGGCCGCTTTCATGTCTTTCCAGAAGCTTACCGGAGTTCCGAAAGATCCGAAATGGTCGTACAGAAGGTATACTTTTACGCCCTCGCGGCTTTTCTGTTTAAGGATGTCCGCCAGTTCAGCGCCTGTCTCATCGTTCCTGAAAATGTAGAACTCAAGGCATATGAGCCGCCCGGCAGTGCGGACGGCATCAAAAATAGTCTTGAAGGAGTCTTCCCCTTTCAACAGCATCTTCAGCGAGGTTGCCGAGGAAAATTTATGCTTGTAAATTGCTTCAATGGATTGTGTGGTGAAGGTCTTTATGTATTCTCCTGTAAGCGGCATAAGTAAGGGTACATTATTTACAGCGGATTTTCAATCGCACGAGCGCATCCGGTAAATTGCCGGAGCTGAGAATGCCGTTGCGCCTGCAATCAAGGATTCCAATTTGCGTGAATTCCCTGTAAAATGGTTGTTGAAACCATAAGGGAGGAGAACCATGATAATCTTAGAGAACATCACCATGAGAGAATTCAGGAAGTATCTGAAGCAGACAAAGACCATTGTGTTTCCCTTCGGCACGATAGAGGAGCACGGCAGTCATCTGCCGCTCAACACCGACGCGCTCATCATCAATGAGACGCTCAGGTTAGTGGCAAAGCAAAGGAAATTCTTTCTCGCGCCCCTCACTTACTACGGCGTGTGCACGACGACAAAAGACCATCCCGGGACAATCAGCATCACCCCGGAGACGCTCCGCTTCCTTTCCAGGGACCTTATCGTCGAAGCATATAAAAAGGGGCTGAGGAATTTCCTGCTGATCTCAGGTCATGGAGGAAGCCTGCACATGTCGGCGTTGAAAGAAACCGCCGAGATGCTGGTTGAAGAGCTTGATGGTATCAAAATAGCTGTCTTTTCGCCTTATGATCTTTTATGGAAGGAACTGTCGCAGATTGCAGAGACCCCGAATGATTCCCATGCAGGAGAACTGGAGACGTCTATGGTGCTTTATTTGTCTCCTGAACTGGTCAAGGGCCGGGCGCCTGAAGAATACCCGAAGATCCCGAGGCCCTTTAGTGTAAGGGACAAAGTGAAACACTGGCCCGGCGGTGTATGGGGAAACCCGAAGAAGGCATCGCGTGAGAAAGGCGAAAAGGCCGTAAAGCTGATGGTCGACAGTATTGCCGGGGTCCTGGATATGGTCGATAAGCGAAAATAATACCCGCTCCCGGCAGGGCGCATGCCGCTCATAGCCGGAACCCGTGACAGTATTCCTTTCCTTTGCAGGCCCTCCGCAAACCGCCTGCTGAATAAGTAACTGCGGCTTTGTCTCTTGTTTGCGTTGTGATAGAATATACTTGTAAGCATTCTGCCTGCATCCCCAGCATATACAGGAGGGGCCGGTGTGAATTTATTGCTTTCGTTCATACTCCTTGCCCTGCTCTCCGGGTGTGCGGTATTTCACTCCCGGCCCCTGTTGCCGGCAGAAACCGCTGCAGCCTTTGAGAACCGCGCCCTCGATGACGTTCATCTCAGAGAATTCCTGGAAAAAAACATTCATAAAGAGATACTGCCGTGGCCGCCTGAATCATGGGATTTCACGATGCTCACACTTGCCGCGTTGTATTATCACCCGGACATGGACGTGGCGCGCGCAAAATGGGGGGTGGCCGAGGCGGAGGTCGTCACTGCGGGAGGCCGTCCCAACCCGGCAATGAAACTTGACGGCCGGCGCCATTCGCAGACTGCAGGCGGCCTTTCACCCTGGACGCTTGGATTCGCCCTCGATGTCCCAGTGGAGACCGCCGGTAAAAGGGGTTACCGGATTGCAAGGGCAGGGCACTTGTCGGAGGCGGCCCGCATGAACATCGCAGGTGCGGCATGGCAGGTGAGGAGCCGCCTGAGAAGCAGCCTCCTTGATCTTTATTCTGCGTATGAGTCTGAGAAGATTTCGACCGGCCGGCTTTCCGTGCAGGAGGGCATCGTTCATCTGATGGAACAAAGATTATCCGCAGGTGAGATTTCGAGTCCTGAAGCGGCGCAGTCGCGTATAGCTCTCAACAGGACCCGTCTTTCCCTCCGTGAAACACAAAAAAAGATCGCTGAAGGACGCGTGAATCTTGCAAAAGCGCTCGGATTGCCGGCTGTCGCCCTTAATAAAACAGGCATTTCATTTGAATGCTTCGGGAGGATCCCCGGAAACCTTTATCCGGCGGAAGCCCGGAGACAGGCCCTGCTCGGCCGGTCGGACATCCTGTCTGCCTTATCGGAATACGAGGCCTTCCAGGCGGCCCTGCAGCTTGAAATTGCAAAGCAGTATCCGGATATCCGTTTAGGCCCCGGATACCTGTGGGACCAGGGCGATAATGTATGGTCGCTTGGAATCTCTGTTGTACTGCCCGCATTCAACAGGAACGAGGGCCCTGTTGCCGAGGCTGAGGCGCGCCGCCGTGAGCGCGCTGCCCGGTTCACAGCACTACAGGCCGGTATGATCGGGGAGATCGACCGTTCTTTCGCCGGTTATAACGCGGCGCTAAGGGAGCTTGAGACCGCAGACTCCCTGGTTTCGGATCAACTGGAAAAGCTCCGTGAGATTGAGGCGCAGTTCAGTACCGGACAGGCTGACAGGCTTGCCCTTCTGGAGGCGCAACTGGAGCTTTTCTCTGCGAAGATTTCCCGGCTGGATGTGTTTGTCATGGCGCAGAAATCACTGGGTATGGTGGAAGACGCTGTCCAACGCCCTGTCACCTCCCCTGGGCAGTTTCCGGTTAATGTCCGGACAGACCTGAAAAAGGCGGCAAATGAATCAGAATAAAAAGCTGAAACTGATGCTTGCTATAGTTGTCCTGGCGATAGCGGGCGTTATTGTTCTTGAGCTGTCCCGATATGTACTAAACATAAAAAAGCCCCTCCGAAACCCTCCGGCTGAATCTCCTGTAAAGAGCCGGAACAGTGACCGGGTTGTTCACCTCGGCAAGTCCTCTCAAATAAAATCCGGTGTTGTTGCGGCGAGGCTGGAAACAACGTCATACCGGGAAGACCTGCAGGCATACGGGGCCGTACTTCAGGTCAATACCCTGATCGAGGCGCGAAAAAATCATGCAGCGATACAGGCATCGGTACACAGGGCAGAGGCGGCACTTGAGGCCTCCCGCAAGGAGTACGAACGCCTGAAGGCGCTTAACTCGGACAACCGTAATGTTTCGGACAAGGCCCTGCAGGCGGCAGAGGCGGTTTGGCAGGCGGATGAGGCAAATGTACGCGCAGCAACCATTTCATTGCAGGCAGTCGAAGAGGCTGCCCGGTTGCAGTGGGGCAGCCTGATGTCCGGATGGCTCTCTGACTTTGCGCCCGGATTCAAGCGGCTGACAGCCGTAAAAGACGTTCTGGTTCAAGTGACCTTGCCCCCGGACAAATATATCAGGTCTGCACCCGGGATTATCAATGTCCGGTCTGCGGATGGTAAGCTTGTTCCGGCCCGGCTTGTCGCGCGCGCCCCCGGCACTGATCCCCGGATCCAGGGGATGAGCTTTTTGTATCTGGCCCCTTCGTCCAAAACGCGCTTAATCCCCGGGATGTACGTTGAAGCATACATGCCGGCCGGACCCCGGCTGAGAGGAGTTTTTATCCCTGCCTCGGCAGTTGTCCGGCGACAGGGGCACACTTGGGTTTACGTACAAGAGGCTGCCGGCAGGTTTGTTCGTCGCAGGATCCCGGTAAATAACCCCGTGGGAAACGGCTATTTTGCTACGGGCTTTCCTGCCGGGACCCGGGTTGTGGTGAAGGGTGCGCAGCTGCTCCTGTCCGCCGAATTCCTGCCGGCCCGGAATGAGAAAGAGGATTAAAGGAATGGGAAACGGACACCGGGGGATATTGAGCGCCATCGTCCGTTTTTCGCTGCGCTCCAGGGGAGTGATCATTGCCCTGGCTCTCATGGCGCTGTTGTACGGCGTTTACTCGCTCTCACAGGCCAAGTACGATGTCTTCCCCGAATTCACACCTCCCCAGGTTTCTATCCGGGCCGGGGCCCCGGGGTTTTCCCCTGAGCAGGTGGAAGTACTGGTGACCAGGCCTATTGAAAACGCCATTGTGAGCGTGGAAGGGATTGAATCGTTCCGCTCCAGTTCGCTCCAGGGGCTGTCGGCAATTACCGTCAAATTCCGGACGAACAGTGATATATACCGGGCCAGGCAAATGATTGCGGAAGGCCTTGCCTCTGTGTCCGGTCAATTGCCGGAGGGAGTGACTCCGTTCATGACTCCCCTTACCTCCTCGACAAGCACGGTGTTGCAGATGGGGCTGGCCTCCGGGACGCGCTCTCTGATGGATATCAGGACTGTTGCCGAGTGGACGGTGAAGCCGCGTCTTCTGGCCTCCCGCGGCGTCGCCCAGGTACAGATTTATGGCGGAGAGGTAAAGCAGTTCCAGATCCAGGCGCGGTCTGACCGGCTGATCAAACACAACCTGTCGGTCGAAGATGTACTGGCAGCGGCGCGCAAAGCCACGGGGGTCAGGGGAGCGGGCTTTATCGACAGCGAAAACCAGCGCATCGACCTGCGGACCGAGGGACAGTCTCTGCTGCCGGAGGAGCTTGCACGGACCGTCCTTATCAACCACAAGGGCGTCAGCGTGACCCTGGGGGATGTGGCGACCGTGGCTGCAGCCCCGCAGCCTCCTATCGGCGCCGGCGCGGTGAACGGGCGTCCTGCCGTGGTGTTGCTGGTCACCGCACAGTACGGGACCAATACCCTCGAAGTGACCCGGAATCTGGACCAGGCGGTGAAAGATCTCCGTCCGGCGCTGCACGACGAGGGTATGGAAATTTTCCCCGATCTTTTCCGACCGGCCGACTTCATTCACACGGCGGTCCGTAATGTAATGGCATCATTGCAAATCGGCGCGATCCTGGTAGCGATCATACTGTTTTTGTTCCTCTTTAACCTGAGGACCGCGGCCATTTCCTGCACGGCGATTCCGCTCTCATTGCTGGCTGCAATAATAGTGCTGGAACGCCTGGGGTTCAGCCTCAATACGATGACCATGGGAGGACTGGCAATCGCCATCGGAGAAGTTGTGGATGATGCGGTCATCGATGTGGAAAATATTTTGCGACGTCTTCGCGAGAATCGCCGGCTGGAGGTCCCTCGGCCTGCTGTCCGGGTCGTGCTCGATGCCTCAATCGAGGTGCGAAGCGCCGTAGTATATGCCACGTTTGCCGTTGTGCTGGTTTTTATTCCCGTATTGACCATGTCCGAACTGGCGGGGAGGATATTCTCGCCCCTCGGCATTGCATATATCCTGGCCATCCTCGCTTCTCTGCTGGTCGCACTGACGGTGACGCCGGCGCTGTGTCTCATTCTGCTCGGCCGTCATGCTATAACGGAAAAGGAGCCGCCTGTGGTAATGTGGCTCAGGCAGCGGTACCGGACACTCCTGCTCCGGGTAGAGCGGCATCCCCGTGCCGTTGCGGGCGGAGTCGGCCTCTTGATTCTTGCCGGGCTGACTGCGCTTCCTTCCCTGAGGGGCGAATTCCTGCCGGAATTCAGGGAAGGAGATTTTATCGTCCACGTGACCATGCTCCCCGGCACTTCACTCGAAGAATCTATGCGGCTGGGCCGCCGGGTAACCCTGGAGCTCTTTAGACTCCCTTACGTGCGCATTGTTTCCCAGAAAACGGGAAAGGCGGAAGAGGGGGCGTCCACCAGGGGGATCAATTCAAGCGAAATAGACGTAAATCTCAAGCAGGTAAAAGGGAAGCAGGCAGTGTTTTCGCCGGATGAAGTGCGGAAAGCACTGGCGCAATTCCCGGGCGTGAATTATTCCGTGAAAACATTTCTCACGGAACGCATCGAGGAGACTGTCAGCGGCTATACGGCTTCCGTAGCAGTGAACATCTTCGGCAACGACCTTGACGTGCTTGACCGCAAAGGCCGGGAGGTCGCCGGTGTCCTCGGGAAGATTCCTGGAGCCACCGGTATCCAGGTGCAGTCCGTGCCGGGGACCCCGCAGGTGGTGATCAGCCTCAGGAAAGCGGCGCTCATGCGTTGGGGGTTCGATGCCGTAAGCGTACTTGATGTGATACGCACGGCGTATCAGGGCGCTGTCGCGGGACAGGTCTATGACGGGGACCGGGTATTCGATGTCTCTGTGGTCATCCATCCCAGTGAGCGGAAAGATGTTGCCGATATCAGGAGCTTGCCCGTGCGCAGCCCCGGCGGCGTGTACCTGGGGCTCCGGGAGCTTGCCGATATTTATGAAACCTCGGGCCGGTATGTCATCCTGCATGATGACGCCAGACGGGTCCAGACGGTGACCTGCAATGTGACGGGCCGCAGCGCCGGTTCTTTTGTCTCTGATGCGAAAAGACAGGTCCGCGCCGCTGTTTCTTTTCCTGCCGGGACATACTTTGAATTTACCGGCACAGCCGAGGCCCAGGCCCGTTCCGGAAAAGACCTTCTGATCCACTCTCTTTTCGCAGCCGCAGGGATTATCTTGCTGCTGTCGGTTGTCCTCGGCAATTACCGGAACGTGCTCCTGGTTCTCCTGAACCTGCCGTTCGCCCTCGTGGGAGGTGTGTTTGTCGTGCTGGCAACAGGCGGGCGGTTCTCCCTTGGCTCTATGGTGGGCTTTGTGACCATTTTCGGGATCACTCTGCGCAATTCCATTATGATGATCTCCCATTATGAGCACCTGGTTGAGATTGAAGGGATGACCTGGGGATCGGAAGCCGCTCTGCGGGGCGCATCGGAAAGACTCGCCCCGATCCTGATGACCGCCTCTGTTACTGCTTTCGGACTACTGCCGCTCGCTATCGGAAGCGGGACTGCGGGCCGGGAGATTGAGGGTCCTATGGCCATGGTGATTCTCGGCGGCCTTGTAACATCGACTGCACTGAATCTCATTGTCCTGCCGACGCTGGCTCTCCGATACGGCAGGTTTGCAAAGAAGGACCCGTGGATATAGGTTCCCGGCTTTTATGAAATAGACGAGTGGGGTATTTCCTGCTAATATTAAAATAACAGCAGGCAACGGCTTCCCGAAAGGAACCAACCTCTCAATAGAAATTTTTTACCACCGGGCTACTGCAGTATAGCCAAAGGAAGAGGAGGCTGTCATGAGGCGCTCAACGTTTAGATTTATTGTAGTGATATTCTCAGTTGTTTCTATAGGGGCCTGGACTGAAGCGAGTACAGTTCAGGCTCAGCAAAAGGCCTTGGATGGCAAAGCCGGTCCGGGTAAGGACATTACGGCTGCTCCCGCAGAAGGGCCGGAGCCTTACTTCAAAAAGGCCCGCGAAAGCTTTATCAAAAAAGATATGAAGGCTGCGGCCGCTGAAATCAGAAAGTCTGCTGCATTCTTGAAACACGATGAGGAGCGTGCTGCAGGCGAGGGAAAGAAAGACCTTTCGGCCTCAACGCACGAATTGGAAAAACTGGCCGATGATGTGGAAAAGGGGACCGTTACATCCGGTAAAAGACTTGATAAGGCCTTTTCTCATGCCTATTACGCACTTGCCAGGTATCACTACTGGAAGGCCTCGGAATCATGGTCAAAGAAAGCTGCCAAAGATACCGGTCATGACCTCAGGGCTGCCTCCGAGGATCTGGAACACGGCCTGGCATGGAGTGGACATAAGGCGGAAGCCGGGACCAAAGCGGCCATAAAAGATGCCCGGCATGTATCAGGGAAACTGATCAAAGGAACAGGCTGGGTATCCTCGGAGGTCGGCAGGGGCATTGAAGGCATAGGAAGGGAAATAGATAAATTCGGGAAAGAGGTGGTTCCAAAAGGCTGGTAAAATGGCGGAAACAATCCTCCACTGGGTTGAGCAATACGGTTATATAATGATTTTTGCAATGCTCATGCTGGGGATCTTAGGGGTCCCGGTGCCTGCTGAAACGATAGTGACCTTTGCCGGCTATCTCGTATACAGGGGAAGCCTGCACCTGCTGCCCACCTTTATCGCAGCAGTCCTCGGCAGCATGTGCGGTATCTCGGTGAGCTATGCCCTGGGGCGCACCGGGGGCAACTATCTGGTCAATAAATACGGCCATCTGCTCCACATCACGGCGGGCAGGATCGCCGGGGTTCATAACTGGTTTGATCATGGGGGGAGGTGGGCTCTCCTGTTCGGATATTTCTTTCCGGGCATCCGCCACCTTACGGCGCTGATGGCCGGCGTATCAAAATTGCGGCTGCCCGTGTTTGTCCTTTTTGCGTACACAGGCGTTTTTATCTGGACAACCACATTTATTTCGGTCGGGTATGTCTTTGGAGAAGAATGGACGACTATGTCTGGAAAGCTCCAGCGAAGCCTTGCAGCCGGTTCCGGCATTTTCGTTGTCCTGCTCCTGTTGTATTTCTTCTTCAGGACATGGAAACGGAAATGAAGTTGGAGCAGAACGGTTTCACAGCGGGCATGCCGGGGGACGGGTTTGAATATCCTTGAATTTACCCTCCTCATCTGGCTGGGCTCTCTGGTAGCCGGTTTCCTGGGTTCGTTGACAGGACTGGGAGGAGGAGTTGTGATTGTCCCCCTCCTGGCCCTGGCATTTGGTGTGGATATCCGCTACGCGATCGGCGCTTCGCTTGTCTCGGTGATCGCGACTTCCGCGGGGTCAGCCTCGGCCTACGTCAAAGAGGGGTTCAGCAATATACGCATCGGGGTGTTTCTCGAAATCGCGACCACCATCGGCGCCTTATTCGGGGCTTTTCTTGCAGCAAGGGCGCATACCTCCCTGCTTGCGGTGATATTCGGCCTGGTACTGGTCCATTCTTCTTACCTCTCGCTGCGCCCCAGACGTGACCTGCCCGGAACAGACCGGCCCGACCGTCTGGCAAGCCGGCTGCGAATGAACGGGAGCTATCCTACGCCTGAGGGCATACAGCAATATTATGTCCATTCCGTACCTGCCGGATTCGGCCTGATGTTCACGGCTGGAACGCTCTCGGGGTTGCTCGGCATAGGATCGGGGGCGATTAAAGTCCTGGCCATGGACCGCTTCATGCGCATCCCTTTTAAGGTATCCACCACCACCAGCAACTTCATGATCGGCGTAACCGCCGCGGCAAGCGCCGGGGTGTATCTGACCCGGGGGTTCATCGACCCCGGCCTTTCCATGCCCGTCATCCTGGGGGTGCTTCCGGGCTCTTTGCTGGGTGCGCATGTCCTGGTAAAGGCAAAGACCGCGATATTGAGGATTGTGTTCAGCATAATTATCTTCCTGCTCGCAATAGAAATGATATATAACGGTTTGACCGGGAGGATCTGATTGGCATACCGGGGAGCCAGATGGTCGGACAGGTGGGTTGCGATCGTTGTCGGCTATTTTCTGAGGACCGGCGTCATCGTCTCAGCGGCATGCGTTTTTGCAGGAGGGGTATTTTACCTGATGAAGTACGGCGCGGGATTACCCGATTACAAGGTTTTTACCGGCGAACCCGCAGACCTTCGCGGCCTGCACGGCATATGGAAAGATGTTTTGTCGCTGCACAGCCGCGGCATGATCCAGTTCGGCCTTCTTCTGCTGATGCTCATGCCGGGGGCCTGGATTTCCTTTCTGTTTTTTTCATTTGTCATGCAGAAAGATCGCACCTACATTATTGCATCCGCAATCGTCCTGGGGGCGCTCATCTTCAGTTTTGCGGGAGGATATCTGTAGCGGGGTATGTGTTTCCCATCCTCGTTAAGGAATGAACTTAAACTGCTTCAGTAACGGTATAAGTACGATGCCGATAAAATCCTGGAGAAAATGCATTACGATAGGGGCAATCAGGCTCTCACGCCACAGGTAAACGAGACCCAGAACAGCTCCCATAATGCCTATAGTAACTACGCTGGCTGTTCCTTCATAGCCGTGCCCAAGGGAAAAGATCACCGCCGACAGCAATACCGCCGCGGCAGGGCTTGATGTAACGGCCCTGAAGCGCAGTATGAGGTATCCCCGGAAGATGGTCTCTTCCGCCAGTGCAACGGTAATGACCATGAAGAAAGCCAGAGTAAATTCTGCAATGCCCTTTTCGCTTATTAATGCAGGCAGCGGAGTTGATGGAACTGAGAGGCCGGCCTTGTGAAGTAACCCTTCAAGCACAGAGGTAACAAAGAAAAAAGGCAGGAACAGCCAAAGGCCTATGCCGATTTCCTTCCGTATATTTCGCACCGTCCAGCCGATAGCAATGGCCGGCTCATTATTTCGCCAGATAAAGAAGAGAATCAGGCTTACCAGGGAAAGGTCGCGCAGAATGGCTGCGCTTGATATGAGCATGAAGCTCATATTTCCCTGCCTGACGGCGAAAAATGAAAAAACCAGGGAAGGAAGAATAAGAAACAGAAAGACCAAGAGTTCAAGATACTGCTCCCTGCGATTTGAGCATGCCGGCCATTTCTTCCTGCTGCCGCCCCTCTCTTCATCATCTCTCGTCATCTTTCCGCCCCCTGTTATTAAAAGCGTAACAGATCGGAAAAAATTATCAAGCGCCGGGTGGTTGACGGGTGAGATAAACCTTTGCCTCCCGCCTGCCCCATCATTCACCCGGCACTGCATCCTCAAGCACGAAGGATGGGCATTGCAGCAGGGCAATTGCATCAAAATAGCAATTCAATAAAAAACAACGAGATTGCTTCAGGATACGACCCTTCGCAATGACGGGGTCCCCGGAAGACGAAGACTTCCGGGGTGGAATGACAGTCCTTGCGAGTCCCGACACGAACCGGGATAAACTCCGCGCGGCAATCTCAAGGACTTATAAGTTCACCCGACCTTATCATGCAATTGCCCTGGGCATTGCAGAATGGACAGGTGAGATATTTGTTGGTACCATTATAGTAGGCGGCAGCTTCCCGGCGGAAATCAAACTCTTTAACAGGAATCTTTTGCAGGAGAGAAACCTGGTGTGGATTTCAACAGATCCAGGGGAGGAAGGCGACATGAAGGATATCTGGAACTTTTTCTGGCTGTTTATCGTGCTTATATCCGTAATGCCCATGGTGCAGCAGAAGATCCTGCAGGCGAGGAGACTAGGGCTGATCAGGGCGCTGGAAAAGAAGCGCAGTTCCAGGGTCATTACGCTCATACACCGCCAGGAGACGATGAAATTTCTCGGCTTTCCTGTCATGAAGTATATAGATATAAATGATTCGGAAGATATCCTCAGGGCAGTAAGATTTACCCCGGTAGATATGCCACTCGATATTATCATCCATACACCGGGCGGCCTCGTTTTATCCACGGAACAGATCGCAATGGCGCTCAGGCGGCACAAGGCAAAGGTGACAATCTTTGTCCCGCATTATGCGATGTCCGGCGGCACGCTCCTGTGCCTTGCCGCCGACGAGGTGGCAATGGATGAAAACGCAGTGTTGGGGCCTGTCGATCCGCAGTTGGGTGAATATCCTGCATCATCGATCCTGAAAATAGTCAAACAGAAAGAGATGAAAGATATAGAAGACAAGACCCTTATCCTGGCCGACGTTGCGCAGAAAGCTATGGACCAGATGAGAGATTTTGTAAAAGCCATATTAGCCTCACGTATGGATGAAGAAACCGCCGGGAAGATAACGCTTACTCTCACCGAGGGCCGATGGACCCATGATTACCCGGTCACTTTCGGGGAGGCAGAAAAAATCGGATTGCCGGTTACTGCGGGTTTGCCCGATGAAGTTTATCAGCTCATGGACCTTTTCCCTCAGGCGATGCAGCAACGGCCCTCTGTTCAATACGTACCGATTCCCTATAAAAAGGCCGAAGGCAAGGAAAGGGCAAAATAAACGGACAAGCGGCCGTGTTCCCCGCAGCTTGCTGCAGGGGGGCTTCAATTTACAGGCAGGGAATAAGGAAATCCTGAACTTCAGGATGTTCTTTGAATCAGCGAATTGCTTTCCGCGCATCCTGTTCGCGGTCCGGCCTAATCAACCGGCACAGGGATGGAGACCATGATTCCTTTAAAGGATGTTGATCACAGGCCGTTACGGTTTCCTCTCGTCACCGTCGCCATCATCCTGGTGAACATATTCGTATTCCTGCTCGAATTGGCGCATGGAGAAGGCTTCATCCTTAAGTGGTCATTTGTCCCTTCGGAAATCACATCGGGACGAGACCTTATTACCGTCTTTACCGCTATGTTCATTCATGGCGGGTTGCTGCATATAGCGGGCAATATGATATATCTCTGGGCATTCGGACCTGAGATCGAGGACATAATGGGAAGGAGACTTTATCCCGTGTTCTACTTATCAGGCGGATTGCTGGCTACTTTTGCACAGGTGGCAATGAGCCCTGCCTCCTCTGTCCCGAGCCTCGGGGCAAGCGGCGCCATTGCAGCAGTGATGGGGGCGTTTCTTATTACCTTCCCCCGCGACAGGATCCGTACAATCCTCTTCCTCGGCTGGTTTGTGATGGTCCCTTTAGTGCCTGCAATCCTGTTAGTGGGCTTCTGGTTCGTCATTCAACTGCTCAGCGAGGTCGGTTCCCTGGTGCACAGGCAGACGGGCGGGGTGGCATATGTGGCGCACATCGGCGGCTTTGTATTCGGCATGGCCTCCGTGCATCTCTTTGCACGCGCCGGGAAAGCCGGTTAAACAACAGGCGTAGGAGGGGGCTTTATGGGCGCTTTAAAGGTAAGGTTCCCGAATGTCCCGGAGCGGCTGTCCGGCCTTGGGGACCTTGCGTACAATCTTTGGTGGAGCCGGCGCCCGGCAGCGAGAATGCTCTTTAAGATGTTAAGCCGTTCCGAATGGAAAGATAGTGTCCATAACCCGGTAAAAATGTTGCGGGAGCTTCCCGCTGAAATTCTGGAATCAGCTGCAAATGACCAGGAGTATTTACACCACTGCAATGTGGCGCTCGCAAGATTCAGGAAAGAGGAAGATGTCCCTATAGATTCCATCACTAATGGGGTCCCGCACCTGAGCATTCTCGACGGCTGGTGGATAGAGGGGTCCAACGGTAAAAACGGCTGGGCCTTCAGTGAGGAAGGTGACGACGGCAGAGATGCGTCTGCGATTTGCGACATCCTGGAGCAAAAGGTGATCCCGCTTTATTATAAGGTTGAAGATGACGGCATCCCGCACGGGTGGGTCAGTGTCATGAAAGAGGCGATAAAAAATACTGCGCCTTTTTTCAGCGCCAGCAGAATGGTAAAGGAGTACGTGTCAAAATTTTACCGGAGCGCAATGCAATCAGCATATGATTAGCCGGAGTGCAATAACCAACGCGGCGAAAAGGATGGGATGGGTAAACCCCACAGTTTACAATGAAACCGGCACGCAAGGAGGCTCAATGTGAAAGCACAAAACCGAATCGTGTACCTTTTGCTCCTTACCCTTGTTTTCATTCCATTCCAGGCATGCCTGTATGGCGCGGAGAAAGGAGCGGAGCAACCACTTCCGGTCTGCCGTCTTTCGGTGTCCTTCGACTTGAAAACAAACCTTCTCAGAGGTGTTGCGGCAATTACACTGCCGGAAGCCGCGGACACGACGATTTCAACGGGCAATCTCAGGATAGTGTCGGTCACCTTGAACGGACTGCCCGCGGATTACAAGGCGAAAGAGGGCATGTTCAAAATAGCAGGCAAGGGGACTCTCGAAATTAGATACGAAGGGACCTTCAAGGGAGGGCAGGATACCAGGGGGAAGCTTGAGAATGAAGGCGTAGTATCAAAAAGCGTGGTGAGTGAGAAAGGCGTATCGCTTACCGGAAACTGGTATCCTGCAATCAGCGGCCTTGCATATTATAAGCTCACTGCCCTTGTCCCGGACACCTTCACCGCCATATCGGAGGCTGATGAAATCACTGTCGGGAAAACCGCATCGGGCAAAGAGTACACATTTGTTTTCCCCTATCCTTTAGCCGGGATTGACCTCGTTGCGGGCAATTACAGGGAGGTCAGGAGCGCCGTCAACGGCATAGGCATTTATGCATACTTCTTTCCCGAGGATGTCTCCCTCGCCGCCGACTACATGGAACACACAAAAAAATACCTGAAAATGTATGACGAACTTCTCGTTCCTTATCCGTACAAAAGATTTTCTGTTGTAGAAAATATTCTTCCAACCGGCTATTCCATGCCTACCTTCACCCTCCTGGGGCAGGAAGTACTCCGCCTTCCTTTCATCCCCTCGACCTCCCTGGGCCATGAGATTACCCATCAGTGGTTTGGAAATTACGTATATGCCGACTTCAGTAAGGGCAACTGGCTCGAAGCGATCACCTCCTATATGTCCGATCACCTTTACGAAGAGCAGAAAGGCAGGGGATGGGAGGACAGGAAAAACATCCTCATCAACTTCCAGAGCTACGTCACCCCCGGAAAGGATTTCCCCCTGAGGAGCTTCACCGAGAGGACCGGGTTTGCCTCTGCGGCGATCGGGTACGGCAAGGGCGCGATGCTTTTCCATATGCTCGAAAATATGGTCGGAAGGGAAACGTTTTTGAAGTCCCTGAGAACGCTCATCGAAAACAACAAATTCAAAAGGGCCTCGTGGGCTGATGTGGAAAAACCCTTTGAGCTGGAATCGGGGATGTCCCTCGGATGGTTTTTCAGCCAATGGCTCGATCTCAAGGGAGTTCCTTCCTTTGAAGTAAGATACCCCGGCGTTCCTGTTTTAAAGGGGGTCCCTGCTGCTTCCTTTGAGCTTGTGCAAAGAGGAAAACCTTATAGAGTTGAGCTGCCCGTTAAAATCATTACGGGAAAGGGAGAAATTAAACAGACGCAGGCTGTTGAGAAGGGAAAACACTATTTCCAGATCGATGCAGAAGAGGACCCGTCGGATTTGATCATTGATGAAAACTACGATATCATGAGGAGGCTTGCACCCGGCGAATTCCCTCCTGTCATTGCGCGGCTGCTCGGGGATGAAAAAAGGATGATCGTCTATCCTGAAAAGGAACGAGAGAAATACGCCGGGCTGATCGCCCTTTTCAAAGGAGAAGGATTTATCGTCAAAGAGCAGGGCGAAGTGGATGACGGGGATATCCGCACATCCTCTCTCCTTGTCCTGGGGTTCGAGAGTCCTGTCCTCAGGAGGCTCTTCGGTACGGTCAGCGGAGGGGGCCCGGGATTTGTCCTTATCGTAAAGGACAATCCCCTGAACACATCAAAGGTTGTAGCCTATGCCCGGGGTACGTCTAAAGAAGAGGTTGACCTCGCCGCGGAAAAGATATTCCATTACGGAAAGTATTCGCTCCTCCGTTTTGAAAAAGGGAAAAATTCAGCAAAGGAAACTGCCGGAACAAGTCGCGGCATGGTATTCAATCTCCGTGAGCCTGCGCAGGGGATTGAACCGAAGAAATCCCTGCCGCTCGGCGAGATAACCGGTTCCATCAGCGATAAGCCGGTTGTCCTCATCGGGGAGAGGCATACTTATTATGAAGACCATAAGGTGGAGCTTGCGGTAATCATGGACCTGTTTAGAAAAAACAGGAAATTCGCCATAGGGATGGAAATGTTCCAGACGCCTTTCCAGAAAGCAATCGATGAGTATCTTTCGGGCGCCATAGACGAAAGGGAATTTCTCAAAAGAACGGAATATTTTAAAAGATGGAGCTTTGACTACAATTTGTACAGGGAAATCATAGAATTCGCCAGGGCAAAGGGGATCCCGGTCGTCGCGCTGAACCAGAGGTCCGGGATCGTAGACAAAGTGGCAAAGGGAGGACTCGACGCACTTTCCGCCGGGGAAAGGAAAGAGATCCCCCAGGATATGGACATGTCGGACGGGTCTTACCGGAAACGGCTGAAAGAGGTATATGAAGACCATCCCGCCGGAACTACCTTTGATAATTTTTACCAGTCACAGATACTATGGGACGAGACCATGGCTCACTCCGCAGCCCGGTTCCTGAAAGAGCATCCCGATTACCAGCTGGTCGTGCTCGCGGGTGTCGAGCATATCATGTACGGCTCGGGGATCCCCGACCGTATCCACCGGCTTACAGGCAAAGACTATGCGACCCTGGTAAACGGCGCCTTCGGCATGGATGTAGGGACCTACGTTATTTTTCCCAGACACCTTGCCCCTCCTTTTACGGCGAAACTGGGGATAATAGCACGGGAATCAGGCGGCATGGTATTTATCGAAGAGTTTTCACCGGACAGCGCTGCATCAAAATCAGGACTTGAAAAGGGGGACGTCATCACCTCCGTAGGCGGTTGGAAAATACATAGCGTGGATGATATAAAGATAGCCCTCTTTGACAAGGGGCCTGGACAGACAGTGAGCGTAAAAGCTTCAAGAAAAAGGTTTCTTTTCGGGACCAGGGAGCTTGAATTTTACGTGCACCTGTAAGGGGACGAGCGCTTCCTGAGGCCCGGCCCGCGCCTGGACCGGACGCAGTTGCGGCGTTGCCATGCAGCAGTGGACCGCTCCGCACCTCATACCTTCCCGTATATGTACTTGGACAGCAGGTTCTCGATATCAACAGAGGATTCCGTTTCCTGAATCCTCCCCTTGTCCGGTATGTATTTTTCGGAAGCTCCCGGCGATATCTGAATATATTTCTCGCCGATGAGCCCCTTTGTCCTGACCGATGCTATGGCGTCTTCCTGGATTCTGACGCTTTTATAGATAAAGAGGCCGGCAACCGCCTCATAGTTACGGTCGAGCCTCACGCTTTTTACCTTCCCTACATCGACCCCGGCGATCTCGACGGCAGAGCCTGTCCTTATTCCCTCTGCATTCGAGAACTCTGCGTAGACGGTGTACCCGCCGCCTCCCAGCACCTCAAGCTTTCCGAGCTTGAGCGATACATACCCGAGGGCTAGAATCCCCAACAGCAGGAAAAAGCCCGCAGCCAGTTCGGCATCCATTTTTTTCATCTCCGGCCTCCGCTTTGTCTATGGTATGGATTTGCTGTAGTCCTCACAACCGGTGGTTACGAACCGCCTGACAACGGGGTTGGAAGAGGACCTGATTTCCCCGGGCGTGCCTGCTTCGACGATGCTGCCGTCATGGAGCATCGCCACCTTGTCGGAGATAGTAAATATCTCGGGGATTTCATGACTGATTATGATCCCTGTAAAGCCGTATTTTTGATGTGTTTGCCTGATGAGCCCATGTATTGAATTCATGATAACGGGATCTAGACCGGTCGTGGGTTCGTCGAACAATACGACGGACGGCTTTGCGATGAGGGCGCGCGCAAGGGCGACCCTTTTTTTCATACCGCCGCTTATCTCCGACGGGTATTTATCTCCCATGTCCCTGAGTCCCACATCTTCGAGGCCGCGCACGCCCCTTGCCCTTATCTCCTCCCTGCCGAGCCGGGTTTTCTCCTTCAGGGGGAAGACGATATTTTCGAATACCGTCATGGAATCAAACAGTGCGCCCTCCTGGAAGACCACGCCGAACTTGTTCCGTATCCTGTCGAACTCCCCCGGGCTGAGCGCCGTGATGTCCTCGCCGTCGACCAGTATCCTACCGCTGTCTGGCTTCAGAATGCCGATCAGGTGTTTCAACAGCACGCTCTTGCCCCCTCCGCTCTCCCCGATTATGGCCATGACCTCACCATTGCCGATGGTCAGGTTGACTCCCCTGAGGACCTTCTGCCTGCCGAACGCTTTTTCGAGACTGATAATTTCGATCATTTTCCCTGTCTCTTACAGCAGGACCGACCCGAGGAAGTAATCCCATATGAGGATCAATACGGATGAAGTCACCACCGCACTGGTGGTAGAGCTGCTCACCCCCTCCGCACCGTATCCCGTTATGTCCGTATGGTATCCTTTGTAGCAGGACACCCATGCCACAATAACTCCGAAGCTGAGGGATTTATATAATCCTATACTGACGTCCTTCATTTCGACGAAGCTCTCCATCTGCGAGAAGTAGGTGGCCTGGCTGAGCCCCAGCAGCCTGACGCCGACAAGATACCCGCCGTAAATGCCGATCACATCGAAAATGGACGCAAGCAGGGGAAAGGTTATGACTGCGGCCACGATATTGGGCACAACAAGGTATCTCATCGGGTTCAATGCCATGGATACAAGTGCGTCCACCTGCTCGGAAATCCTCATGATCCCCAGTTCTGCAGTAAGGGCCGACCCTGCCCTGCCGGTTACCATCAGTGCGGAAAGCACAGGCCCCAATTCCCTTATAAGGCTTAGTGCTATGGCCGGGCCCAGCAGGGCTTCGGAACCGAATTTCCTGAGCGTATAGTAAAGCTGAATGGCCAGCACCATTCCGGTGAACGCCCCTGTGAGAAGAATTATGGTCAATGATTTTGCGCCGAAAAAACGTATCCGGCGCAGGAGCAAGCCGAACTTAAAAGGCGGTATGAAGATGAAGTATACTGCTGACGACAGGAACAGGAGCATCCGCCCCATCGACCTGACGATCGACAGCGCCCATGAACCTAATATCCTCAGGAAGTTTTCCAAGACCATGGCCCCTGTAGTTTCGGTTGCGAGGGGATGCGCGTGTCCGCGTTTATTCCAGCTCATCCTCTTCCGGTTCATAAAATTCATCCAGTGGATAATAGAAGCCGTAGAATTCGTTCTCCCATCTGTAGTAGAGCGGAGCGTAGCGGATATTCTCCCAGAGCTTGATCTCCTTTGCCATAATTACCGGATATACATAAGGGAATTGGCCGATGCTTTTTATCGTGCTGCCGCTGATTTCCCCGGCAACGGTGATTCTTTTTCCCCTTGCATAAACCGCGGGGTCGAGAAATTTCGTGCTCCTGGCAATAAACCGGCCTTGAGAGTGAGTACGGCCTTTCGGCTTTTCCCGGAAACCCAGCGGTGTCTCAAGCACTATGATCTCGGCGCCGTCTTTATAATTCGTGGTCTTCATGATTATCCCTCCCCAGATGACCACGGCGCCGCGATGGGCGGCGGGCTCCTGCAGCACCATGGAGAAGGTCGGCTCCCCTATGGCCTCCTGCCTCAATTCCTTGGAAATGGGATACGCGCAACCGGACAGGACCAACAATAATACTGCGGCAGACAGAAATCCCGGGAATTTATGACTGGTCATTGTCAACCTCCTTTGAGGACGCATACGGATGTTGTCGTGGGTTGTTATGGACCGGAAACATGAGGAGGAGAACTTCCCATCCCCCCCTGCGCATTGCATGGGAAGGATTGCCTCTTGATACCACGTGCTTATGCCGGTTATTGCCGCCTGATTACTATTGACCCGGCGATAAACATTGTTCAACCATGTAGGGCCGGTTTCTGTGTGGCCGCCCAAAGACCGGGCAGGCACACAGGGACCGCCCCTGCAAAGACCCCGTCATTTAATCGCCGTGTTAATAAAACGTTATCACATTAACGGCGGAGTTTCAACATATGGACACTGTATCTCTGCCTGCCCGGAACCGTAAGCACCGGCAATTCCCGGTGAAGTTCGGTCTGAATTTGACAGCCGGAAGAAGCTGTGTTATAAGGAGAGCATGGATAATGCTGAAAGGCCTGCAAACGTACGTCCTTCGATGAGTTTTAAAGTCAGGAACACCTCTGAGTATAAGAAAATACCGCTGGAGGAGACATTTGAATTGCTGGAGACCTCCCCGGGCGGCCTCTCCGGCTCTGAAGCCGGAAGGCGCCTCGCGATATTCGGACCCAACGAAATTGCCGAAAGGAAGACGAACCCTGTTCTTGAATTCCTGCTGCGCTACTGGGGCCCCATGCCGTGGTTGTTGGAGCTGGCAATGGGGCTTTCGTTCGTATTGGGGCATTATCTCGAAGGAATAATCATCTTTGTGCTCCTCACGGTGAATGCCGTTATCGGCCACATGCATGAGCGCGGCTCTCAGAAAGCGATAGAACTGCTCAGGATGAAACTGGCGATCAAAGCGAAATTATTGCGGGACGGCGTTTGGAGCGTAAAGGCGGCGAAAGAGATTGTGCCCGGAGACGTTATTGTTGTGAGACTTGGCGATATAGTGCCGGCTGATGCAAAAATTATAAGCGGCGGACTTTCCGTGGACCAATCTGCCCTGACAGGAGAATCCCTGCCTGTAGAAACCCGTCAATCGGACATCATCTACTCGGGTTCGACAGTGAAGAGAGGTGAAGCCGCGTGTGCGGTAGTCAACACCGGGGCAAATACCTATTTCGGGAAAACAGCCGAATTGGTCAAAACAGCCAAGCCGCAGTCCCATCAGGAAGAAGTAATGATGGCTGTGGTCAAATATATGATGTATCTGGGTATAGCAGCATTAATTTTGGTTTCGGTATACGCGCTTTTGACGGATGTAAGTATTTTAATGGTGCTGACTTTTGCGGTGATTTTCCTTATGGGCGCAGTGCCTGTAGCCCTCCCGGCAGTGCTTACCATAGTTCAGGCCGTAGGCGCTACAGAGCTTGCAGGAAAGGGGGTGCTGGTGACCAGGCTTGATTCGATCGAGGATGCCGCTTCGATAGATGTCCTCTGCCTTGACAAGACGGGCACTATAACGCAGAACAGATTATCGGTTGCCGAGGTCGTGCCGCTCCCGGGATTCGGGAAAGAAGACGTTGCCCTGGCCGCCGCTTTATCGTCCAGGGGGGAGGGCATGGATATGATAGACCTCGCGGTTATCGAATATGCGAAAAGCAGGGGACTAGATGCTCAAGCGTACAAACAGATCTCATATACCCCTTTCGACCCATCGCTCAGGAGGACAGAGGCGATTGTCGAAACAGACGGAAAGCGCTTCAGGGCAGTCAAGGGAGCTGTGAGGATAGTCATGTCCATGTGCAGGGGAACAGACCGGGAGACTACAGGGTACGCAGACAGAACGATGGAAGAGTTTTCGCAGAAAGGATACCGGACGATTGCAGTCGCCCGCTCGGAAGGTACTGACCCGGATAATCTTAAGCTCGCGGGGTTTATTCTGCTGGCCGACCCGCCCAGGCCGGATTCAAAAAGCATGATTGAAGAGGCAAAAAAGCTGGGGATAAAACCGATGATGCTTACAGGAGACAACGTTGCCATAGCCGGGGAAATAGCCCGCCAGGTGGGACTCGGGAGTGCGATTGTGCGAATGGCGGACATAGAAGGCTTGAACGAAGATGAGCAGGTAAGGATTGTAGGGGAAAGCAGCGGCTTTGCTGAAATATATCCTGAAGACAAATACAGGATTGTGAAACTCTTACAGTCCAGGGGACATATGGTGGGGATGACCGGTGACGGGGTCAATGACGCGCCGGCGCTCAAGCAGGCCGAGATGGGAATAGCCGTGAGCAATTCAACCGATGTGGCAAAGGCCTCGGCAAGCGTGGTCTTAACGGAACCGGGAGTAAGCGTGATAATTGACGCGGTAAAAACAAGCAGGCAAACATACCAGCGCATGCTGACATGGGTCATCAATAAGGTGACGAAAGTCATAGAATTTGTCGGGCTGCTGACCTTGAGCTTTTTCTGGCTGCATAAGATCGTGCTGTCGCTCCTCGGCATGTCGTTGCTCGTGTTCGCGAATGATTTCGTGACAATGTCCCTGGCTACCGACAATGTAAAACATACGAGCAACCCGAACAAGTGGAACGTGAAAAATATTACCCTTGCATCACTTGTCCCGGGTATGTTCCTGGTTTCGGAGGGACTGATCATAATCCTGATCGGCATGGATTATTTTCATCTGCAATGGGAGCAGCTGCGCACCATGGTTATGCTGAACCTTATATTCAACAGTCAGTTCAGGGTGTTGATCGTAAGGGAGCGGAGACACTTCTGGTCGTCTCTTCCCGGCAGGGAATTGCTCATCCTGAGCGCAGCGACTATCACAGGATTTGCCCTCCTGGGCATATACGGTATATTTGTGCCGTCACTCTCCGCGCACCAGGTCCTCACAATCCTTGCCTTCTCGGTCCTCTTTACGCTCGGCATAGACTTCCCGAAATACTACCTGTTCAGAAGATTCGGATTATGAAGTCCGCTGGAATCCTCCCAGCGGCCGGCATTTCCAGGGCTGAAAAAACACTTTCCTGTCCTGCACTCCTTGACGTTTGCGGAGAACGGCTTTTATATCCGTCTGCCTGCAATTCAGTCTGCAGCAGTGATTATGAGACCGCGATTGAAACATAGAATGTCTGTTCCCCTCTTTTTACGAGAAAGAGCACTGGTTCCCCCTTTTTCGATTTTTTCATGGCGGCTTCGTAATCCCTGAGATTGCTGATCGGGGTGTGGTTCACCTCCTTGACCACATCTCCGGCCCGGATGCCTGCAAAATCAGCGGGACTGCCGGGGGACACATTCACTACAACGGCTCCGGCCCTGTCCCTGATATTGAGTTCTGCCATCAGCCGAGGGGTGATGTCCTCAACAGTTACCCCGAGGGCGCTGGAGGAGGGCACTGCAGCAGCGGCAGGCGCCTCAGCGGGCATTTCCGCTATTTTTACCGTAAGGTCCAATTCCTTCCCGTTCCGCAGTATTTTCACAGGCACTACTTTTCCTACAGGCTCTTCAGCTACCTCCAGCGGAAGGTCAGACACCTTGCTGACTTTTTTACCGCCGAAGGAAACAATAACATCCCCGCTTTTTATCCCGGACGAGTCGGCAGGCCCCCCCTGCACAACAGCAGCAACAAGCGCGCCTTTTGCCTCCTTCAACCCGAATGATCCGGCTATTTCAGGGGTCACGCTCTGCACGGATACTCCTATCCATCCTCTTATGACTTTGCCTTTTTCTTTGAGTTGGGGGATTATTGTTTTGGCAGTGTTTATGGGTATAGCAAAGCCGATGCCCTGCCCTGTCGAGACTATTGCCGTATTTATTCCGATAACCTCCCCGGCCAGGTTTATGAGGGGTCCGCCGCTGTTGCCGGGATTGATCGGGGCGTCCGTCTGGAGGAAATTGTCATAGGGGCCTGCTCCTATTACCCTTCCTGTTGCACTGATTATGCCCTGCGTGACCGTGTGCTCAAGCCCGAAGGGGTTGCCGACGGCGAGCACCCAGTCCCCGACCCTCATCTTGCCGGAATCACCGAGGGGAAGAAAGGGAAGGCTGCTGACGGCTGCTGAGATCCTGATGAGGGCAAGATCGGTTTTCGGATCTCTTCCTATTACCTTTGCTTTGAAATCTCTTCCATCGGTAAGTTTTACCTTTATCTCTTCAGCGCTCTCAACCATATGGTTGTTTGTAACAATGTATCCGTCTTTGTCTATGATAACCCCGGAGCCCAGACTTTGCTCTTTTAATTCCCTGTCAGGCATTTCACCGAAAAACTGGCGGAAGAAATCCCCCTCCGGGCCGGAATAGTGCCTGAACGGGCTTCCGGGGACCTTCACGGTAGAAGTAGTGCTGATGTTCACCACTGCGGGCTGGACCTCTGCTGCGAGGTCGGCAAAAGACATGGGGAACCCTGCCCCCCCGCTGCCGCTCTTAATGACTGCAAAGCCGGGTTGGGGGCTTATAAAAAACAAGAATATTGTTGACAGCAAAAGGGCAAAGGCAAAATTGCTCGTATATTTATTACTCCGCATGACCGGCCTCCTTTATTGATAAATGATTTGTTCACGGCACGCCTTATTAAAATGATATCCCACTCCCTGCAAATGTCAAGCAACCCGGGTAGTGTCTCAGTTTGCCCCAAAGCCTTTCTGATGCGATGAAGGACATATTCATATCAGGCCAGGTTTTGTAGTAC
>JAJZPZ010000218.1 GCA_021847795.1 Nitrospirota bacterium
GAGTCCTGACGCGGAGTATGCAATTGAAGCGGGAACCATCAATTACAATGGGGAGTTTATAAATATGGCACTGCTGGCGCATGCAAAGGCCGCTGCCCCGGCCTCGGTCCCTGAAAAGCCGGAAGTGCCTGACGAAGGGACACTGCCCGAGGAATTTTTTGAGACACCTGAATCGGTCAGCTCATATTAGCGTGCTGCAGTAAAGCGTTCGCATCCTGTGGGTGAACCAGCAAATTATACTGTATAAGCGAGAGTGGCGGAACTGGCAGACGCGCTGGACTTAGGATCCAGTGGGGCAACCTGTAGGGGTTCAACTCCCCTCTCTCGCACCATAATTGCGCAATGCTGGGCTGCTGTAGTATCCGGCCAGTTAATGAATTCCCGAAAACCCTTCAGGCCGCATTGAAGATCTTTCTCTCCCGCCGGCAACTCCCCCGTGTGCTGCCCCTCTTCAGTTTTGCCGCATACCCTATTGTTTCGTCTATTGCCTCTTTACCGAAGAAGATTTTTTTCTCGGCATGCTGGAAATTGAAGAGGATTTCCGTGTCGTCTTCGAGTATTATGCCTTTCTCCTGTGCCTGCTCTTCAATCCACCTGACGATTTCCATTTTGTGCTTCCTCTTGAAGCTTTCCCAGCAACCCATTTCCAATGATTTCAATTCCGCCTCCTTAATACTTATTTGACTTCTCTTTGTTTGATGAGACCTCTTTAATCGCGTACTGCCTGATAACCGAGGATATCGATGTCTGCAGCTCATCGGCAATCTTCTCAAGCTTTGCGAAATCCGCCTTGGTGAATCTGACAAGGACAGCTTTCACTTTAAGTTTTTTTTTGGGCTTTCTCGCCTTTTTAACTGGTTTCTGCATACTTTCTAATAGTTACTATTAGTAAATAATAGCTACTAATAGTAACTATTGGAAACATAATTGTCAAGCTTTAAATATCTACGGAACAAATTGATTTATCGGGGCTTTGCGGGTTGCAGGCCGCTTCGGAAGATGCAAATAGCTGGAGCGCAGATATTGCTGACGAGAGGGCAGCGATTCCGCAACGAAGCGTGGCGGGAAACTTGCGGATCAAATCTGTTTGTAATATACTTAGGGCGGCACAATGATAGGCGGAAAATGGATTATTCAATAAAAATAGGCGGAGAGGCAGGGCAGGGTATTCAGACTATCGGCGATACCCTGGCAAGGGTTTTCTCGCGAAGCGGCTACCATGTATTTACAAATCAGGACTATGAGTCCCGTATCAGGGGCGGACATAACTTCTATCAGATACGCTTTTCCGACAGGCCGGTTATGGCTCCCTGTGAAGGCATCGACATTATCGTTGCGCTTGATAACGCAAGCATCATGCTCCACGAAAAGGAGCTCTCAAAGAGTGGTCTGGTAATCTACGATTCCGCTACGTTAAAACGGAATTACGAAAAACAGAAGTTTTTCGACATCCCTTTTGCCGGCCTTGCTGTCGAGCATGGCGGGAACCGGATAATGGAGAACACCGTCGCAACAGGAGCGGTCCTCGGGATGCTCGGCATGGATTTGAAAATATTTAATGAAATAATAGGGGAGGTCTTCGCAAAGAAGGGTGAAGGAATCATCCGGGCGAATATCAGTTCCGCCCTGTCCGGATATGATTATGCTGTTGAGAAGTGCCCTCTGTGCTCTTTCTCCCCGGCGCCCTTTTCCCGGCCGAAAATGCTTGTGGCAGGCAACGATGCCCTTGGCTTCGGGGCCATTGCAGCGGGTTGCAAATTCTATTCCGCCTATCCGATGACGCCCTCGACAGGGATCATGTCCTATATAACCGGCAAGGCTGAGGAGTACGGCATTGTTGTTGAACAGGCTGAAGATGAAATCTCCGCCATCAACATGGTCCTGGGCGCATCCTTTGCAGGAGTGAGGGCCATGACAGGCACTTCCGGAGGCGGTTTTGCCCTTATGGTTGAGGGGCTGTCACTGGCAGCTATGGCAGAGGTCCCCGTGGTAATAGCGCTCGGGCAGAGGCCCGGACCTGCAACAGGATTCCCTACGAGGACTGAGCAGGGCGAATTATTGTTTTCCTTGTATGCGGCACACGGTGAATTCCCCCGCGTTGTTCTTGCTCCGGGCACGCCGGAACAGGCGTTCTTCCTTGCGAACAAGGCATTCGACCTTGCGGAGAAATACCAGATACCGGTTATTATCCTCACTGACCAGTACCTTGCAGACGCGCAATGGACATTTGACGGATTTGATCCGGACAGATTGAGCTGCACGGATTACAGGGTCCGGGGCGATGTGTTCAGAAGCCTCGGCGAATACAAGAGATTTGCCTTTACCGGCAGCGGTGTTTCTCCCCTGGGAGTGCCCGGCGATGCAAAACATGTAGTTGTGGTCGACAGCGATGAGCATGACGAAGAGGGGCATATCGTGGAGGATGCCGGAACAAGGATAAAAATGGTGGATAAAAGGTTGTTCAGGAAGCTCCCTCTTATTAAAAAGGAAATAGCTCCTCCCCTCTTCTACGGCAGCAAGGACCCGGAAATAGTGATCGTGGGCTGGGGTTCCCTGTACGGGGCGATGAAGGAAGCCGTTGATGCGTTATCAAAAGAAAGGAATACAGCAATGCTCCATTTCAGCGAGATCTATCCATTCCCGCTTACGGATGACTTTGATTATGTCAGCCTTTTAAAAGCTGCAAAGGCCGCTGTGTGCATAGAGCAGAATGCCACAGGGCAGTTTGCCCGCCTGATGAGAGCGGAAACAGGGTATGAGTTCAAGGCGCAGATACACCGGTATGACGGAAGGCCTTTTACCGTGGAGAGCTTGACAGGAGAAATAAATGCCTGCATTGGAAGACTATAAAGGGCGGCCCCCGGCGTGGTGCCCGGGATGCGGGAATTTCCCGATTCTCAGCGCCTTCGCGAATGCCATGGCTGATCTCGGCCTGGGGCCGCATCAGTTCACCATTGTGTCCGGAATCGGCCAGGCGGGAAAATTTCCCCATTACCTGAAATGCAATACCTTTAACGGCCTTCACGGACGGACGCTTCCCGTTGCAACGGGTATAAAACTCGCGAACCATGATATGCACGTATTTGCCGTTGCCGGGGACGGCGATTGTTATGGTGAAGGCGGCAATCACCTGCTGCACGCCATCAGGAGGAACATAAATGTAAAACTCTTTGTCCATGATAATCAGGTATACGGCCTTACAAAAGGGCAGGCCTCTCCTACAAGCATGGAAGGAATGGTGACGAAGAACCAGCCTGCAGGCGCGCTGTCCGGGCAATTGAATCCTATGGCCCTGGCAGTTGCCCTTGATTGCAGTTTTGCGGCACGGGCCTTTGCCGGAGATGGAGAGCGCCTGAAGGAACTGGTAAAGGCCGCGGTCGGGCATAAAGGTTTTGCGCTGATCGATATCCTGCAGCCCTGCGTAACATTCAACAAGGTCAACACCTACCAGTGGTACAAGGAGAGAGTGTATCATATTGAGCCCGGTTACAACCCGGAAGACAGGATCGAGGCGTTTAAGAGAGCCCTTGAATGGGGGGACAGGATTCCCATTGGTATAATCTATAAGAATTACCGCACTACTCTTGATGAAAAGATCCCTGCGATAAGGAAACAGCCCCTTATAAAACAGGCTTTCGACAGGTCCATGGTGGAAGCCACCCTGAAGGAATTTTATTAAGCGCATGAAGACTGAAAGAAATGCCCCCTGTCCGTGCAGCAGCGGGAAAAAATACAAGCGCTGCTGCGGTGCGGCTGCATCCGGCAAAAAGGGGCCCCTCCTGTCTCCCCGGAACGCACCGGAAGGGGGGAGGACCTGTAATTTCGCATGCAGGATGGATTGTTCTGAATGGTGCTGTACCGGCGCAACCGTGATAACCGTTGAGGAGTTCAAAAAATGCTTTGATGTTTTCCCCATAACCGTGGGTTTCAGGAAATACGCGCCTGTCAGTCCCGGGCATAAGGACTTTCTCAATGCTGTCGGCATGGAGAGCGGAGAGCATTACATCGTCGGTGACTTTATTGCCGGGAACTGGCGCAGGAAGCGGTGCATGGCCCTGAACCATGACAACCTCTGCGGACTGCACAGGGAAGGGAGGAAACCACTGCAGTGCCTGATCGTCCCCTTTTGTGCTATCTATCCTGAGGATAAACAGGACGCAGTATTTGCCGGGCAGAAAACGAACAAGTTTGCACGATGCTCAGGGTTCAAAGCCGGGGATGAGGCGGGCCTTGCTGTCTGGAGGGACGGGAAGTTTACCGACGGTACGTACCGGGACGCCTTTTACCTTTTCCGGAAAGGGCTCGAAAGGCAGAAGCCCTTTATGCAGGGCATTCTGGAGGGGCTCAAAGAGCAGAACGTGTACCGCGATTTCCTGAAAGGAGAAGGCATCCTTGAAACCTTTATCCCCATGTCCCTTTTGTTCGATGTCCTCGAAGCAGGAGGCCTTCCGGTTGAAGACTATTATTCG
>JAJZPZ010000219.1 GCA_021847795.1 Nitrospirota bacterium
CCTCACCACCGCCTCCATAACTAAGTTATACCACGTCTCCGTTATAGGAGGGGGAATAAGGCAAGTAATCAAATTCCCCCTTAATAAAGGGGGATAAAAGGGGGTTGTAAAAAACATCATTTTCAGACAAACACTTCATGTAACCTTACTTTTGTCGTTTGCTATAGATACAAATTATATCACAGCGCTAAGAAATGCCATACTCCTTTACCTTTGTCAGGAGCGTCTTGTAGCTTACCTGGAGCAGCTCCGCAGCCCTGGTTTTATTGCCCCCGGTCTGCCTGAGGGCGCTCTCTATTCTTTCCTTCTCAGCGGTTTTCACTGCCGATTGCGCGACTTCGTGCAAAGGCGCATCAGGGCCGGCCTTGTCCTGCGCGTTGTTCCGGCTGCATTGAAAATACTCCGGAAGGAGGTCGGTCCCGTCGCAGAGGATAACGGCCCTTTCGATAACATTCCTGAGTTCCCTTACATTGCCCTTCCATTTGTTGCCCATAAGCAGTTGTTTTGTTTCAGGTGTAAGGACAGGAGAGTTCTTGTTCATTTCGTGCGAGAAGAAAGAGGCGAAGTATTCGGCAATTGGAACGATGTCCTCTTTTCGCTCTCTCAGGGGGGGGATCATGACGGGGAACACATTCAGGCGGTAAAACAGGTCTTCCCTGAAGATGCCCTTCAGGACTTCCGCCTCGAGATTTTTGTTGCTTGCAGCAATGACCCTCAGGTCTACCTTTATCGTCTTTGCCCCGCCCACCCTTTCGAATTCGTTTTCCTGGAGGACACGTAAGAGCTTCGATTGCAGCGGCATTGCCATATCGCCTATCTCATCAAGAAAAATCGTGCCTCCGTTTGCCAGCTCGAACCTGCCGGGCCTGGTTTCATGAGCTCCGGTAAAGGCCCCCTTTTCATGTCCGAAGAGTTCATTTTCAATCAGGTCCGGAGGCACTGCCGCGCAGTTGAGGGCAATAAAGGGTTCTTTTGCCCTGGGGCTTAAATGGTGGATAGTCCTTGCAATGAGTTCCTTGCCTGTTCCGCTTTCACCGAGGACCAGCACTGTCGTCTTAAGGGGAGCTACTTTTTTCGCCTTTTCCATTACCTCATGCCACCGGCTGCTGACACCGATTATCTCGGGTTTCTTCAGGAACCTGGAGAATTCCTTTTTCATGATCAGGTTCTCTTTCTGCACTGTCCGCTCTTCCAGTGATCTCCTGATAATCAGCAGGAGATGATCGGGATCAAAGGGCTTGGTGATGAAATCATAGGCGCCTTCCTTGACGGCGCTGACCGCAAGCTCGATGCTGCCGAAAGCAGTCATCACAATTACCGGGGTAAGGGGCAGGCTTTCCTTTGCGGTCTTCAGTATTTCCATTCCGCTGCCGTCAGGAAGCCTGAGGTCTGTAATAACGGCAGCTGCATTGCTTGAGGCCAGCAGGGAAAGACCTTCCCTGACACTGAAGGCGGCTTTAGCGTCAAAACCTTCTGATTGCAATGTCCTGACCAGCATATCGGACATGCTCTTTTTGTCTTCTATGATAAGTATAGTCTGCATAACATATTAAATAAAATCCTAATTTCTAATAGCTAAACTCTAAACAAATTCAAATCACCAAAATCCCAAACAGTTTTGAGCATTTGTATTTTGCATTTTGATATTGTTTAGAATTTCGGGCTTAGGATTTAGAATTTTTATTGGCGCCGTGTTCCTCCTGTCCATCTTATTACATTATTGCGCCGGCAAAAATATCCGGAAGGTGCTCCCCTTCCCTACTTTGCTGTTTACGCTTACACTGCCTCCGTGGGCAAGGGCTATTTTCTGCACAAGGGCCAGGCCGATTCCCGCACCCCCGTCCTTTGTTGTATAAAAGGGCATAAAAATTTTATCGAACTGGTCCGGGGGAATCCCCTTGCCGTTGTCCCTTACAGCTATAGACATTCCTTCTTTCCCTGACGATGAGTTTTTTTCTACGCTTATCCTGATCTTGTCCCCTGCATAAAAAGCATTCTGTATGAGGTTTTTTACCGCCTGCCTGAGAAGGACCTCATCTCCCCTCACGGAAACGACGTCACACCGGGAAAAATCCACCACATTCCCTTCCTGCGCAGCGCTTCCGACAATGTCCTGGATAAAGGCTGCCAGGTTGATCTCTGTTTTGTTCAGAGGCTCGGACCTCGAAAATTTCAGCAGCTCTTCCATGACACGGTCCATCTGTTCGATTTCATTCAGGATACCCTGAATAAGCTCTTTCCTGCTGTCGGTCTCCTCGAGGCTTTTGAGAAGAAGCTTCGCATATCCGGCTATAACACCCATAGGGTTTCTGAACTCATGGGCTATTCCCGCCGACACTTCGCCGAGCGCTGCCAGCCTCTCTTTCATGATGAGCTGTTCCTTGAGGGACTTTATTTCGCTCCCCAGCACATTGAAGGCCCCCATCACGCTGCTCATTTCGATATGTTCGACAGGCGCATCCCTTTTCTTCAGAAAACGAGTAAGGAATACGGCAAGGGACAGGAGCAGAATTAAGAAAAGAGAAACAGCCGGCAGGAATGTAAGGACATCGGGACCGGCTTTCATCGCCTCCCGTCAATAAGCCCTATGAGCTTATCAGCAGGCAGGGTCCCGGAATGCACTCTCCCGCCCGGCAGTATCAGGGTCGGAGTGCCGGTTATGCCGAGAGAGCCGGCCAGCCTGATATTGTCGTCTATCTCTTTTCCTGCGCACTCTTTCCTGGCAATCGCCTTGCCTCCAAAGTTGTCGTCAAGCATTTTTAATGACTTGCTGCAGGATATGCTCTTCGCCTTCCAGTATGCATCTTTATGTCCTGCCAGGGGGAACAGCTTTATGAAAAAGGCTATGTCCTTTCTCATGCCCAGCACTTTCCTGATCTCCTGATGAAGCTTCGCGCAGAAAGGGCAGTCAGGATCGGTGAAGACTATCACCTTTTTCACCGCATTTTTATTCCCCATGACCAAAGCGCCGCTCAACGGAATTTTCGAGGCGTCAACTTTCCTTTCCGGTTGCATCTTCTGGAGTCTTTCCATAGTCTTGTTCGAGCCGGTGCCTACTTCGACAATCGGCCCCGGTATCACGTACTGCTTGGAAAAATCCACATAGAATATACCTCTCTTGCCTTTGTCATCGATGGATATCTCCCACAGGCTTTTGACAGGGCTCTGCTGGACATCTATGATTTTTGCGCCCGGAATGTTCATTTTCTTAAGAATGCCGTTTGCCTCCTTGTTGCTCAGGGCATGGCATTTCCTGCAATCTCCCTCACACCCGCCCTGACTGAAGGCGTAGGCATGCTGCGCCTGCAAAGCCGGGAGAAGCAAAAGACATAACACAAAAAGCAAATAGTTAAACCGTATCTTCATGGATACCTCCTCATCCTCTATAATAGATAAGTATTTGTTTGAATTTCAAGTTTTTGTTCTGTTATAATCCACCTGCAATGGAAGATTTACAGAAGAAGGCGATCCTTGAGGCTCTTTTGTTCGTTGCAGGAGAGCCTGTGAATGCCGGCAGCCTTGCCAAAGCAGCCGAAATGCAGGACCCCGAAGTCAGGAAAGTCATGGAAGAACTGATGAGGGATTACAAAGAGAGGAATGCCGGCCTGTTGATTGTGGAAATTGCCGAGGGTTATCAAATGGTCACCAATCCCGACTTTGCTCTATGGGTGAAGAAGCTCCGGAATGTGAACCAGTCGAATAAACTCTCGCAACCCGCACTTGAAACGCTTGCAATCATAGCTTATAAGCAGCCTGTAACCAAACTCGAGATAGACCAACTTAGGGGTGTAAACTCCGATGGAGCAGTAAAGAGCCTTTTGGACAAGCGGTTTATCAAGATAGTCGGTAAAAAGGAAACACCTGGAAGACCTTTCCTCTATGGGACGACAAAGGAGTTCCTGCAGTATTTCGGACTGAAAAATCTGAGCGAGTTGCCTCCAATCGACGAGTTTCTGAAAGACGAGGCAGCGTAAAGATTTGTGATTGATGATCGCGGATTCAAGATTTTTTCCGGAATTTTCGATCTAAATTACTAAGAGGTGTTTGGATGAAAAAGCCTTATGCAGCTCTGTCTTTCATATTTTTTCTCGCCCTGCTGGTATCTGCAGCATATGCCGATACTTCCTATATCCTTAAAAAAGGAGATACTCTCCGCAAGCTCGCGAAAAGATACCACACAACGACATCCGCTATTAAACGCGCCAACAACCTGAAATCGGGAAAACTAAGCGCCGGGACAAAGCTGGTCATCCCTGACGCGAAAAGCCGAAAAAAGAGAGGCAGGGCCAAAAAAACAACGCGCACTGCTGCCGCAAGCAACGTCTCTTCAGAAAAGAAAGAATCCTCCGGGGAAGCAACATACTATACGGTAAAAAAGGGTGATCGAACGCCT
>JAJZPZ010000220.1 GCA_021847795.1 Nitrospirota bacterium
GTTAGTTTTTTAATTATTGTCTCTCTTTATGTTGCATTCCTCCATCGTTTTGAATTTACGCTTAGTGTTGAGTATCGCGATGTGATGTTAAGGGCGCTGCCTTTCTTTATTGTTTTAAAATTGATGACGTTTATAGGATTCAGACTTTATAGGATAACCTGGCGTTATGTGAGCATTAATGATTTCTTCAATATATTTAATGCACTTGCCGTTGCAAATTCCGTACTCATGGTATTGTTTTTATTGCCGCTTCCCCCCGTCTTTCAGATTGCATCATTAGCACCACCCAGAGGGTTCCCGAGGAGTGTCTTTCTCATAGATGGAATTATTTCATTGTTTCTTGTCTCGGGCGTTAGAATATCCAAAAGGCTTTTTTTAGAAGTTATACAGAAGAAAAAAAATATAGACCAGAAAAAAAGGACTATTATCGTAGGCGCCGGGAATACCGGGGAGATGATACTCAGGGATATGGCGAGACAAGGCTTTTCCGAATTTTATCCCATTGCGCTGCTCGACGACAATGAAAACAAGGTCGGGGCCTATATGCATGGCATTAAGGTAATTGGTACAACAGGCGAATTGCAGAAAGCTGTTGCAGAATACAGGGCGGAAGCCGTTATCATCGCGATTCCTTCTTTAGATCACAAAACTCTTAGAAGTATTTATAATGTAGCAAAAGAGTCTAAAGTGGCTACAATCAAAATAGTACCGAGAATATATGATTTCCACAAGCCGGACATCAATTTGAAAAACCTTGAGGAGATACGCATCGAGGACCTTATAGGCAGGCAGGCCGTAGAGGTGGACTTCGATGAGATAGAGGAGTTTCTCAAGGACAAAATTGTCCTCGTTACCGGCGCGGGCGGGTCGATAGGATCTGAAATAATAATGCAGGTATGTGCCTTTCATCCCCGGAAGGTGATTCTCTTCGACATTGACGAGACTGCGCTCCATAACATGCACCTTAAACTGAAGAAAAGCTTCCCGCATCTTATAGAGAGACTGTTTTTCATGACGGGTGATGTAAGAGATAAGGGCAGGGTCACGGAGGTCCTGGAAGCATTTTCTCCTGAGATTGTTTTCCATGCTGCTGCATATAAACACGTACCGATGATGGAATATAATCCTAAAGAGGCGGTTAAGGTAAATATGTTCGGCACCTGTGCGCTTGCAGAGGCAGCGGTTGATTTTGGTGTCAAGAAATTCATCATGATCTCGACAGATAAGGCAGTAAGGCCGACGAGTATCATGGGTGCAACCAAGAGAATGGCTGAATACATATGCAGGGCCTTCAATAACGGGGATGGCGGCACCAGTTTTGTATCAGTGAGGTTCGGTAATGTGCTTGGCAGCCGCGGCAGTGTATTGCCCTTGTTCCTTGAGCAATTGAGATATGGCGGCCCCCTGACGATAACGCATAAGGATATGCGGAGATATTTTATGACTATACCTGAAGCAGTCTCCCTTGTCCTGCAGGCCTCTGTTATAGGAAAAGCCGGTGAGGTCCTTGTGCTGGATATGGGAGAGCCTATAAGGATTGTTGACCTGGCGGAGGAATTAATAAGGATCAACGGATTGGAGCCGTACACGGATATAGACTTGGAATTTGTCGGCCTGAGGCCGGGAGAAAAGCTCTTTGAGGAAATCCTTACCGCGGAAGAAGGAACTTCCGCAAGCATGCATGAGAAAATCTTCATTGCAAAAAACAGCGAGAAATACTCTTTAGATGATGTGAAGAATATACTGGAAGAATTCGGGACAGTGTTGAACGGGCGCACAACAAATGACGATCGGAAAATTAAAGATTTGCTGAAGAAATATGTAAGGCATTTTGATGGAGAAATAAAAGATCAATGTTAACTCTGGAAGGGCAGGTTATTTGCTGCAATCCGCTCACAACGATGGCATGCTTTGTTCCGGGTGAGGACATATACTCATGAAGCGGGTCCTTGTTACGGGTGGAGCAGGCTACATCGGCAGCCATGTGGTAAAGACATTAGGGGAGAAGGGATACGAAATCATCACCTATGACAATCTCTCATCAGGTCATGAGTGGGCTGTATTGCACGGCAGGCTTATCAAAGGCGATCTTGCTGATAAAGACCTGTTGGACAAAGTGTTTGAAGAGTTTGCTCCTGATGCGGTGATGCACTTTGCAGCCTCCATACAAGTGGGAGAATCGGTAAGAGAGCCCCTCTTATATTATCGGAACAACACAGCAAACACTCTCAACTTATTGGAAACTGTAAGCAGGCATGGCATTAATAATTTTATCTTTTCCTCCACTGCTGCTGTTTATGGTATTCCTGGAAGGGTTCCTGTGGAAGAGGATGCCCCTCTAGCTCCTATCAATCCCTATGGTTCTTCAAAAGCCGTTGTCGAGCAAATGCTCAGAGATTTACAATTTTCCAAGAACTTTAAATATATATCGTTGAGATATTTTAATGTGGCAGGCGCTGACCGGGATGCAAGGATCGGGCAGGCGTATAAGGAATCCACCCATCTGATAACGCGGGCGTTGAAGACCGCAAAAGGTGAATTCCAGAAATTGCAGATTTTCGGGACCGATTATTCTACGCCTGACGGTACATGCATCAGGGATTACATCCATGTCGATGACCTCGCCGAGGCCCATATTCTTGCCCTGCGCTATCTTCTGGAAGGCGGCGATAGTGATGTCTTCAACTGCGGCTACGGGCATGGATACTCCGTACGGGAAGTGGTGGATATGGCGAAGAGGGTGACGGCTAAGGACTTTATTGTTGGAGAAGCGCAGAGAAGAGAGGGAGACCCCCCTATTCTCGTTGCCGACAGCTCGAAAATCAAACAGAAGTTGAACTGGAGACCCCAATACGATGACCTCCAGTACATCGTAAAGACCGCATGGGAATGGGAAAAGAGGCTCGGTCCGGGTTCTGCCCCCTTCAGTTAGAACGAAGCATGCTGCTGATTGACACAACCCATGAATTTATGGTATTTTTCCTGATAAGTCTTTTTGTAGGCCAAGGTGCATATAAAACCCCTCTGCGGGGTAAAAAAGCGCCTTTAATAGCGGGTGTAGCTCAGCTGGTAGAGCACAACCTTGCCAAGGTTGGGGTCGCGGGTCCGAATCCCGTCGCCCGCTCCATAAAATCACAATGGGAATACGTAATGTGCAGCTCGTAACTGACTGCACATTACCGATCTCACACTCCAAATCCGGCGACGTACCCAAGTGGCTAAGGGAGAGGTCTGCAAAACCTCGATTCAGCGGTTCGAATCCGCTCGTCGCCTTTTATCTCCCTTAATCCCTGAAAGCCCTTCCTAAGCAGTAAAAAACCCTTCTGTTTTGTACACGTTTGGGGTACTACGGCAACCTGATGTTTTTATCCGGTTCAGCGAGTGAATCGTTCAAGCAAAATATCTTCTGCATTCCGCCGGGAATCAATTACTGCGAAAATATAAACGATCCTTCCCGATATTTTGTATATAATTCTCCACGGAGGTACAATGAGTTCCCGGTAGATGAAAATACCCTGTTGTCTGAGTTCCGGGACAACACGTCCGCGCTCTGGCATTGAAAACAGATTTGAAACCTTGTCCCTGATCTTGCGGAGAACGCTTAACGCCTCATCAACACTGTCATCGGCAATAAACTCTACCGTAGCCTCCAAATCTTTTTCAGCGGTGCGTGACCACAATACAGAATACTTATTCATTTGCCGGGCTTTGTTTTCTCCTCGATTTCAGCCTGCCTTCCAGCCGCTCAAAGACATCTTCGTGCAGGGAACTCCTGTTGTTGCGGATATCTTCCTCCCCCTGGGCGATAAGTTTCAGCAAACCTAATGTAGCTCTCATGTTTTCGTAAGATTCAGTGTCCTGAAGTACAGCCCTGGCCTCTCCGTTTTGGGTAATAATGACAGGCCTGTGGGTCTCATTTACCTGTTTAAGGAGATCAGCTGCCTTTGACTTGAGGTAGGTTACAGGTCGGACATCTTCTTTGATCTTCATATTCTTCACCTCCGGTCTTAATAAAGTACCATAAAAAGTCCTATCGGAGCAACAGGCACTTTAAAGCCACCCGTAATCCTGGAAAAAGATCATTTACGTGCCTGACACAACGGTTTTTCTGTATGACCCGGAGATATTCCATGCGCTCGGCGCCCACCATAAGCCCGGGATGTGCCACATCTATGTCCATACGGCTGTGATACGGGAGATTGACGGTATCAAGAATGGGAGCAATAGGAGGGCCGGGGCTGCAAGGGAGATTGCCAGGGATCTCGACCGTTGGGGCAGCTACGGCGACCTGATCAATGGTGTTCCCCTGCCTTCCGGCGGGGTGGTGCATGTTTTCAGCGACTATGATCCTATTGACGAACGGGCA
>JAJZPZ010000221.1 GCA_021847795.1 Nitrospirota bacterium
ACTTCCTTTATCCTCTCGGTATTGGCAACAGACGTGCCGCCGTATTTCTGAACGATAAGCATTACTCGAAAACCTCCTTGATAAAATAATCCATCAGCGCATGCCCTTTCTCGACCACCATGATATCCTTCCGTGCCGCTATGGATTCGTCGTAGGCAGCGCCGCTGTTGTCCTTCCTGCTGCGGCTGTCGAACAGGACAAAGGGCACGGGTTCTTCAGTGTGGGTCCTGAGTTTCACAGGGGTTGCATGGTCAGGCATGAGCAGGACGCGGTAATCCCGGAACCGCTCCTCCAGCCCCTTCATAACAGGGCCGACCACGCAGGCGTCAAAATCCTCTATTGCCCTGAGCTTGTCCTGGTACTTCCCGGAATGCCCTGCTTCATCCGGGGCCTCGACATGGATATACACGGAATCCACATCCTTCAGGGCATTCAGGGCATATTCGGTCTTGCCTGCATAGTTCGTATCAATCCAGCCCGTTGCGCCGGGCACATCGAGCACCGTGAACCCCGCATAAATGCCGAGGCCCTTGGTAAGATCAACGGCCGAGATAAGCGCGCCTTCCAGCCCGTACTTCTCCCTGTACGCAGGCATCCGGGGCCTCTTCCCCTGCCCCCAAAGCCATATACTGTTGGCGGATTTCTTACCGTTCTCCATCCTTTTCCTGTTGACATCGTGTCCTTCAAGAATATCCACGGACCATCTCATCAAGTCCCTCAGCCTGTCCTCACCCTCTCCGACCGGGAGATAGTCGGTGATCTCCCTTTCAAGGATGTCATGGGGGGGAACGCATTCGGCGCGATAGCTGCCGTTCTTCCACACCAGCAGGTGGCGGTAGCTGACTCCCCTGTAGAGGGTTATGTCCCGGTCCTTCAGCCCGCTCCTGAGCGCATCAATCAATACCCCGGCCTCTTCCGTGGTTATGTGACCGCTGCTGTAATCGTCCATTACCGCGCGGGTCCTGTCTTTGTTGAACTTGAGGGTCACGAGATTGCACCGGTATGCGATGTCGTTTTCATCGAGCGCTACGCCGATGCTCGCCGCCTCAAGGGGCGCCCTGCCGGTATAATACTTTGCAGGATCATATCCGAGGATGCTGAGATTGGCCACATCGGACCCGGGATGATATCCTACAGGAACAGTGCGCACCATGCCGATGGCGCCGGTCCTCGCCAGCTTGTCCATGTTTGGAGTGGATGCTTTTTGAAGAAGGGTCAGCCCGCCCAACTCGTCCATAGGACGGTCAGCCATTCCATCTCCGATTATAACCACATATTTCATAAAACCCCCCAATTCGCAACAAATCCGAAATAAACAGCAAATCCGAATATCTAAATCCTAAACAAATCTAAAATCCCAATGACCCAAATTCAAAACGTTTGGAGTATTTGAATTTTGAATTTAGATATTGTTTAGAATTTAGTGCTTAGTGCTTCGGATTTGTCGTTAGTTTCGGATTTACTCCACCACATCTCCTTCTATCAGTTCCACTTCGATCCCCTGCTCTTTGAGAGACTGTATCCCCTTCTCGATGTTCTGCTCTTCTCCTTCAAGTTCGAGGATCATCTCTCCCACCGTATCGGTCACCCGCGCCCGCCTGATATTGGGCAGCACTTCGTATCTCTTTGCCATGGTGAATATGACCGGCTCTTTAATAAGATTCTGTGGAAAAGTCAACCTTACACGCCTTCTCATCATTCCCTCCTTTTGCCGCCTCCCGCAATAGCCGGGACAATGGAAACCTCGTCGTCGTCCTTTACCGCTGTCTGCTCCGCCTGCAAAAACCTGATATCTTCCTCATTGACGTAGATGTTCACAAATCTCCTGACCTTGCCGCCTTCCGATATCCTCTCGCCGATTCCAGGATACCGTGCATCAAGGTCCTGTATAAGCGCCATCACTGTGCCGGCCTTGCCCTCAACCTCTTCTTTCCCCTGGGTCAGCCTTTGGAGGGGTGTAGGAATTCTCACCTTTACCGCCATTATGTTACCTCCTGTTCCTCGTTTGGATGTACGCGTGCCGGTCCGACAAAATCTCAGCAGCCGTACATCTGCTTACCGCCTCTGACAGGCGTTTTGCACTTATTGATACCCTATCTTCTTCAGCACCTCTTCAAAAGCGCTGAAATTCGGCTTTATGTAATGCACCTCCGCCGTATGTCCGGCAAGGGCCTCCTGGGTCTTCAGCCCGTTCCCGGTAATGCACACGACAGTAGTCTCGTCCCTGCCGATCCTGCCCTGCTCTATCAGTTTCTTTGCAGCAGCAATGGTAACCCCGCCGGCTGTTTCCGCGAAAATACCCTCGGTCCGCGCAAGCAGCTTTATCCCTTCGATAATTTCTTCATCCGAAACATCTTCGCCGTACCCTCCGGTGTTCTTCACCACCTGGCCCGCATAATAGCCGTCCGCCGGGTTTCCGATGGCAAGGGATTTGGCCACGGTATTCGGTTTTACAGGCCGGATGACGTCGGTGTCCTGTTTGATCGCACTGGTTATCGGAGAACACCCCGTGGCCTGGGCTGCAAAGACCCGGGTCTCCAGTTCCTTCAGTATCCCGATCTCCTTGAACTCCTTAAAGGCCTTCCAGACCTTGGTGAGGAGTGAGCCGCTGGCACAGGGGACAACGACGTTATCAGGGGCTTTCCAGCCCAACTGCTCGATGATCTCAAAACCCTGTGTCTTTGAGCCCTCGGCATAAAAGGGCCTGATGTTGATATTTACGAAGGCCCATTTATATTTGTTCGCTATCTCGCTGCAGAGCCTGTTGACCTCATCATAATTGCCGTCAACAGCAACCAGGTTCGGCCCATACACCAGCGAGGCAACGATCTTGCTCGGCTCCAGCGAGGCAGGGATAAAGACAAACCGCTTGAATCCCGCTTTCGCGCCGTGGGCGGAAACGGAATGGGCGAGATTGCCGGTGGATGCGCAGGCAACAGTGTCAAACCCGAATTCCTTTGCCTTGGTAAGCGCAACTGCAACAACCCTGTCTTTAAACGACAGGGTAGGATGGGCCACAGTATCGTCCTTAACATAGAGTTCTTTAACCCCGAGTTCCCGGGCAAGGTTGTCGGCCCTTATCAGCGGCGTAAAACCGGATTGCAGGCCCACCTGGGGCTCGCCGTCTATCGGGAGGAGTTCCTTGTACCGCCAGAGGTTTTTGCCCCTTTTCTCTATGTTTTTTCTCGTAAGCACACGTTTGATTCTTTTGTAGTCGTAAACAACCTCCAGTGGGCCGAAACAGAACTCGCAAACATATATAGGTTCAACAGGATACTCCCTGCCGCACTCCCTGCACTTAAGACCTCTGACATACCCCATATAAACCTCCTGTCTGCCCCTGTAAATCTACCCGCGGGAAGATTCAGCAGAAACCGGGAAATGAAAATAGTATTTTACTCCATAACCGGAAGAAAATCAAAGAGGTTCCGGGCAGGAACCTGCTGCGCCCGCAGCACAGGTTAGCGGTTATTTCCTGCTTTTAATCTATCGTGAGCGCAGCCTCGCTTATGTGCCCGCCCCTGATCAGAAAGGCCCCGGAAACCGGCTCCTCCTGTATCAGGCTCATGATGACATACACACAATCCTCATAAAAGGCGAGGTCCACGTCTCTGTTCGACGGATAGGCCGTCGATGCAGGGTGGGAATGGAATATCGCAAGCATGGAAAGGCCGTTCTCCCGCATATCCTTCATGACCCTGAACTGGTCCCTTGAATCCATCAGGTAACTTACCGGGGAACTGTCGGCATTGGCTATTTTGTAGAGCTTTGATATCCTGTTACCATCACCGGCAAGGATCCCGCATACTTCGTCCGGCACACCCTCCCTGCAATAAGCGAGCATTTCATTAAAGATTTGTTTTGGGATCGAGAGCTCGTTCATTGCTTGTTATAAGATAAGCCGCCGTCAACTCCGGATCGTTTATCATATCCTGCAATAGCCTGCATCGTAATCACCCAGTTCGGTGATGGACGGATGCTCTCCGCAAACAGGACATTCAGGATTCTTGGGTATTCTGACGCGCCTGAACGTGGTCTTCAGCGCATCATATATCAGGAGGGTATTTTTCAGCGCTTCGCCCTTTCCCAGGATCAGCTTTACTACTTCAATGGCCTGCAGCGAGCCGACAACTCCGGTAATGGCGCCGATGACCCCGGCCTCCTGGCATGAGGGCACAAGTCCCGCAGGCGGCATTTCCTCGAAAAGGCACCGGTAGCAATGCCCCTCACCTGGCAGTATTGTCGTGACCTGGCCCTCGAATCTGAGGATCGCACCGCTCACAAGAGGTTTTTTCAGCATTACGCAGGCATCATTCACAAGATAGCGTGTAGGGAAATTATCGCTTCCGTCCACAACG
>JAJZPZ010000039.1 GCA_021847795.1 Nitrospirota bacterium
TCCGGCGGAAAGGCTTTCCGCCGGACTGCACCGCTATCAGGGTTACAGGACAAGTTCACGGGAGCTTTTCGTGGGACCTGCGGACAATAACGGGTTCGCCTTTCCGGATGTTATGTATCGTTGAAGCGCTGCCGCTGTTCACAAAGAGTTCCAGATAGCCTGAGCTGTTCACCAGGCAGCTGAGATCATGCTCAGGCGCCTGTGAATAATATTCCAGGAAAGGGATCTCCTTTCCTTTGGCTTCAACTCTGATGTCCTCCCTCAAGCCGGGCAAATCACTTTCCCGTATAGTGGTAACGGCATTCCCGAACCTGTCAATGTAAATCACACTGCCGGAAATCCTGTTCCCCTCGGCAACCGGCGCCGGGATCTTAAATACCCGGAAGTCATGGATTGTCCTGCCGAACTCTTCGACTCCCAATCCCCTCGAGAGCCACGCCGCAGCCGGAGCAAAAACATCTCTCCCCTGGAAGGTGGGACTATGCGCGGAGAGCATATATTTTTCTTCCGTTATCTGCACAACCTTGATACTCTTCGCACTGGACATAATATATGAGAATATCCCGTTGTCAGGACCTACAAAATAGTTGCCGTCCGCTTCCGCAATGATAGCCCTTCTTTGGGAACCGACTCCGGGGTCCACAACTGCAACATGGATAGTCCCCTGAGGAAAATACCGGCAGCTCGTACCGATAACAAACGCCCCTTCTTCGATAGCCCGGGGAGCGACCTCGTGGGTCATATCTACCAGGGTTGCATCGGGATTGATGGAGAGGATCACGCCCTTCATCTCGCCGGCAAAAGGATCTTTATATCCGAAATCCGTGGTAAGGGTGATAATGCGTTTGCAGTTCATGCCTGATCAGGTCCGCACCACATATTAGCCTTCCTATGTCTTAATGTATAACAAAATGAAAGAGCAGGAATCAGACAAGGCACAGCATGTTCGCTCATTCTCGGAAACCATCCGGGTTTCCTCCGAGGCACCAGCCCGCTCCGTACTCCTTACTCCGCCTGGGCTGCTGAAACCGCTCTCATACTATGCCCTGTCTGATTCAAGGCTGTTTATTTTGTTAGATGCTCTTAAGACTTCCTATGAGTTCATTGATGTCGCTCAGGCCCTCTTCAGCCATGAACCGTTCGATCCCTTCGGCTATCTCAACAGTGGCCTGCGGATTGGTGAAGCTTGCAGTGCCGACGGCAACAGCCCGCGCTCCTGCAATAAGAAATTCCAGCGCATCGTTTGCAGTCATGATCCCTCCCATACCGATGACGGGGATCTTCACCGCCTTGCAGACCTCCCATACCATGCGAACGGCAATGGGCCTTATGGCCGGCCCGGAAAGCCCCCCGGTATTATTCGCAAGCACAGGCCTCCGCCTCCTGATATCCACAGCCATACCGGTTATGGTATTGATCACGGATACTGCATCGGCGCCGGAATTCTCTGCAACTTTCGCCATAAAGCCGATGTCCGTGACATTGGGAGACAACTTTACGATCAGGGGAAGATTCGCGGCCTTCCTCACCGCAGTAACAACCTGTTCCATGGTTTTGGGGTCTGTGCCGAACACAATCCAGCCGGCCTGCTTGTTGGGACAGGAAATATTCATCTCCAGGGCATGTATTCCCCCGCTCGCTGCTGAGGCATTGCACAATTCTACGGCTGCACGAACGTATTCATCAATACTGTCGCCGAAGAAATTGGCAATAACCGGCGTGTCGAACTGCCTGAGGAAGGGAAGTTTCTCGTTGATAAAGGCCTTTATCCCGATATTCTGGAGACCTATGGCATTGAGCATTCCTGCAGGGGTCTCTACAATCCTCGGCGTCGGGTTTCCTTCCTTGGGCAGGAGGGAGAGTCCCTTCACGACAATAGCGCCGAGCCTGTTGAGGTCCACGAATTCGGAATATTCCTCTCCATATCCGAAGGTCCCGGAAGCCGTCATGACCGGGTTCTTCAATTTCAAGGATGCTATGTCAACCGAGATGTTCACCACGCAATCTCCCCGATATCGAACACCGGGCCTTCTTTGCACACTCTCTTCTGTCCCGAATGTGTTTTCACAACACATCCGAGGCAAGCGCCTACCCCGCAGGCCATATGTTCTTCAAGGGAGGCATAGCATTTCACTCCCCTGCCTTTAACAACCTCCGCCAGCGCTTTCAGCATAGGGGCAGGACCGCAGGCGTACAAAGGCAGTGATGAGTGATGAGTGATGAGTGATGAGTCTAAGGAAGAGTCTTTGTCCTTCAACTTATCACTGATCACTGACAACTTATCACTGCCTTTCTCACTGTTGTTAAGAAATTCTTTCACAACATCGGTTATCAGTCCCTTTCGCCCTTCTGAACCATCATCGGTTGTAATGAAAGTTTCCCGGGCGGCATTTCCGGCCTTTTCCAGCATCACCAATTCCTCACGGCTCTGCGCCCCGTAGAAAAGGTAAGCCCTGTTCCTGTGCTTTTCCAGAAAAGGAAGCAGGGAGGCAATCCCTATTCCCCCGGCAACAGCAATAAAATCGCCTTCGGGTGCGGGATAACCGTTTCCCATGGGACCGATTACCTGAATGGAATCACCGGCCTTCATTTGTGCAAGGCCCAGGGTCCCTTTTCCTCTTACCCTGTAGAGGAACTGAAGGGACGACTCCGAAGACAGTGACAAGTCTTTGTCTTTAGTCTTTAACTCGTTACTTGTTACTGATGACTCGTTACTGTCTTTAGCGTTGCTGCATTCATGGCTGAAAACACTGAAAGGCCTTTTCAGGAGCGGATCATAGGTGTGCCCGGTCTGAAGCATGTAGAATTGCCCCGGCTCAGGCGTTATGATCTCACCCGGGAAGTAAATGCTCAGCAATTTGAAGAACCTGTTTACGGGAGAGTTGCCGGTGACGGCGGCCTTGAAGTATCTATACAAAATTGATCTCTTGAATCTCGTATTCTATTGTTCTTGCCGGGGCCTTTACAACAGCAACATCCCCGACTTCCTTGCCGATGAGCGCCTTCCCGACAGGAGAAGTTATGGATATCTTGCCGCTCTTGACATTAGCCTCATCAGGCCCTACAAGGATAAATTCATATTCCTCATCGGCCCCGATATCAACGACCTTCACGGTCGCCCCGAATGCTATTCTCGACTGGGTTATTTTTGAGGGGTCGATAACATCGGCAAGCGACAATTTGGCCTGAAGTTCCTGGATGCGCCCCTCCAGGAACGACTGTTTTTCCTTTGCAGCATGGTATTCGGCATTTTCCGACAGGTCCCCATGCGCTCTCGCTTCTGCTATATCCTGGATGTTTTTCGGCCTGTCCACTTTCAGAAGCCTTTCAAGTTCTTCCTTAAGCTTTTGGTAGCCCCCGGGTGTCATTGGTACGCGGTTCATGATACGGTATCTCCTCCTTGCTTTGTAAGCGGTTCATGAAAAGGAAGCCGGCGTAAAATTATAGTGTTAAAATAACATGTTTGCCGTAATTATTTCAAAACACGGCAGCAACCGGAGGCCCCGGGCTATTTGCCGCTTTCTTGAGAGAGTGAGGGTAAGGGCACTTTGAATGAATACCGCTCGTCATCGACAAGTATCTGTGCCGCTTTCAGATTGGCAGCATTGAATACGATAGGGGCCTTCAGGTTTGCAGTGAGGCCGCTGTCGGAAACATTGAGAATCACAAGGACCACCACATCTTCCGGTTTCTTGATCCCCAGGAACTGTTCCTCGTCGTCGTTGAGGCTGAAGGAGTAGTCTGAAAAAATAGCGAAGGGGTCCGTAACAATAAAGGCCACGTCCGGGTTATCTGCCGCATGCAGCCATTTTATCGAGTCCTTATAATCGAGAAGAACATATTTCTTGAGTTCATTAAACCCAGGAATTCCCAGCGGGAATTGGATAATCCTCTCTTCATTTATTTCAATTTCTCCGAATCGTGTTGTCTGTATCTTCATGTATCCCCCGGATCAATCCTTTTGCTTCAAGCCAAGAAAAGTCTTTAGCCTGTCAATATCCATACGCGCTGATTCAATATTCAGCTGTTTCAGCTTCTCATAAAGCTCCTCCCTGTATATCGGCATCTCTCTCGGCGCTTCTATGCCCAGCTTGACAAAACCATTGCCGATCTCAACGATTTTGATGCGTATGTCGTCGCCTATATTTATTGTTTGTCCGGCCTTGCGGGTAAGTACAAGCATTTTTCTCCTATTTGAGAAAATCGAAAAGATTGGATTGTAAGAATTGCGTTGCAGTCATCCTCAGCCCCTGCAGTGCGTTCTGCCTCTGTGTCATTTCAGTTACTACCTTCGCCAGATCAGTATCCTGGTCATTGGAAAGGTACGTTGTAATATTGACCTCGCGGTCTTCCTGGTATTTCTGCTGTGAATCAAGTTTATTAATACGCGCGCCTATTTCCGCAGTGCTCTGGGACACTGTTCCGGATACTTTCTCAAGATAATCAATGGCCTTTTCGATTCTGCCCTGGTCATTGTTTTCAAGGGAGGCCTTTAAAAAGTTTAATGCGCGCAATGCGTATTTACCGTTAAGGTAATTGTTATTGAAGCTGTAATAGTTGGGGTTGGACGTATCTGTAATGTAATTGTAATTCGTGATGTCCGTGCCGAAATTATTGCTCTGGAACCCGTAGGTCAGCGCCTTATCGCCGGCTGTTGTGCCGGAGAGCACCGAAGAATTCACATTAAATCCCAGCGTAGCACCAGCCGTAGTGCCGGGCTCCGTCCACAACAGGTCAAGCTGATCGGAATTTCCAGGCGTGCCGGTAATCCTGAACAGTTGCGCTGCTGAATCATAGGTTACATCATAGGTGTTTCCAGAGGCGGTTCCGTTTTCCAGCGCGGTTTTCAGAACAGTTGCCATCTGGCTGCCCGTGTAACTCCCCGGAGGGATATTGATGATCTTTGCATTCGTTCCTTCTTTGATGGCAAGGCTGTCGTTTATGCCGAGGCTTATGTTGAAAGGCCCGGCCATTGCTATATTGCTTGCTACTGAGCCGGGAGGATTAATGGTGGTATCATTTGCGGAAAAACCCATTATGTTCGCCGCAGAGGAACCGGCATTCGACCATAGGATATCGAGACTCCCGGTATTCCCCGCATTGCTTGTAATAGTGAACTTATTACCGGAAGAGTCATAGACGACATTATAGGTATTTGTTGAAGCAGTTGCAGCCTCCAGCGCCGTCTTCACGGCTGTTGCAAGCTTGTCCGCCGTATACGTGCCTGGGGCGATGGAAGCAACCGCCGTAGTCCCGTTTTCATTAATTACAATCTGGTTGTTTGTGCTGTCCACCTTGATCGTATCTACAGTGGTCGAGTAGACAAGTGTGTTAAGTCCTGTGCCTGCAGCGTCATAGGTTGATGCGGTTATCTGTATTTTGTCGGAAAGACCGACAGGGTCTGATGCAATAACGATCCTGTAGTCAGGAGTTGTAGCTGTCCCGATATTCACTACCTCAGCCTTTACACCCGCCTTGCCCGCATTTATAGCATCCCGCACCTGGTTGAGGGATGAACCGGCAGCTATTGTGACACTTACGGGAGTAGGCTTATTTATCTCATCTCCAATGCCGAAAGTCAAGGTCCCGCCGTTTTGCGTAAATGCATTTGAGGGGTCGGTAATGTGCACGGATTCAAAATCGCTTGTCACTCCGGTCCCAATGGTTCTGTCCATAGAATTAAAACCTATCAGCTTTTCCATTGTTGTACTTGCGCTGCTAAAGTTCAGTGCTGTTGCCCCGGTAGAGGTTACGGTAAACTTCTGTGTAGTCGTGTCGTATGCAGCGCTTATCAAAGCGCCTGCTCCTAAAGAAGTAAGCGCAGCTGCAATAGCGGTACCACTAACGACCCCATTCGAGGTTGTAGTATCGCTTGTAATGCCTGCCCCTATATTCTTATCCGTAGGGCTGAACCCGAGGAGCTTCGCGATGGTTGAATTCGCGTTCCCGAAATTGACCGTTGTCGCTCCCGCAGTGGTAAGAGTAAACTGTTTGGTTCCTGCGTTATATGCTGCGGTTATCCCCGCGCCAAGGCCGTTAAGCGCAGCGACAAGGGATGTATTCGTATAGTTTCCGTTTGCAATAGTATAATCAGTACCATCAACCCTTATCCTGTTATTGGAGTCATTCACAATAAAAACATTATAATCGGCACCATCTATCCGGACAGTATTGTTCGTCCCGTTCAGATAAAAATCCGTGGGTTTTGAAGTATAGAGCGCTGAGTTAGGATCAGCATCTTCATAAATGCTATCTGTTGAGACATTTGCCCCGGATACGTCCCAGTTATAGGAAGGCAGAACTACTCCATCAGGATCGGTCGGATTTGTACGTTTGAAGCTGAACAAATCGCTTCCCGGGATATTGGTCCCGATCTCAAGCCTGTCACCGATAGCGATACTCAGCTTGCTCGGATCTGAAACAAACTCCCCTGTTTTCGTGTTGATAGGGGGGACATTTGATTGATATCCTGAAAAAATGTACCTGTCCCCGACTTTTGTATTGGCAATTCCCATAACACTATCCAGTATGACCCCTATCTCCTTGGCGCTCATGGTTCTCGACTGGGAGTCCATAGTGCCGTCTGCCCCTCCCACGGCAAGCTCGTTTGCGCGGGTTATCGCAGTGCTGAAATTGTTCAGGGCCGATTCAGTTGCATCGAGGAAACCCCGTGACGAGTCAATGGCCTTTTTGTAGTTCGTTATAGCGCTTAAACTTGTTTTATAATTGACGATCCTCGACATCGCGGTCGGATCGTCGGAAGGCCTGTTGACCCTTTTGCCTGAAGATATCTGTTCATTATCGTTCAGGATGGCTTCCATGTTGCTCTGCATACCGCTCAGGAACCTGTCATAAAACAGTTTTGTCGTAATTTTCATTTTTATTTCCCTGTCATGCCTAAAAGGGTTGTCAGCAATTGATCGGCAACGCTGATCATCTTCGCCGCTGCCTCAAAGGATTTCTGATATTTGATGAGGTTGGCGGCTTCCTCATCAAGACTCACTCCTGAGAGCCCCTCCCTCCTGCTATTCAGTTCATCCACCAGAGTGCTCTGAAATTTCTCGCTCTGCTGGGCAGATGATGTCTCCACACCGGCATCAGACACCATCTGGCGGTAATAGTCAGTGGGGGTGCTGCCTGCAACTACTTTTTGGTTAACAAGATCCGCAAGGAGCTTTGCATTCCTGTTATCACCCGGGACGCCCTGTGTTGCCACACCGGATACCGCGTTGTCGCTTTCAGCATAATTGGGAGCGATAGATGATGACGGAGGTATGTTCAAGGTGTCCACATTATTGTCGAATCCAATCAGCCCTGCGGCCGTGGTCCCGGCATTTGACCATAAAAGGTTAAGGTTGGCATTACCCGGATTATTTAAAATCACGAGCTTGTTAAGCTCTGCATTATAGGTAACCGTATAGGAATTGCCGTTCCCTCCTCCTGCGCTGGCATTGTCCAGTGCGGACTTGACAGCCGCTGCCAGGTCATCTCCGGTTGCATAGCTGGTAGCGGCAATGGTTGCCGTTATCGGTGCGCCTGCGCCCTGGCTGAACACTATCGTGTTGTTCTGCGGAGGAACAGGCCCGGCGCTCACGGTGAAAGGGGTACTGCTGAGTTGCATGTCGCTCAGATCATAAGGACTGCTTGCAGGGGGAATATTAAGCACGTTTACGGCATTGAACCCCAGGAGCCCCCCGGCAGTTGTTCCTGCGGCTCCCCAGTCCATGCTGAGCTGTTTGTTGCCGGAATTGTTCATGATGATAAATTTCTGAATACCCGCATTGTAGGTAACCGTGTACCTGTCGCTGCTTCCGGCAGCAGCGCTGGCATTGTCTAATGCCGTCTTAACCGCGGCTGCAAGCTGGTCTCCGGTGGCATAGGTGCCGGCAGCAATGGATGCGGTTATGGGAGCACCGCCATTTTGCTGAAACACTATCGCATTATTGCCTCCCCCGGTAACCGTAAAAGGACCGGTTACCTGGCTATTCCCCAGGTTATAATAACTGCCGGGAAGAGGCACCGTTACAGGGACAACTGAAGTAAACCCCAGTTCCGTCCTTGCCGTTGAAGATGCCCATGACAAAACAAGGGGGCTGCTGTTCCCGATATCATTGGCAATCCTGAATTTTTTCGTGCTCTGGTTGTATGAAACCGTATAGGTGGAATCAACATTCGGGTCAGCAGCCTCCATTGACCTTTTAACCTCGGCAGCAAGTTCGTCGCCTGTATAGGCGCCCGGGTTAAGGACTGCCGTGACATTGCCCGCAAAACTTCCTTCATCAAATACAAGAGAATTATTCGAATTGTCTATCGTGAAAGTATCTACGGAAGCCGCCACCTGTTGGGGATCAGTAACGGTAACAGCCAGTTCCCTCGCAGCGCTCATGCCGAGCTGAAAATCAAAGGTCTCTCCAAGCGCAGACAGGTTTCCGTCAAGTCTCACCTGAATGCCGTTGAAAGTCAGTGTTCTGCCGAAACCGTTGGGGTCCACGGAAAGCACTGCAGACATGCTTTTTCCTGTTGTTAAATCAGTAACCGTGTAGTCTTTTATCCCTTCCCCGGATGCCGCATCTACCGGCAGATAGGTAATCCGGTATTTATCATAGATATATCCGGAGGAATCCACTGATTTAGCCACTGCAGATACATCGCTTACAGCAGGATTGCCTCCTGCGGCGATGTTCGAATCGGAGGAGAAGCCGAACAGCTGTCTTGCCGTTGCCCCGCTGTTGGACCAGAGAAGCTTCATTGAGGAAGCGCTGCTTGATAAATTCTGTATGGTAAATTTCTTTACTCCCTTGTCATAGGTAACCGTATATTTATCGGCAACCCCGTCTGCGCTCTCAAGCTTATTCCTGAGCTCTGCGGCAAGCTCATCTGAAGTATAAGTACCTTCTGTCAGGGTTACTGCAGTGGGGCCGCTTCCGCTATCAAACATGATGGTTTTATTCGTGCCGTCAACGGTAAAGTTGTCTATTGTGGGTGAGCTTACCGAGACAGACGATATCCTCTTGTTCGGGTCGGTAACTGAAGCGAGCGGGGAATTGAAAAAATTGTTCCCAGTCGAATTGTCCAGCCCGTATCCCTGCCGGTGATAATAATTCACCTGGTCGGCAAGGTTTATTGAAAAAGTATTTATCCTGTTCATGTAATTCATAAGCGTGTTGTCCCTGAGATCAATGCTGGCCTTAAGCTGTCCGCCGGTTATGGAACTCGTAACATCCCGCTGCTCGACAACGGCCCCGTAAGGGTCTTTTATATCCACAAAGAAGCGCAGGTTATCGTTTGAATCGGTGGCAACACTCATGGTAAACGTCCTGCTGCCATCCACTATAGGCGTTCCATTGATCATTACCGACTGCCTTCCTGCGTTATCTTCAAAATTATTGGCTTTGACAATCTGATTCAACTGCTGGAGGAGACTATCCCTCTTGTCCTGGAGATCCAGCGCGCCGGGCGATCCGGCGATCTTTTCATTGAGGTCCGCAATTTGCGTGGCAAGGCTGTTGGCCTGATTCACAAGGGACTGGCTGTTTTTGAAAATTTCCGTTCTCTCATCAGCAAGTGATGAATACGCGCCGCTGAGGCGGGTTGTCAGGTATCCCGCTTTTTGGGTAAGCAATGATCTTTGGGCAGCTCCTTCAGGGCTTTGGGCCACATCCTGCCAGGCATTGAAGAAATCCGTAATAGCAGGGCTGATGCCGTTGTCTGACGCCTCATTAAATATGTTCTCTACCCTTACCACTCCTTGCGAGTATGTATCCCAGTAAGAGAGGTTGGAATTCTCAGTTTTCAGCTGTGTATTTACAAAAGAGTCATACAATCTCTTTACTTCGGCCGTTCTGACGCCCCTTCCGGTAGTTCCTACACTGCTTATTGCGCCGGAAGGCACACTCTCCAAAACAACGTCCTGTCTCGTATAGCCGGGGGTAGAGGCATTGGCAACGTTATGGGCAGTGGTATCAAGCGCGCTTTTTGTCACCATAAGTGCAGACCTTGCTATATCGAAAATTCCGAGTATGGACATTTACGCCTCCACTGATATCTTCTGCCGTGCACTGACATCGAACGTGCTGAGGAAATTATATGATGTCTTAATGTAATAAAGAGACCGTTCTATTAATCTGCTGTTGAATTTATTCAGTTCTGTGATGCTGTGTATTATTGAAGTAAACTTTGAGGAAATCGAGGTGAGTTTGTCCCTGTAGCCCGCCTCTGCCACTTCAGCAACTTCCGATATGGTCTTGTTTTTGAATCCGAGGGTGTCGAGGATTTTCTCACGACCCTCATCGCATGCCCTGATGCCGGATGTAATTGCCTCCTTATCCTTTAGGAGTTGCTCGAGGGCCTTAGGGTCGAGACTGATTATTATGTCTTTTTCCTGTTGCAGGAGATCTACCATCCTGGTACACAGGGAGAACTCCTTTTCCAGAACATTAATCAGTTCTTCATATAAGTGAGTCAACTATTGCCTCCTTTACAAGTTTCCCAGCTATCGCTTCACCTTTTACGTTGTAAGTGCCGGAATTGATAGCATTTTTTACCTCGTCCACGCGGTCTGTCCTTATTTCAGGGACCTTGCTGACCTCTGCCTGGAGTCTTCCAATTTCCTTTGCTGTTTCAGATACAGTTACCTGGTCTTTTGATGATACTCCCTCTGCCCCTTCTTTTCCTTTAACCTTGTCAGGTTTTTGTAAATTCGCTCCTGATACATCAATCTTGTCGGTTATCCTCATCTTCTGATCCCCCTTAATTGTGATATATACATTATATCGGAGGATTTTCTTAAAAGTTAACCAAACATACCCATCGGATCTACCGGCGAACCCTGTTTTCTCACCTCAAAATGCAGATGAGGACCCGTTGATTTCCCTGTCGAACCTGACAGGGAAATAACCGTGTCCTTTGTTACCATATCTCCGGCTTTGGCATAATTTACTGAATTATGAGCATAAATACTTGTAAGCCCGTTTTCATGCTCTATAACCACACAATTGCCATAACCACCTGAATTCCCGCTAAAAATAACCCTGCCTGGAGCAGCAGGGTTAATAGGCGTTCCCTCCGGGACAGCGATATCGATACCGTTATGTGCTCGCAGCTTTCCGTCCACCGGGTCATGCCGAATACCAAACCCAGAGGATATCTTCCCCTCAACAGGCGGCGTGATTTTTTCATCCGTGCGAGGACTGCTTAAGAAAGTACTGGAACTATTTGCAGGCACCTCATTGTTATTGCTCTGTTTTGCATTGGCAGGCAGGCCTCTTGTCAGGAATTCTCCAATGCCGATTCCCCTTTCTGAAAAGGATTTGGCCATCTCAGATGTCAGGTAAGGCAGATATGTCGATACTGTCTTGTCTTTGCCAAAGGAAGTCTGTTCCATCATGATCCTCAGAAATTCATGCATGAAAACAGTTTCTATTTCCTTTGCAACTGTTTTGGTATCGGATTCACCGCTCTTATTCAGCTGTGCAGGAATGCCGGTTGCGCCCGGGTTTATGTTTGTTACAGATTTCACATGAGCACCAGATCTGCTTTAAGGCTTCCCGCTGCCTTTATCGCCTGCAGTATGGCGACAAGGTCCCTCGGCGTAACACCTAAGGCGTTAAGCGCCTTAACCAGTTCGCCTATCGTAGCTCCCTTCACGTCCATGAGGGCCGCCTTTTTCTCCTCCACCTTGAGAGCCTGCTTGGGGACTACCACTGTTGCCGCCCCTGCCGGAGCAAAGGGCTGTGGCTGAGATACCTGAAAGTCCGTCTTTATCTCAATAGTCAGGCCCCCGTGGGCAAGTGCAACAGGACTGATACTGACATTCTCCCCGATAACAACAGTACCGGTCCTTTCATTGATGACCACCCTGGCCGGCGCATCGATATCGACATTTATCTGCTCGATTGATGCCATCAGCTCAATGACTCTGCCGGCGTATGCATCCGGAACCATAATGGAGATGTCCGAGGGGCCCTCAGCCTTGGCAAAGGTACCGCCGAGCTGACTGTTTATCCCGTCGGCAATTCTTTTGGAGGTTGTAATATCCTGGCTCGCCAGGAGGATATCGAGCCTGTTCTTTTTGTTCAGCTGTACAGGCACCTCCTTCTCCACAATAGCTCCATTGGGGATGGTGCCGACATTCGGATGGTTCTTAATTGTCTGGGCCCCGGCGCCTCCGGCAATAAAGCCTCCTATGGAAATAGGCCCTTGCGCCACTGCATAGACATTATTGTCATAACTTTTCAACGGGGTCATTAAGAGTGTGCCCCCCTGGATGCTCTTGGCATCGCCTATCGAGGACACCTGCACATCCACCTTTGAGCCGGGTTTTATCATAGTGGAGAGCTTTGCAGTAACAATGACTGCAGCTATGTTCTTTGTCTTGCCCTTGATATCAGCAGGGCTGACACTGACACCCATCCGGGTCAGCATATTGGCAAAGGGTTGAAAAATATATGTGCCGTCCTTGTCCCCGGTACCATTTAGTCCGACAACAATACCGTATCCGACAAGCTCATTCTCCCTTACCCCGGAAAAGCTGGCGATGTCCTTTATCCTTTCGGCATGGACAACGGTAACGAATAAAGGGACAACGGTAACGAGTAACAAGCAACGAGTAACGAGTAATATAAAGAGTCTTGCCGCAGCTTTTGCACAATAAAAGAATCCCCTCATACCTATTGCCTCTCCTCTGCTGATTTTATCATTTCCGTTGCTTGTCACTCGTTACCTGTTACTGACGTTAGAACGGCCATACCTTATCGAGGAACCTTACCAACCATCCCTGTGACTGCTTGTCGTCCAGAACGCCATCCCCGACAAGGTATATCTGCGCATCCGCCACGTACTGGGAAAGGATGGTATTGCCGGACGTGATATCGTCCGGTCTTATGATGCCCCTCAGTACGATTATCTCCTTCTCATTATTGACCACAACTTCCTTTCTCGATTCAACCACCAGGTTGTAGTTTGGGAGGACTTCCACTACCTTAGCGGTAATAGTGGCTGTCAATGTCCCCTGCCGCGAAGTGTCGCCTGCGCCCTTAAAGGCCCCTGTGCTGCTGCCTTTAAAACCCTGATTAAGATCATTGAGCATAGGGAAATTATCAACCTTCATGCCCAGCGCATTAGCCACAGTATAATCTCCCGTTGAGTCCTTGCTGGCATTCGTAGTGGCCGTCTTTGAGGCAGTGGATCTCTCGACGATCAGTATCGTTACCAGGTCATTGACCCGCCGCGCTTTCTTGTCCTCGTAAAGGGAATTTCCATTCATCCAGAGAGAGCCCTCGGATGCGTATGTTTCCTTATATTTCGAATCTACATACTTCGGGGGCATGGGGGCCTCCTTGATTTCACGCGCCTCTTTCAACCCGGAGCAACCACAGAGGACAGAAACCAGTAAACAAACAAGTAACGAGTGACGAGCAACCTTAAAGACAGTAACGAGTAACGAGTGACGAGTAACAAGTGACGAGTTTTTGGAGTCTTTAGTCTTTAACTTGTTACTTGTTACTTGTAACTTGTTACTGTCGTTAGAGTTACTGTTTTTCATATTTTCACCTTCACGGTATCTGATGATACCAGTATCCCGTTCACTTCTTTTTTGGACATACTGCACCACACGCGCGCGGCCCCCCCTATGAGTGCGTCGTTCCTGAGAACTCCCTGTGCCGATATGACGACATTGCCCCCTTCAACAATCACGTTAACTTTGCGTCCTCTTTTAATCTGCGACTGTATATTAAAGAAACCCTCTTTGAGGATCACACCCTCCACAACGTTTGTTTTCAGCATCTTCCCTTCGAGTTCATTCTTGTTCAGTATCGCTCCAACTGGTATTTTCGAGCTTTTCTGCTTCATCGTATAGAACTCGTCCCCTGTCAGCACTGTCCCGCCTGCAAGGGGCCTGGAAGTAATGAAAACATCCACCAGTATATCGTATGACGCCTCGACAATCACCTCCCGCGTCCCCAGCTTCCTGTCTGAAAGGGACACGGAAAAGGCGGCCTTATTCCCGCCGTTATAGCCGTTCATGGCTACCGTTTTCAGTTCGTACTCCACTTCATTCCTTATGACGTCAGCTCCCTTTATTACCCGCAGCCCGTTGAGTTCAACGCTTTCTGAAACTGAACTCATAAGCTCTTTAAGCACTGACTGCCTGATATCGCTCATCAGGCTCCCTTTTTCAGCTGCCCCGGAGGTACCTGCAAACGAGAAGAAACAGCAAGCAATGAGTAACAAGATAAAGAACCGTGATGCGTGATGCGTGATGCGTGATGGGTCCTCTAACGACCGTGATGCGTGATGCGTGATGCGTGATGGGTCCTCTAACGACCGTGATGCGTGATGCGTGATGCGTGATGAGTCCTCTAACGACCGTGATGCGTGATGCGTGATGCGTGATGGGTCCTCTAACGACCGTGATGCGTGATGCGTGATGCGTGATGAGTTTAAAGGCGAAGAGCCTTTGTCCTTCAACTCATTACTCATTACGGGCAACTCGTTACGGTTTTTCATATTATCTCTTCAAGGCGCTCGTCGTCTGGAGCATCTCATCCGACGCCTGCACAGCCTTTGAATTGAGGTCAAAGGCCCTCTGTGCAGTAATAAGGTTTGCAAGCTCCTCGACAACGTTGACGTTCGACATTTCAAGGAAGCCCTGATTTGTCGTCCCGCGTCCATCAACTCCGGGGTTGTCCATTGCCGCATCTCCCGATGCATCGGTTGGGAGGAAAAGGTTCTTGCCCAGTGCCTGAAGTCCTGAATTATTCACAAACCGTGCAACCTGGATCTGACCTACATTGCTGGGAGCAGTGGTGCCGGGCTGAAGTACCGCAACCTGCCCGTCAGTCCCGACAGTGATCTTCGTTGCATTAGCAGGAATCTGTATGGCAGGCTCCATGGGCAGTCCGTCGGAATTGACCACCCTGCCGTCCTTATCAAGTTTGAATGCCCCGGCCCTTGTATATACCAGCGTCCCATCCGGCTTTGCCAGCTGGAAAAAGCCGTCGCCTTCAATTACAAGGTCCAGGTCATTATTCGTTACGCTGAAGTCTCCCTGGGTAAACAGCTTCTGAACCGCAACCGGCTTTACCCCAAGCCCGATCTGGATACCCGAGGGGACCTGGATACCTTCTGCCGACGGCACACCGGGGGCCCGTAAGGTCTGGTACATCAGATCCTGAAAGTCGGCCCTGCTCCTCTTGAAGCCTACAGTGTTGACGTTTGCTATATTGTTGGAGATTACATCCACGTTCATTTGCTGTGCCTGCATCCCCGTTGCTGCCGTAAAAAGCGACCTGATCATAAAAACCTCCGTTTATTGCGTTATAGCCGTCAGCGTATTCCGGACCCGCTTTCTCCCGGGTATCCGCGCTATACCTTTCCAACTTCCGATACGGTCCTCTGTGCCAGGGTATCGAAGTTCTGAATTACCTTCTGCGCCGCTTCGTACTCCCTGAGGGCGCTGATGATACCCACCATCTCCCGTACCGGATTAACATTCGACATTTCTATGCTCCCCTGCTGTATCTCACCGCTTGCCGGCCCTGACTCGTTTCCTGAAAACAGAGAGTCGGCAACGTGACGGATTCCGTTGATATTGACCAGCTTAAGTTTGCCTGTACTATTCCCATCCACAAAGACGCTCCCGTCCGGAGAAATGTTTACGGACGCGCCATCGATCCTGATCGGCTTGTTCAGGGAGTTCAGGACTTTCATACCATTGCCGCTGACCAGATATCCTGCCTTGTCCTTGGAGAAAACGCCGTTCCTCGTATACAGGGTTTTCCCCTTGTCTTCCAGTGCAAAAAAACCCTCTCCCTTGATCGAAAGATCCAGGGGGTTCCCTGTTACCCGGTTGTTACCCTCAGATGCGTCTATGGAGTATTTGCCGGCAAAAGACATTGCCCTTGCGTCCGGATAGATCGAATCCTGCTGCGCGGCATTGTCCGACAAAAGAGGATACAGTTCCGATGAGAACGTGGTTTTCTTGTACCCGACAGTGCTTGCATTTGCCAAATTATTGGCAACATTGTCCAATTCTTGACTCCTTAAAACAGCCCCTGTCATTGCTATGTAGATCCCTTTATACATGTAGCCTCTTCTTCAGGATGGTATTGCAGTAATTAAAGCAATATTAATGCCAGGGAGACAGTAACGCGTTACGAGTAATGCGTAATGGGGAAACCCAATAAAAAAAAGTGATGAGCGCTCTATCAGGATTGTAATCAGCCGTCCGGGGATAATCGGAAAACGAAAAGCTTATTGCCCGTTATAAACTAGTACGTTGTCGACCTTAAAATTGCGTGCCCCCTATATAGCTCCCCTCCTATTTCAGGAGGGGTGTCCGAAGGACGGGGTGGTAATTGAATGAAAACTCATCTCTCCATAACCAACCACCCCTGCCCCTCCTTAACCAAGGAGGGGAGCTTCCGACCACAGAAACAAGTCTGACTACGTACTAGTTACGCATCACGCATTACAGCCTTCGTGGTGGGAAATTTTTTCCTGCAGCAGGAAAATTATACCTTGATATCTATTCCGTGTGTCTTTTCGTCGGATGTTTCCGGAGGGGTTCTTTCTTTGGACTTCTTACGTGATTCTCTCTCGCGCTTTTCTTTCTTATCGGCAACACGGCTTTTGGGAAAAACATAAGGCTGCCCCACGTCGCGAATGCCCGGGACCCTGTACAATCCCCCTATGCCTTCATCGCTCGCCATCCTGATTATTATATCGGGAAAACGCTGAAAATCTCCACTATCTCTTTGAAGTCTAAAGAGAAAGGGTATCTACGAGGGGAAACACCTGCAGGCTGCCGTTCTGTTTACTCGAGGAGCTGGGCCTTCTGTTCGATGTAGATCCTTTTCAATCTCTCCTGCAATTCATAGAACCTCTCTTCGGTAAGCCCTATCTGATCAAAGCCGATTTTCGATAAATTTACAGGAATCCTCAAACCGATTCCGAGATTGAGGCACATCGCATCGGCAATTTTTACTATCTGGCAGAGTGTTTCGTAATTGTTGTCTTCTATCCCGGGGAAACTCTCACTGTGGTGATATTCAATAACCACCTCAAGATTCCTCGGCAGCTTCCATTTTCTTGCTATAAGCCCCCCGACACTGCAGTGGTTAAACCCGAGCATATCGTCTTCAACCTCTATGAAAGTCAGCCCGGTTTCATAAACTCTCTCGATAACCATGCAATAGGATTCCGGAATGCTGTTATTGATGATGATCTTACCCATATCGTGAATCAGACCGGCAATAAGGGCCTCCTCCGGCTGGATCATCTGCGTTTCAGCAGCAAGCAGGGAGGCGGCAACAGACAGGCCGAGGCTGTGCTCCCATAATTTCTGCTCAAAAAGGCCGAATTGCCGGTGCAGGTCTTTCATTGAAGCCGCGGTGACCAGGGATTTCATGGTATTGAAGCCGATAAGGATTATTGCAGTGGAGATGGTATCAATACTCCTGCCCCTGCCGTAATACGGGGAGTTGGCAATTCTCAGGAGTCTCGAAGAAAAGGCCTGGTCCCTTGAAATGATCCTTTCGAGTTCGGTTATGGAAGCGAAATCATCATTGATAAGCTGTAAGACCTTTGACGCGATAGGCGGCAAACTCGGGACATCCACGGTATCCAGGATTATTTTTTCTAACAGGTCATCCTTCATATTTTCTCAAACTCCATCAGTATGTTTCTTATTTCATCCAGCTTAAAAGGTTTATTAATAACCTTTACGTCCTCACCTTTAAGGAAAACATCAAGTTTTTCGTCCAGCACGGCTCCGGTAATAATGACAAATCTCTTTGCAAGTTCTTCATCGGCGCTCCTGATTATATTGAAGAGCTTGTCCCCGGTGGTTTTCGGCATCAAATAATCGCAGAAAACCGCCCAATACTTTTCCTCCATAACTGCTGCAAGAGAGTCCTCACAGGACGGGAATATATCCGTATCATACCCGAGGCTGTTGAGGAACAGCTTCATCAGATTAGCCACATCGGGCTCATCATCGACTACGAGTATTTTCTTCATTTTGTCCCGTAACCTTTTTGAGAGTGATTATAACAGATAACCCGTCTTTATTAACAAATCTGATATCACCGCCGTAATTCGTTACAATAGAGTAGGATGCAGTCAGTCCCATTCCAAGCCGTCCGAATTCCTTTGTCGTAAAGAACGGTTCGATGAGCCTGCTGAGGTTTTCTTCCGGCACCCCTGTCCCGGTATCGCTGAAGGCTACCCTTACAATATCACCTATTGCCTCGGATTTTATTGTCAGGGTCCTTTCACCAGCGGCGCTCATGGCATCGATGGCGTTCGCGGCTATGTTGTAAAAGGCCCGGATTATGTCCTCTCTTGCCATAACAGATGGGGCTGATTCGTCCAGCTCAACCGCAACGTTCACCGAACCTGCATGCGCCTCGTTTTGCAGGAGCGAGAGGGCGCTCCTTACCGCATCATTGATGGGAATGGGATGGGGAGGAACACTCTCAATGCCCGCAAATCCCATAAGCACCCGCATAAGCTTGCCGATCCGGTCCGTGGCATCTTTGATCTTGTCCAGGATATCATCAGCTTTTTCATCCCGGAAGAGACAGGCCTCCGATGCAAATTGCACATAGCCGCTTATGATTGCAAGGGGGTTATTGATTTCATGGGAAAGTCCGGATATCAGCCTTCCTAAAGCAGCCATCTTTTCAGACTCCTTTATCCTCTCCTGCATCTCCGCAATGCTGCTGATGTCCCTGATGTCTTCAATGACAAAATTGATGACGCCCTTCTTGTCCCTGATCGGCGTATAAATGACGTTATGGATATGTTTTTTACCTTCCACCACGTTGATATGGGTGGTGCTCCTTTGAACACCATCCCGGTATACCTCATCCAAATGGCATTCCAGTCCCTGCTCTTCACAGGGCCCGGTATATGCATGAATGACTTCCCAGCATTTTTTTCCAACCACATCGTCGTATTCAAGCCCGGTATCGCAAAGAAACTTTTCATTCACCTCGATGATGCTCCTGTTGGGGGATATGATAATTATATAATTCGATATGGAATCATAAAGCTGTTTGAAATAGTTTTTGGAATCTTCCAGTTCCTTTGCCAGCAAGCTGACCGCCATCGCCATTTCATTAACGGCGTTATTTACCCTCTGGAAATCCTCGATCTCCGTGCGTTGGACCCTGTATTCGAAATCACCCCTTGAGAATATTTCCGCAGCAGTCCCCAGTTCTTTCAGCGGTTTTTCCGTCTTTAAAGCGAACAGGTAGGAGATAATAAATGAGCAGGATATCAGGACAAGCATAAACCCCATAAAATAAAGTTTCATCCCTGCAGGGTCCACTCCCCTTTCCTGCATGAATATATAGATAATGGTAAACAGCATGACAGGAAGGACCGCCAGTGATGCAAAAACGATAAAAAGCCTTATGAAGAGGGTCCTTCTCATTCCTGCCTCATGGTAAAGCCCAGCATCAGGATAGAAAAACCTATAGGCCTGAGCATATGCCCGGCTGTCCAGGAAAAGGACCGCACATCCGCCGGGAAGAACAGGAACACCGAGCTTATTGAAACGAGAAAAAATCCGACTGTTACGGCCCCGGTATGCTTCTTTTTGTTTTTCACATATTCAGAAAGGTAAATAAAAGCCAGGAGAGAGGAGAGGAATGCCACCGGCATCCAGAGTGAAAACCGTGTCCTGAAAAAATCTACAAGGAACGCGCTGGATAGAAAAAGGCCGGAGATAAAAACAAAAGAGAATACCGGCAGATACCTTCCCAAACTCTTATTTTGTTCTGCAAACGGGGCAGCCAGCATAGATGAAAAACCGATGGAATACCCGATCAGGGAGCCGAACAGCAATCCCTGGATCTCTCCTAGAAAATGACCCAACAGGTGCAGAATACTGCCGGCTGCAAGGACAAAAAAACCCTGGGCCATCATAAAGAAAAGAGCATCCGGTGTTTTTTTATAGCGCCTTGCTGTCGCACAAGAGCTGATCAGGCAAGAGATACCGACCAGCGCCTCTTCTGAATTGTGCCAGCATATCACATTGCCCATACAGGGTCCTGTCTTCTCCGTAAAATTTGCAAAGCAAAGACCAACGGATAAATCTCAAGGCTGCGGTAACTGTTCCTACAATTCAGCCTCAAGCCTGTTCACAATATTTACAATACCGTCGATCAGTCCCATAGCTTCTGCCAGGCCCTGTTTAACTGCACTTTTATCGCCTTTTCGGGACGCCTCATAAATCCTGATGCCGAGTTCATGCAGCTTTTTATGGGGTGACTCCAGCTCCGCGAAAGCGCGGACATTCCTGAAAACCCTGCCCCCGTCTCCATAATACCATTTGCCCATTCTTGTTTGTTCGGGCTGCAACTCCGCAGGATTGATGGTTATTCCTTCGGCGTCGGTTATATCCAAAAGTCTATGGAACCATAATACATAATCCGCCTTGACTACGCCCAGTTTCATCTTGGGGTCATTAAAGCCGTCGAGGAGCTTGAGAAACTCCTTTGCATTGGCGCTGAATTTCGTAAAGGACCGGGCCATATCCTTAACGGTTTGGGAACTCTCCTTCGCATCATCAGCTATTGTCGTAAGGTTCAATGATATCTCAGTTGCAGTGGCCGACTGTTCTTCCGTGGCGCTTACTATCTGGTGGACCATGTCCGCAACCTTTTCAAAGCTCTCATAAATTCCTTTGAATGATTCATCAAGACGCTGCGCGTTTTCCCCGGTACTCCTTGCCTTTCCTACCGCAAGCTCCATCATTTTCGTGGCATCGACCGTTCCTGAATGTATAGAGCTCAAAATAGCGCTGATGTCGGCAGTTGCCTCGGTTGTCCTTTGTGCAAGTTTCCTCACCTCATCGGCAACTACCGCAAACCCCCTGCCCTGCTCCCCGGCCCTGGCAGCCTCGATTGCCGCATTCAGCGCCAGGAGGTTCGTCTGGTCCGCAATATCTTTTATCATCGCCACGGCGTCATCGATCTTTTTGGACAGTTCCGCCAGGGCCTTGACCTTGTCGGAGGCATTCTCCACCTGCCTGTTCACTTCTCCAATGGAGGCCACCGTTTCATCAATCGTTCCCTTACCCTGTGAAGTTATGGCGCTTGCATGCTCAGCCGCCTGGGACATGATACCGATATTCTTTGCAACGTCGCTGATGGATGAAGACATCTCCTCGGTAGCAGCAGCGGTGGAAGTTGTCCTCTCGAGGTCTCTGTCTACTCTCTGGGAAACATCTCTTCCGTAAAGAGTAAGGCTTGTCGCGTCTTTCAGTATGAAGACGGTCTTGCCGGCCATATCTCTCAACACAGTCTGCATTGATTCTATAATCCGGTTCACATCCTTTGCCAGGTCTCCGAATTCATCCCCTGTTTTTGCTTCAACCTTAATGGTGAGATCTCCTGCTGCGACTTTTTCCGCGGATGAACTGATGCCGTGCAGGACTCCGATGATATAATTCCGGATAAACCAGAAGGAACCCGCAAAGGCGATGGTGAAAACCACGGCAATTATCACGATCACCATTATGATGGCCGACCGGACTTCGCCCTTGATACTTTCCATACTGCGGACATATTCGTTCTTTGAATCCTCTATAACCCGGTTTGCCAGCGCCATGAATTTTTGTACCCGCTCGGTCTGTGCCGTTCTTACGATATTGAGCGCCTCATTGCGCTTGCCTGCCTGCACGAGCGGGATCAGCTCATTCAGCATTGTTCCGCTGAAAGGGACCAGTGATTGCTCTATATCAGTCACCTTATCCTTATACGCGCCTTTCTTCAACAAGGCTATATTTACGTTGTTCTTCTCAACATATGACGCAACAACGTTTTCGATATCTTTCATCACCCCGGGATCATCAGACAGGACCCCCCACAAAAAAGCCGCCCTCATGCCGTTAATATCCGCTTTAAGCTGGTTGATGAGCTGAATATCATTGCTCATGGCATTCAGGGCGTCATATTTCGCCTGAATTTTCAGAAAACTCGTCCCCATAATAGAAATGACAAGGACTATCAGGGCACTCATGAAAAAATACCCGGTCAGAACCTTCCATTTAAGGCTGATTGCAAGTAAAAGCCTGATGATCTTTCTCACATCCCTTTCCCTCCGGTTTCCATCAAATGCTATCGCGGCATACAGGCCCTTCTCCTCACAGACCGGGGCCTTTTGTGCTGAACCCTGAAGTTGAGTTTCTGAGTTCCTCGGCTATCTTTGTCAACTCATTCACTTCATCCATAACCTCTCCTGACATCTTCTCCATGTCCCTTGCAATGGAAGAGGTCTTCTCTATATTGCCGGCCACCTCTTCGGAAGCAGCCGACTGCTCGTCCACTGCTGTTGCGATCTGGGTGATCTGGTCCCGGACTTTCTCAATCGCCTTTACTATGGACAGCAGGGCATCACCGACATTTTTAATATATTTGGTAGCCTGGGCCACCTCCCCTGACGCTCCTTCCATGGATTTTGCCGTCTGTTCCGATTCAGCCTGCACTGCACTGATCTTCCCGGTGATTTCCGTGGTTGCCCTTACCGTTCTTTCCGCAAGCTTTCTCACCTCGTCAGCTACAACCGCAAAGCCCCTCCCCTGCTCTCCTGCCCTGGCAGCCTCGATAGCTGCATTCAGGGCAAGGAGGTTTGTCTGATCTGCAATATCTTTTATCACGGTCACGATATTGCCGATTTCTCCTACCCGTGTATTTAACTTCTCCACCATACCGGCAAGCTCGGTTGTGGATGTGGAAACGCTGTTAACAGTCGCTATTGCGTTGTCGGCAATCTCTTTGCCCCCTACCGCAACATCAGCCGCATTACCCGACATCTCGGATGCAACGGAGGCGTTCTTTGCAATGTCCGTTATGGTCTGGCTCATCTCCTCCGCTGCCGTGGCTATCTGCGCAGCCTGACCGCTCTGGTCCTTTGCCCCTTCCGCTGTCTTTGCAGCCCGTGTCCTCAACACATCCACAGTGGATACGACATGGGTTGCCCCGTTCAGTATGCCGTTGATCATGGTGTTGAACGACCTGATCATCTTGTTCACATCTCTTGCAAGTATGCCGATCTCATCTTTGCTGTCGTAGTCAACAGCGACCTTCAGGTCCCCGCCGGCGACCTGTTCCACTTTATGCACGATCTCCGATATGGGCTGTGAGATGCCCCTTGCGACAAACCAGGATATGAGTATGATAATGCCGGCTATGACGGCTACGACAATGGTAAGCATCCAGGTTCTGTTCCAGAAAGTCGCACTGACGTCATCCAGATATAGCCCGGTGCCGATAACCCATCCCCACGGCTCAAAACCCTTTACATATGATATTTTCGGCACAGGGTCCTTGAAATTGGGTTTCGGCCATAAATAATATACGTAACCGGCCTGATCCTTTTTCACCACATCTACGAATGCGACAAAAAGCCTTTTGCCGTCGGGATCCTTAAAGTCGGACAGGTCCTTTCCATCAAGCTCGGGCTTATAGGGATGCATAATCATCTTCGGATACATATCATTGATCCAGAAATATTCCTTCCCCTCATATCTCAACTGCTTCACTGTGCTGATCGCAGCATTCTTTGCATCATCCTCCGTCATCTTCCCGGCTTTTGCAAGGTTATAATAATAATCAAGCACCCCGCAGGCGGTTTCAACAAGATGTTTTGTAGTGGATTGTTTCTCGGCCAGCAGGTTCTTTTTTAACGACATCAAAGATACCGAGGCAACCAGGACTGTTCCTGCAAGCGCAATGATTACGATTATCCATAATTTGTATTTTACTCTTAAATCTTTCAAGGCGAATCCCATTTTACCTCCAGAATTATTACTGCATAAATAATCTTATATGTCCTTAATACTAAACAGAGTTTATAATTTCACCTGCCATTTCTTCAAGTGATAATATTTTATCCGCTATGCCGGCGTCAACAACCGCTTTCGGCATGCCGTATACCACGCAGGTATCTTCATTTTGTGCAAATATCCTCGCGCCTGTTTTTTTCATCGCTATCATGCCGTCCAAACCGTCATGTCCCATCCCTGTCAGGATCACCCCGAGCGCCCTTCCGGGGAAACACTCCGAGACGGAAAGCATGAGGGCGTCCACCGAGGGGCGGTAGATGAAATCCTCCTTGTTTTCAGATATGCTGATTACCGTGTCTATCCCCCTCTTTCTCATCACCCTCATATGTCCCCCGCCGGGCGCAACCAGGGCGACTCCCGGCTTTAAAGACTCACCTTCTTCGGCCTCTTTTACCGTAATCAGGCTTAACTGATTAAGTCGTTCGGCAAAAGGGCCCGTAAAATTGGGCGGCATATGCTGGGCAATGACAATAGGGGTGGGGAAATCTTTAGGCAGCCTAGGTATTATTTCCTGGAGGGCCTTGGGCCCCCCGGT
>JAJZPZ010000222.1 GCA_021847795.1 Nitrospirota bacterium
TAAACTTGATATCAGAATCGCCGAGTAAGAGTATTAGTGCGCGATAAACCCTCATTGAAACTTTCCCGGTAAACGACTCCAGGCATAGATTGAATTGATGGTCCTGAGGGCTCAAGGGATAACCGGAAGACGACATCCCGCATCGGGGATTTTTTGCAGGCGCATGAGAAGCGAATGCCGGACTGTCCCACTCCGAAGAGGCATTCTCAATTGTTATTTCGTCAATAGTTTTGCCGGGGGCCGGCAGTTTATTCCTGCCGGCGCCCTGCAGCGTACAGGTTAAATCAAATTTCCTCTTGGCATAGAGGCGTTTCTTGTAAAACCAGGTAAACACTGAAGAGAACTTTGTTTTTTTGAAAAAGTTGATGTAATTCAGCGCCTCGTAGTACGCAACAGCAGCTTCCAGCTTCAAGTCCTCTTTATCCTGGGGCGTTGTTCTAAGTATCCGATTTGCAAAGTCAGCAATTAATTTCTCATTCTTGGACAGGAAAGCCTCAACACAGCAGTAATTAGTTTCGGTGGCCGGGCCCTCACAGGGTTTTTTCTTAATTGACTCTTCCATTAACATCCTCCGCCGGATAGCTTTCTAAAGCATTACGGTATTCCCTTATTCGCTCTTCCAAATCATCAGAAGAAAAGGCTGCTTGCCGTAGTATGTTTTCGAACCTGGTCAACCTCATCCTGAGGTCCTCCTGCGCGTGCCTGAGTTGTAAGCAGTAATCAAAGGTCGACAGAAACTTGTACGCTGTATTTGACACGCCTGCCGTCAGTGAATTCTTGCTTATTTCCAGTATCTGTACGATTAGATCTCTTTCACCAGCAGCCCTTCCGTTTTTTGCAGCATATGTCGGAGACCCCTGCCTGCGCGCAGCTTTCACGAGATCGTCAAAGTCAGGTTCTGAGGTGTTCAATATGCCTTTTCTTTGGTTCACGAAATCCCTGAAGGCTTCCAACAAAGCAGTCAAAGGGCCGATGCCCAGCTGGTTTACGAGGTCCTTATCTATCCTCCCCAAAATGCGAATGTATGGCGCCTGGGTCTCAATATCCTCTAAGAGGGAATCAAGGAAATATTTTTGCTCTTTCATGTACTGCTCTCTCGAAAACCGGCATTGTCTTTTGCAGAAGTGCTTCCGTGTATTTAACTCGGAGCGGAGCGCTTCTTCCGATCTCGCGAGGTCTGAATGCTTTTTTTCTATATGTGCGATGTGTTTTATGAGCCTTTGTTTATCGCTCATGAGGAGTTCATTTTCCATTGCATAGCCGGTGCCTTTGATCAGTTCGTTGACAACCGGAAACTTTTCGGCCAGAAGGGGGATCAGGTAGCATTTAACGTATTGTTGCGACTTGCCGGTGACTTTCATTTTCCTGATGAGTTCATAGACCCTCTCTATGGGAGTTGCTGTCCCTGAAGAAATCTCATCGGCCATGCCGGTGGAATCAGCCTTGAGATAGCAGGGGGGCTTGCATATTCCTTGCGGCAAGCTTGCCGGGTGGAATGATTCCGCTTTTGCTTTTATTGCATCTGCCGGGTTCCCGCTCATACCTTCCGGGATATTTTCGTCAGGCTTTTCTCCCTTTATTCTCTGTTCAATTTTAGAGACCGTTCCCTGCGTGATCCCTAATCGAGCAGCAGCTTCCTTCTGTGTACAACCCTCGGCCCGCATTTTTAAAATAACCTCTTTTATGCGCTCCCGTTCTTTTCGTTCATGCGCACGTATATCTTTCAGGTAATGGCGCACGGTGCGCTCAGGAGCAAGCAGGCAAAGGTCTTTGGGAGAGGTCCCCATGGAATACAACTCGATGATGTTGTTTCTGATGTCCTTTCTTGAAAAAAGCAATCCATGCTTTGAGTTGCATAAGAATGCCATAAGACGTATTTGTCTTTTGATCTCAAGGGTCCCTATGTTTTGAGAGGTCAGGGTGGGGTCAAGTGAGAGGACTGCCTGTATTGAATCCGAGAGGTGTTGTCTCCCCAGCAGCCGATGCTTTCCGTCTATTAGGATATACCGGCCTTCCCTGTCTGCAAGCGGAATGACTCTTATCGGCGGTATTTTATGGGGCGCGCTTAGAAAGAGTTCTTTAAACATGTTCACGCGTTTTGTGTCGACTTCCAGCCGGGGATAGGTCCCTTCAACGGTGATTACCGATGTGATTGGTATCTCGTGGCGCTCCGTGCCTGCACCGGGTCCATTGTCTGTTGAAAATTGTCTGTCCATAATTTTCTCCTGTAATTCGTTTCCCGAGAAGGTTCAATAAAGCTGAACGGAAATAAAATAAATAAAATAAAAATAAAAGTCAACAAAAAAATAATATCAAGCAATCATCATATAATATATAATCTGTGCCCGGCCCGGCCGCAGCTTCAGTGCTGCCCGAGGATCTTCGATCCCTATTTTACGACAAGGAATAAGGGGAGCGGCCTCGGTCTTGCGGTTTACTGTCCCATAGCTGAAAACCACGACGGCCATATTGCCGTAAAATCTGAAGCCGGCGAAAGAACCACGTTCTCTGTTTATCTCCCTGCTTCCCGGAAAGAAATACAGCCGAAAGGCAGTTTTGGAGAGGGAAACATTCCCGGTAAGGGGAAGGCGCTGCTGATGGATGATGATGAGATAGTGAGAGATATTGCCGGTAAAATGCTGTGCCGTATCGGCTATGAGGTGGAATGTGCTGTAGATGGCGCCGAAGCGCTGGAGGTGTATGAGAAGGCAATGAAGACAGGCGGACCTATTATGGGCCTGACTGTTCCGGGAGGCATGGGGGGCAGGGAGGCGGTGGAGAAACTGCTTGCAATGGACCCTTGCGCCGGTGCGGTTGTCTCAGGCGGCCCCCTCTTGTTCCCGCCCTGCTTTCCTGATAATTAATCTCCTTCGAATTCGGTCAGCGAAAAAAACCTGTATCCTTTTTCAGTGAGCTTCTTTGCTCCGCCCACATCAGGCAAATTGACGATGAACGCCATCTCTGCTATGGTCCCCCCCAGTTTCTCTATAAGGGCGGCTGCGGCGAGGGCTGTTCCCCCTGTGGCGAGGAGATCGTCGATGAGCAGTACCTTTGCCCCCTTCTTGAGGGAGTCTTTGTGCATTTCAATGGTATCGGTCCCGTATTCAAGGGTGTACTCATGGGTTATCTTGTCAGCAGGAAGCTTTCCGGCCTTACGCACCGGGACAAACCCTTTGCCCAAGGCGTACGACAGCGCCCCGCCTATGATGAATCCCCTGGATTCTATCCCGACGATGATATCAAATGCCGCTTCCTCGTCGATATACCTGTGGACCATGGTGTCGATAACAAGTCTGAACCCCACCGGATCTTTGATGAGGGTTGTTATATCCCTGAACATAATTCCTTTTTTCGGATAATCGGGAACAGTCCTTATCTTCGATTTAATAGGCATGGTATCCTCCTAATGTCCGTTGCACGCGCATTTTGAATTTTTTATTTTCGGGATTGTCCTGGTGAGCAGTTTCTTTACGTTATCCGCATTTTTTGTCATGGTGGCAAGCACCATCTCCCAGGTGACGGGCTCTTCTCCCTCTTTCCAGCAGTCATAATCCGTCGACATCGCTATGGACTGATAGCAGATGCCTGCTTCCCTTGCCAGGATAACTTCAGGGACTGTCGACATGTTGATTACATCGGCGCCCCACTTTCTGAACATATGGGACTCGGCCTTTGTGGAAAACCTGGGGCCTTCAATGGTGATTACCGTGCCCTTCTTGTGGCGCCTGAGCCTGAGTTCCTTTGCAGAGCTGCTGAGAAGTGAGCGCAAATCCTTGCAAAAGGGTTCGCTCATGGGTGTGTGTATCACCTTTTCATCATGAAAGGTAAGGGGCCTGTGCTTTGTGTGATCTATAAACTGGTCGGTAAAGACAAGGTCTCCGGGCCGTATGTTTTCGCGGAGGGAACCTACTGCTGTTGTTGCAAGGATGTGGGTACAGCCTTCTTTTTTCAGGGCATATATGTTTGCCCTGAAATTCACCCCTGTCGGATAGATGGAATGGTCTTTCCCATGGCGGGCGAGGATAGCCACTTCAACGCCGCCTATTTTTCCTACCGTGAGAGGGGATGAGGGGGTCCCGTAAGGAGTTTTCACCTTTTTCTCCTTGATGTCTTTCATCAAACGGGGATCGTCCATGCCTGATCCGCCGATAATACCGACTTTGATAGAATTCATGACCACTCCTTTTAAAGAGATTGATTTAACTTTAAAAAATAATGGATACGGGCAGGGAAAGTCAAGAGCAGTAGATTTTCTTTGCCGATTTGCTTTATCTTATTAAACAAAATAACCATGGCAATCAGGAAAAGGCGAGTTGAAAAACAAGCATAGTAATCAGAGGCGGTTGTTC
>JAJZPZ010000040.1 GCA_021847795.1 Nitrospirota bacterium
CCAGCAGACGGGCGGTATCCTTGTTTTCCAGGGTGAGAATGGAGGCGTCATCAGTGATGGATGAGTAGAATTCAGTCCGTGTATATTTTATTGCGCCCCATCTTTTATAAGTAACGAGTGACGAGTTATGAGCAACAAGTAAAGGATCCGGAGACAGTGACAAGTCTTTGCCGTTAGTCTTTAACTCGTTACTCGTTACTTGTAACTTGTCACTGTCTTTAGAGTTACTGTTTGTGAGGTATCTCAGCAGGGCCGCTGCTGTTTCTGTTTTCCCGATCCCGCTGTGCGCCCCGCCGACCCCGACGATAAGGGGGGGCCTCATTTAAGAGGCTTCACCGGCTGCCGGCTGCTCCTCTTTCTTCTCCTCGGCAATGTAATTGCACTCCTTATTCAGGCATACGAGGAAAGAGTCGCCTGTCTTGTTCCACTTCTGCACAAGGAAGGGCGCGTTGCATTTGGGGCAGGCCGTCGGCACGGGTTTGTACCAGAGCGCAAACTTGCAGTTGGGATAATTGCTGCAGCTCCAGAAGGACTTGCCGCGCTTCGACTTCCGTTCAACGATATCTCCCCCGTCAACCGGGCATTTGACCCCTGTTGCAAGGGGCTTGGTATTTTTGCATTCAGGGTATTTTGAACAGGCCAGAAATTTTCCGAACCTGCCTGTCTTGATGACCATGGGAGAGCCGCATTTATCGCAGACTTCATCAGTAACGGCCGGCTCCGCCTTTTGGGAGGACTGCTCCCCCTCAAGGGGGCGCGTGTTTTTGCACTGGGGGTATCCGGAGCATGCAAGGAATCTCCCGTGTCTGCCCCATTTGATGACCATGGGAGAGCCGCATTTATCGCAGACCTCCTCCGTGGGAATGTCCTGGGGTTTCACTTTGCCCGTATCTTTTGAGGCCTCTTTCAGATCGCGGTTGAAGGGCGTATAAAAGTCTTTTACAACCCGCACCCATTTCCGCTTCTTGTTTTCGATATCATCGAGCTCGTCTTCCATTTTCGCGGTAAAGCCGAGGTCGATCAGTTCAGGGAACTTTTCCACAAGAAGGTCGTTGACGACAACGCCCAGTTCCGTAGGAAAGAACCTCCTGTCTTCATTTTTTTCCACATATTTCCTGTCCTGGATCGTGGAAAGGATTGCCGCGTACGTGCTCGGCCTCCCGATGCCTTTTTCCTCCAGCATCTTAACGAGCGTAGCCTCGGTGAACCGGGGAGGGGGCTGGGTAAAATGCTGCAGCGGTTTCAGGTCCTTCCGCTCAAGGGATTGCCCCTCTTTGAGGGAGGGCAAAATCCCGCCTTCCTCCTCTTCTATCTCGTCCTTGCTTTCGGTATAGAGGGCCATAAAGCCGGGGAATTTTATGACTGTCCCGGAAGTCCTGAGTTCAGTCCCCGCTAATTCCTCTGCATCGCGGCCCGTGTTTTTTAGTCCTATAATAAAGGTAGTCTGTTCGAGCTGTGCAGGGCTCATCTGGCTCGCAATGAACCTGTTCCAGATCAGGCTGTAAAGGTTGTACTGGTCTTTGCTTAGGAAATTCTTTACCGCTTCAGGCCCCTTGTCGGGATAGGTCGGACGTATCGCTTCGTGCGCTTCCTGGGCGTTCCCTTTGCTCTTGTAAACCGGCGGTTTCTCGGGGACATACTCTTTCCCGAACTTGCTGCCGATCAAGTCCCTTGCCCATTGCTGCGCCTCTGCAGCGACCCGGAATGAATCCGTCCTCATATAGGAGATCAGTCCGACCGAGCCCTCTCCGCCCAATTCTATCCCTTCATAGAGCTGCTGGGCGAGCATCATGGTCTTTTTTGCCGGGAGCCGCAGCCTTCGTGCCGCTTCCTGCTGGAGCGTGCTTGTTATGAAGGGCGGGGCAGGGGACCTCTTCCTGAGTTTTTTCTCTTTCTTGGACAGGAAAAAATATTTATCTTTGATCGCATCGATGATCTGCTGCGCGGCCTCCGCACTGGTGATAAGGAACCGCCGGCCCTCCTGGGCATCACGGTCTATAACCAGGGAGCCGTCGTATTTATAGAGCCGGGAAATAAAAGGCTGAATGTTATTCTCGTCCTTTGTGCCCGGCTGCAGAAGCGCCTCGATAGTCCAGTATTCCTCTTTCTGAAACGCTTCTATCTCCCTCTCCCTGTCCACGACCAGCTTCACTGCAACGGACTGGACTCTTCCGGCGCTCAGCCCTCTCCTGACCTTTTTCCAGAGGAAAGGGCTGAGGTTGTAGCCCACGAGCCTGTCGAGCACTCTCCGGGCCTGCTGGGCCTCAACCTTGTGCACATCTATTTCACCCGGGTGCTGCATCGCTTCCTTAACCGCCCTCTCCGTGATCTCATGGAAGGTGACCCGGAAGATTTTCTTTGTGTTCTTTGCAGGCCTGATATCCTCTGCTATGTGGTGCGCAATGGCCTCCCCCTCCCTGTCAGGGTCTGTCGCGATGTATATTGTCTCGGCCTTTTTTGCTTCGCTCCTGAGCTCTCTCAGTACTTTTTCCTTGCCGGGGATCGTGACATAGTGGGGAGTGAAATTATCGTCGACATCAATGCCGAGTTCCTTCTTGGGGAGATCCTTTACATGTCCTACCGATGCCTTTACCCCGAAATCCTTACCTAGTATTTTATTTATGGTTTTTGCCTTTGCAGGCGATTCGACTATAACAAGAGACTTCAATTTTCAAGCCCTCCTTTAATTCCAGATTATCTGGCGTCCCCTGCCGAAGATGAACGCGTATATTTCTTCGGTTTCGAGTTCCGTGTCCTTCATAAGTATATAAGCCAGAAGAGCCCTTATTGTGTCAAGCTCCGTGTCGTCAATGTGCTTTGTCAGCTCCATTGTAATAAGTTCCTCTTTCACTGTCGGGAAATCTATATCAAAGGCGCTGACTTTTTTCAGCATATCATCCGCGTCATAGCCTTTTTCGATCAATTCCTTTGCGAGGACCCGCAATACATCCATCAGCCTTTTCGCCAAATCCTTCCTCCTTAAAGTATATAAAAATTATTGCCCTCTGTCTGTTTTATCACGCCTTTCATTTCAAGCTTGAGCAAAAGCGCTGAAAGCCTGGAGGGCGACATCCTGAGTTCCCTTGAGATCGAGTCTATATGCCTGGTCCCGCTGTCCAAAAGATTACATATTGCCTTTTCTTCCTCACTTATTTCAAGTGTCCCGGTCTTCCCGCTCCTTTTCTCAGGAGCATTCCCCTGGGCGCGCAGAAGGCCTTTTACTACAGGCGACAACTCCTCCAGAATGTCCTCTGCCTTCTGGACAAGCCTTGCTCCCCTCTTTATGAGGGAATTGGTCCCTTCAGAGGTGCGTGAAGCTATATTGCCCGGAACTGCAAAGACATCCTTCCCCTGTTCCAGGGCGTAATTTGCCGTTATCAGTGAGCCGCTTTTCGCGGTTGCCTCCACCACGAGTACTCCCAGGGAAAGCCCGCTGATCAGCCTGTTCCTCTTGGGGAAGTTCTCCCTGTTGGGAGGAGTGCCCAGGGGGAACTCGCTGATGACGGACCCTGACCTGGACAATGCTTCAAACAGGCCGGTATTTTCCGGCGGGTAGGGCATGTCGAGGCCGCTGCCCAGCACGGCGATGCTGCGGCCCCCTGCCTTCAGCGCGCTCTTGTGCGAGGCCGTATCGATCCCGCGCGCCATGCCGCTGATGATGGTAAGCCCTGACGATGCCAGCCCGTACGCTATGGTTTCAGCGGCTTTTTGTCCGTAGTAGGACATGTCCCTCGAACCCACGATAGCAACGGCATATTTATCTTCGGGTATGAGCTCTCCCTTTGTATAAAGGATTACCGGCGCATCGTCGATCTGCCTGAGCGGTTCCGGGTATTCAGTGTCTGTAAACGTGATGAGCCGCATGCCGGACCGGCGCGCGGTTTCGATCTCCTGTTCGACCCTGTCCCATGCCCTGAATTCCTTAATCCCCTTTGCCTTTGACTCCTTGATCCCCCCGATGCCGGTAAGCTCGCCCGGCCCGGCCTCAAATATCTTTCCCGGTGAGCGGAAGGCCGAGAGCAGGCGTTTTATCGTCACCGGCCCTATCGCCTTTATAAAGGAAAGGGCGAGCAGGTATTTAACCTCATTGTCTTTTTGGGCCTGTGTCTGCATTCCTTATGATCTGCCGGGTTTAACGGCCCCGGGTTCCCCTGAGCATGCTGTTCACTCTAAGGCGCAGGGCATTCAGCTTGATGAATCCTTCAGCATCTTTTTGATTGTATACCTTTTCCGCTTCAAAGGTCGCCAGGTCGGGTTGGTACAGCGAATTGGGAGATTTCCTGCCCACAACAAGGCAATTGCCCTTGTATAATTTCAGCCTTACCGTGCCGGTGACATCCTTTTGTATGGTGTCCATGGCGGCCTGGAGCATTATCCGTTCAGGAGCGAACCAGTACCCGTAATAAACGAGTTCCGCATATTTCTGGATAAGCGAGTCCCTCAGGTGAAAGACTTCCCTGTCCAGGGTAATGGATTCCAGTGCCCTGTGGGCCGCGTGAAGGACCGTGCCTGCAGGCGTTTCGTAAACACCCCGGGACTTTATTCCCACGTACCTGTTTTCCACGATATCCACCCGCCCGATGCCGTTTCCCCCTGCAATTGCGTTCAGGCGTTCGAAGAGTTCGACAGGAGAAAGCTCCTTGCCGTCCAGCCCCACGGGGTTGCCTTCCCGGTAATCGACCTCGATGTAGGTGGGCCTGTCAGGGGCCTTTTCAGGAGAAACCATCATGGTATACATATCCTGGGTAGGTTCCGCCCAGGGGTCTTCAAGGATTCCTCCTTCGTAACTGATATGAAGGATATTCCGGTCGGTGCTGTAGGGTTTTTCCCGTGTGGCCGGTACGGGAATGGCGTGCTTTTCCGCATAAGCGATAAGGGATTGCCGTGAATCGAAAGACCATTCTCTCCAGGGGGAGATGACGGTGATGTCCGGCTTCAGGGCATAGTAGGTGAATTCGAACCGTACCTGGTCATTTCCTTTGCCCGTTGCACCGTGGGCTACTGCGTCAGCTCCCTCTTTCAAGGCTATATCGATCTGTTTCTTTGCGATAAGGGGCCGTGCTATGGAGGTGCCGAGCAGGTAAGTGCCCTCATACATGGCGTTTGCGCGCAGCATGGGGAATATATAATCCCTCACGAACTCAGTTCTCAGGTCCTCAACGTATGCCTTTGAGGCCCCGGTTTTCAGGGCCTTTTCCCTGACGGTCCCCAACTCTTCACCGCCCTGTCCAAGATCTGCGCAGAAGGCTATCACCTCTGCATTATATTTCTCTATCAGCCATTTAATCACAATAGATGTGTCAAGGCCGCCTGAATATGCCAACACAATCTTCCTTGCCATGTAACCTCCTTAGATTTGATAATGATGATTGCTGATTGCAGGACTGACTATAAATCCGGAATCCTGATCAAGGGTCTACAATCTATTATTACACCATATCATAAAACGAGATTCATTGTGAAGCCCGAACCTTACAGTATAAAATAAATTTACGTGAAAAATCAGCGCCGTTTTTTCCGTGCAGCGGGACCCCACCTGACCCGGCTGTGAAAATGCGGCACGGTCATCAGGGTGGCGCGCTGTTATTGTTGGGGCCATGTGGGCAGATCTGTCCCGGCGGGGGTATCGGGGAGGTGTTGCAGTGCAGCAGTTCGCGCCAGTACGTCGTCAAACTTGTTTCTGTGGTCGGAAGCTCCCCTCCTTGGTTAAGGAGGGGCAGGGGTGGTAGGTTATGGAGAGATGAGTTTTCATTCAATTACCACCCCGTCCTTCGGACACCCCTCCTGAAATAGGAGGGGAGCTATGTAGTGGGCGCGCAATTTTAAGGTTGACTACGTAGTAGTGTGCGGCTGCAATGTTTTTATCGGGATGCGTGTGCAAACTTCTTTTCGCCAAGCATTTTTACGAAGTCTTCGGCATGGATCGCAGGCAGTGTGAGGATTTCAACGGAGCCCCGGGAGCCGAGTTCCATGGACATTTTCATGATCGTTTCGTTATCAGGGGCCTCGACAATGCTCACGAAATCATAGAGGCCCAGGACGATGAGCTGCTCTTTTACCTTTATCCCCATCGACTCCAGTTCCTTGTTGACCTCGAACATCCTGTCAGGATTGTGTTTGATGGTCTTTCTTCCTTCATCCGTCAGTTTGCTGAGGATTACATAATCTGCCATGGTCATTCCTCCTTGTGGAAAAGATATTTCTCCTTATTTTCCTTATACACCGAAACGGTGATCTTGTCAACGAATTCACCCCAAAGCCTTTGTGATGCGATGAAAGACATATTCATATTCGGCCCGATCCTGTAGTGCCGGAATTCCCCTCTGTGGTTTCAAGTCAGGCCATAAGCCTGGTATGAAATACTTTTAGAGGAGTTTTTCGGCTCTTTCCCCTTGACCGGCGCGGTGCATGTTGGCTAGAGTAAATGATGGAATCAATACGCACACTCAGGATAATGCAGGAGACCTCTAAAAGGTCCCTGCACCAGGGCAAAAGTATCGGCTTTGTGCCCACAATGGGGGCGATACACAGGGGACATCTGAGCCTTGTCAAAAGGGCAAAGGGCGAAACTGACATCGTTGTCGTAAGTATCTTCGTCAATCCAATCCAATTCGGCAAGAACGAGGATTTCGATAAATACCCGAGGGACCTTGACGGGGACATCGGAAAGCTGAGAGAAGAGGGTGTTGATATCATATTAATGCCGGAAGCCAAAACAATGTATCCTCAGGGATTTTCGACGTCTATCCTGATGGGGGGCCTGTCCGAAAGGCTTTGCGGCGCTTATCGCCCGGGGCACTTTACCGGGGTCGCTACTGTTGTGTGCAAACTTTTCAACATCGTGAAACCGGCAAGGGCATATTTCGGGCAGAAGGACTTTCAGCAGACGGTCATTATCAGGAGGATGGCGGAGGACCTGAATATGGACCTGGAGCTGGTCGTCTGCCCGACCATCAGGGAGGGCGACGGCCTTGCAATGAGTTCCCGGAATGCATATCTGGATACCGCTGAAAGAAAGGCCGCAGCGGTTATATACAAGTCCCTCCTGTCCGCCTCTGAAATGATGAAGGGCGGCGCTGCCGGCCCTGAGGAGGCAAAGAGGCATCTCAATGAAGCATTGAAAGCAGAGCCCCTCATTGCCGAGATCCAGTATGCAGGGGCTTATGATCCTCAGACCCTGGAGGAATTGTCCGCCTTTAAAAAACAGAACCTGCTGGCCCTTGCGGTAAAAATCGGCAGCACACGGCTCATCGACAATGTGCTGGTCGAAAAAAAATAAAAATACCCAAATCACAAACTCCGAATCTCAAAGAATAAGAGGAGGATCAATTACAGCTTTCTGAAGTCCGTCCCTTTGGGGATGACAACTATGCCGTTCGGGCTTACATGGAATTTCCTGCGGTCTTCCTCCGGGTTGTATCCGATCACCGTGTCCTGTGGGATGAATACGTCTTTGTCGATAATCGCCTTCTTTATCTTTGCATACCTTCCGATTTCCACGTTCTCCATGAGGATGGCATCTCTGACCGAGGCCCAGCTGTTTACCCGGACATTGGGGGAGAGGATCGAGTTCTGGACCCTGCCGCCGCTGATAATGCAGCCGTCGCAGACAATCGAGTCCGGCGATATGCCGAGCCGGCCTCCCTTGAACTCCTGTGCAAAGACGAATTTGGCAGGAGGATTCTGGCATTGATAAGTCCGTATCGGCCACTCTTCATCATAGAGGTTCAGGAGCGGATCAACGGAAACGATATCCATGTTTGCTTCCCAATAGGCGTCGATGGTCCCGACATCCCTCCAGTAATTCGCTTCTTTTTTATTCTCATCCCTGAAATTATAGGCAACGAGTTTGCCGGTTTTCATCATGTCGGGTATTATGTCTTTGCCGAAATCGTGGGCTGATGATTTCGCAGCGTCCGTCTTCAGCTCTTCGACGATCGCTTCCGTATTGAACAGGTAAACTCCCATGGAAGCGAGGCACAGCTCCGGGTTGCCGGGCAACGGCCTGGGCTCTTCGGGCTTTTCTTCAAAACCTATTATTCTCCAATCCTTGTCGACCTCCATGACCCCGAAAGAGGATGCGTCCTTTTTGCTGACCTCTATCGCCGCCACGGTCCCGACCGCCCCTTTTTCAAGATGGAAGGCGAGCATTTCCGAGTAATCCATTTTATAGATATGGTCTCCGGAAAGGATGAGCAGGAAAGGCGGCTGTTCTTTTTCGATAAAATAGGTGTTCTGGTAAACGGCATCAGCGGTCCCTTCGTACCATCTCTCGTCCACTCTCTGCTGGGGCGGGATGGAAAGGATGAATTCACCGAGTTCGGGATTGAAGAGGTTCTCCCATCCCAGAGCAAGGTGACGATCGAGGGACAGGGACTTGTACTGGGTGAACACGGATATCTTTCTTATATTGGAATTGATGCAATTGCTGAGGGTGAAATCGATGATCCTGTATTTTCCCCCGAAGGGCACGGCAGGCTTTGCCCTGTGGATGGTAAGGGGATGCAGCCGTTCGCCCTTGCCTCCTGCCAGCACGAGGGCCAGGACGTCTTTGACGGAATTTCCTTTGCCGTATTTTTTCATTTAAAGAATATACCAGTAACAAAACATAGTGTCAATAAAAAGAAAGCTTCAGCGCCGGCAGGGGCATTCCCCATAACCTGTGCTATAATTTTTCTATGCTAAAAAAATCTATTCCGGCGGCAATGGCGTTTTGTCTTTTATGCCTTTCCCTGTGCTCCCCGGATCTGCTTGCCGCCGCTCTCCCCCGTGAAAGAGAGGTGGTGGTCATCACTGTGGACGGCGTCATCAATCCCGTTGCAGCCGAATATATCGGCAAGGCCCTGAAAGAGGTGAACGGCATCAATGCAGGCGCACTTACAGGAAGGAGTGCAGGGGGAAGGTCGCCGGAGCACATTGAAGCTTTGGTCCTCAGGCTGGATACCCCCGGAGGACTTGATTCCTCGATGAGGAGCATTGTCCGGGACATCGTTGCATCCGATGTCCCGGTTGTCGTGTTCGTGGCGCCGAGCGGGGCCAGGGCCGCATCAGCCGGTGTTTTTATCACCATGGCGGCGCACATAGCGGCAATGGCCCCCGGCACGAACATAGGCGCTGCGCATCCGGTGTCCGTGGGCCGGAAGATGGATAAGGTGATGTCCGAGAAGGTGACAAACGATGCCGCAGCCTATATCAGGTCGATTGCACGGGAGCGGGGGCGGAATGCCGAATGGGCTGAAGAGGCCGTGCGGAAGAGCGTTTCCATCACCGAGACAGAGGCTTTGAAAAAAAATGTTATTGATCTGGTGGCGCCGGACATAAAGTCACTGCTCTCGGAAATTGACGGTAAGGAAGTAAAGACCGCTGCAGGAGAGCAGGCGCTGAGGACCTCGGGCGCCAAGGTCATTGAACGTGAAATGGGGATCAGGGACAAGATCCTGGATTTCATCAGCAACCCCGATGTGGCTTATATACTCATGCTCCTCGGTTTTTACGGTCTGTTTTTTGAGCTGACCAGCCCTGGGGCGATCTTCCCCGGAGTTGTGGGGGGCATCTGCCTGATTCTCGGTTTCTATGCATTGCAGACCCTTCCGGTCAATTATGCCGGGCTGCTGCTGATTGTCCTCGGCATCATTCTTTTTGTCCTTGAAGTGAAGATTATCTCCCATGGCCTGCTGACGGCCGGCGGCCTCCTGGCCCTTGTCCTCGGCTCCCTGATGCTCTTCGAATCCTCTTCTCCTCTTTTTAAACTCTCCCTGTCCACAGTGCTCTTTGCCGCTTTTATCACGGCCGCATTTTTTTCCCTTACCGTAAGGCTTGCCTACAGGGCATATAAGAGAAAACCCGTTACAGGAGCGGAAGGACTAATCGGACTTGAAGGCACGGCAAAAACAGAGATAACGCACGGGGGCGGCATGGTTTTTGTGCATGGTGAATTGTGGTCCGCCTTTTCCGATGAGGCGATCCGCAGCGGTGAAAAGGTGATTGTGGAGGAAGTGAAGGGGCTGAAAGTCAGAGTGAGAAAGTTTTCTTGAAAAAAATGCCGGACCTTACATACAATAGATACGATTTATGAAAGCCCTTGTAACAGGAGCAACCGGTTTTATAGGCAGCCACCTTGTAGGCGCCCTTGTGCGTGAGGGCTTTGATGTCACCTGTCTTGTAAGGAGCGCATCAAGCCTGAAGTACATCGAAGACCTTCCCGTAAAAATTGTGATAGGCGATAGTACCTAAAGGGACTCGCTCCCCAGGGCTGTGCAGGGAATGGACTACATCTTCCATCTTGCGGGGGTGACAAAGACCTGTTGCGAGTCCGAGTCCTTCAACGCCAATGCAAAGGGAGCGGATAATTTAATAGGCGCAGCGCTTGAACATAGCCCCGGAATCAGGAGGTTCGTACATCTCAGTTCTCTTGCCGCCGCGGGGCCGAGCTGTGACGGCAAGCCCCTGAAAGAGGATTGCGCGACCTTGCCGGTATCGATTTACGGAAAGACCAAGCTCGCAGGAGAAAAGGCGGTGTATGCATACCGGGACAAACTGCCGGTGACCATTATCAGGCCCCCCGCTGTGTACGGGCCGCGCGACAGGGACCTGCTGGTCTTTTTCAAAATGGTGAAATCCGGGATGATTCCCTACTGGGGAAAATGTTATTATTCATTTCTCTATGTTGAGGACCTGATACATGGTATAATACTCTCCGCACTGGAAGAAAGGGCAAAGGGGGAGATTTTTTTCATGTCAGATGGTAATGCTTACTCTATTGACGAAGTCATAGACGCCATTTCCGATGCGGTTCAGAAAAGGCCGGTGCGTCTGACTATCCCCCGGTTTTTTATGCCGGTCCTCGGCTTTGCTTCCGAAAAGCTGAGGGGGACGAACATCATCAACAGTGATAAAATCAAGGAAATGAAATATTCTCACTGGATTTGCGACACATCAAAAGCTATGGAGAAGCTGGGGTTTGAGCCGAAGGTGAAAATCAAGGAAGGAGCAAAATGGACGGCAGACTGGTACAGGATCCATCAGTGGCTATGATGGGAACTACTGACATATTCGAAAAATGCCTCAGATTCAATGCTGCGCGGGAGTTGCAGAAAGCGGGCTTTTATCCTTTCTTCAGGGTGATAGAGAGCGCGCAGGACCCCGAAGTGCTCATAGACGGCAAAAAAATGATCATGGTCGGCTCGAACAACTACCTCGGGCTTACCAATCATCCGAAGGTGAAAGAGGCCGCGCTCAGTGCGATAAGGAAATACGGGAGCGGCTGCGCGGGCTCCCGGTTTCTGAACGGAACTCTTGATATCCATGTGCAGTTGGAAGAGAAGCTTGCACGGTTCATGAGGAAAGAGGCAGCCCTGGTGTTTTCCACGGGCTTCCAGGTCAACCTCGGTGTCATATCCGCGCTGGTCGGCAAAGATGATATCGTTATCATGGATAAAATGGACCACGCCAGTATTGTTGACGGCTGCCGGTTGTCTTACGGCGAGGTCAAGAGATTCAAGCACAATGACATGGCGGATCTTGAACGGGTGCTCTCTGAAAACAACGGCAGGGGAAAGCTTGTCGTCGTGGACGGCGTATTCAGCATGGAGGGCGACATCATCGAGTTGCCCGAAGTATTGAAACTTACGAAGAAATACGGGGCAAGGCTTATGGTGGATGATGCCCATGGGATTGGTGTTCTCGGCAAGACCGGCAGGGGGACGTCCGAACACTTCGGGCTTGAGAACGCCGTAGACCTGGTTATGGGGACCTACAGCAAATCCCTTGCATCCATCGGCGGCTTTATTGCGGGCGATGAATCCGTCATCCACTATATAAAACATTTTGCCAGGGCCCTGATATTCAGCGCGAGCCCCCCGCCTGCCTCGGTTGCCGCGGTAAGCGCGGCAGTCGATATTATCGAAAACGAGCCCGAGCGGCTCGAAACGCTCTGGAAGAACACCCACAAAATGCTCAAGGGCTTCAAGGACCTCGGCTTCAGGGTGGGGCCGAGCCGGACCCCGATCATCCCCATCATTGTCGGCGAAGATGAAGCGGCCTTCAAAGCGATCATCATGCTCCAGGAAGAAGGAGTATTCGCCAATGTTGCCGTTTCTCCTGCAGTGCCGCCCGGGAAGGCGCTTATCAGGACAAGTTACATGGCGACCCACACTGATGAACAGCTGGACAAGGTTCTCGATGCGTTCAGGAAAGTCGGAAAGGCCATAGGCCTTATCTGATCCCCTTCCATGACGGCAGCCCCTGCAGAATTCCGAACAGCATTTTGGGAGCAGCATGATTGAAATAAAAGAGGTCACGACAAAACGTGACCTTCGCGCCTTTATCGAATTTCCCCTTTCCCTGTATGCAGGCGACCCCTTGTATGTGCCCCAGCTGACCAGGGACATGATGGCTCATTTCAGCGAGAAAAACCCTTTCATCAAACATGCTGCCGTGAAGTTTTTCCTGGCTGCAAAGGGCGGCCGGATTGCAGGTCGCATAGCCTCGGTGATCGATCCCCAGCATATAAAAACTCACAATGAAAAGGCGGGTTTTTTCGGCTTTTTCGAATGCATGGATGATCGCGTGGTTGCAGGCGCGCTGCTGGACAGGGTGCAGGCTGAACTGGCGAAGCAGGGCATGGAGGTCATGCGGGGGCCGATGAACTTCTCGACCAACGAGGAGTGCGGGTTCCTGACAGAGGGGTTCGACAAGCCCCCGATGCTCATGACCCCTTACAACAAACCGTATTACAATGATCTTATGGCAGCCCTGGGGCTGGTGAAATCCAAGGACCTGCTTGCGTTTCTCTATAACTTCAAGGACAGTCTGCCGGAGAAGGTCCTGAGGGTTGCTGCATTGGCGGAGAGGAAAGGCATCACCGTCAGGCCGATAAGCAAAAAAGATTTTACTGACGACATGATGGTGTTTAAGGATATTTATAATTCGGCGTGGAGTGAAAACTGGGGATTCATTCCCATTCCCGACGACGAACTCATATACAGCGCCGGAAGGCTGAAACCCCTTGTGGCGCCGGAGCTGACGCTTATTGCCGAAAAGGACGGTATCCCCATAGGTTTCCTGGGGCTGATTCCTGATTTTAATTTTGTCCTGAAACATATGTGGGGTAAATTGAACCCGCTTACGATAGCAAAGGCGCTCTACTATTCCAGGAAGATATCCTCTCTCAGATTGCTCCTCTACGGGATCAAGCCGGAATACAGGAACAGGGGTGTCGATGCCCTGCTCTTTAAAGAGGGCTTCAAAGGCATCCTGAAGGGCAATTACAAGAAAATAGAATTCTCATGGGTTCTGGAGAATAATATACTGGTAATACGGATTGCAGAAATGTTCGGGGCGCCGGAATACAAGAGATTCAGGATATATGAAAAAACGATAATTTAGATCGCGTGCAGGGGAGGGGTACTGCCCCGCCGCATGCAATGCCGTTGAAGGAAGGGAGCGAAAATGAAAATCATCGGTTTAGTCGGAAGTCCCCATGGTCCGAAGGGAAGCACTGCAAGGCTGACCCGGCTTGTCCTGGAAGGCGCTGAGTCCCGGGGCGCACAAACCGAGACGGTATATCTTACGGGAAAAAATGTGCTCCTCTGCAAGGCCTGCGATACCTGCCATAAGAAAGGCAAATGCCCGCAGGATGACGAATTTGAAAAGATCAAAGACAAAATTCTCAACGCAGACGGCGTGGTTATAGCCAGTCCGAACTATATCTTCAATGTCAGTGCACAGATGAAAGCCTTTATGGACAGATGCTGCGGAGTGATCCATTGCCTCTCCTTTGAAGGGAAATACGGGGCTTCCGTTGTCACGTCGGGGGGCGGGGATGAAAAGGCGGTTGCCGATTACTTAAACTACTTTTTAATCGTCACAGGGATAAAACCTGTCGGTTCCGTCTGGGCAACCATGGGGAACATTACCGGTGAAACGTACCCGGAAGATATAAGGAAAGCTGCATTTGATCTGGGAGAAAAATTAGTCCTCTCCTGGAAAGATAAAGTGAAAGACAGCGATGTCGAGAAAAGGATAGACAATTTTAAGGAAAGAATGCGCAGCCTGATGCTGTGGCGAAAGCAGGAGTGGCCTTATGAGTACCGGTATTGGAAGGACCACAGGGGACTTGAATGACGCCGGCGCTGCTTCACTGCGGCGCCGGGTCCCTCTCTTTCCAGCGCGGCAGTTCCCTGAGGGCGAACCGGTCGGCAAAGTGCTCGATAGCGCTCTTCAGGCTGATAAGCTCTCCTTTTCTTTTTGACGAGCGCCGCTCTCCTGAAAAGGCGTGGTTGACTACTGCCGTATAAAAATCCTGGTTGCCCGCCCTGGTTGTATGTCCAACCTCGTGAAGAAACAGGAACGGATATACGTCTGAAGATGAAATCGCTGTTTCGAGTTCCCAGCTTAGCTTTAACGAGACCTCCTGCACATCGAGGTCAGGATTCAGGTAGATATTGTACCCGCCCTTGTAGGTGTTGCTCGTCGAGCAAAAGGCAAGCCGGTGCGGACTCCACGAACCGTCCTCCCGGTCCCCTTCCAGTCCGATGTAATTGATCCTGAACTCCTTTGCATACCTGAGCATGAGGTTTGTGTCGAGGAACCGCTTCAGCTCTTCCATGTTCCTCTTCATTTCAAGGGTATCTTTTATAAATATTCCCTTGCGCCGGGGAAGGGGAGTGAAGGGTATCTCCCCGAGGAGCTGGATGCGCGCGGAAAAGGCGATATCGGACTTTTTGATGAGTGCGGATTTTTTGATGAGAACGCGTGCAGCCACAAGCCCGGCAATAAAGCTCCCTGCAACGGCAGGTATCAGGATGGCTTCTCCATACATACGATTCCACCTCCTTGTTAAACTAAATCCTCCGTATACGGGAGAATTGCCTCAGTTATTACAATGGAGATCGAAATGCTGATAAGAATAAGGGAGCGCCTCTCCTGCCTGTGTACATGACCGGGTCCGGGTTATAAGGGGAGAGGCTATCGAGAAAAAACGTTGTAAGTGGGGCATTCGCGCCTTTGTCTGCGGCCCGGCAATGCTCTGATGGTTTATAAACGATCCCAGGGCGTGTACGCAAACTCTAATTTAATTATAAATTATTTTCTCAAATCACCAAACTCCGGCACTTTTTCAGGACGAGCACTGCGTTCACCCCACCGAAGCCGAAGGAGTTCGAAAGGGCGATCCCGACAGGTTTTTCCCACACTTCGGCAATGACATTAATATCGCACTCCGGGTCCTTATCCGTAAGGTTAAGGGTCGGAGGAATGATCCCTTCCCGGATGCTCAGGGAAGTGCATGCCGCTTCAAAGGCGCCCGAGGCTGCAAGCATGTGCCCGGTCATCGACTTCACCGAACTTACGGGGATTCCCGGGGACGTGCCCCCAAAAACAGCTCTTATGGCCTGCGCTTCCGCTTTATCTCCGAGCAGGGTGGAGGCGCCGTGGGCATTGATATAATCGATTTCTCCGGGCAGGACCCCGGCGGCCTCAAGCGCAACGGACAAGGCATGCGCTTCGCCTGCCGGGTCGGGCTTTGTCAGGTGAAAGGCGTCTGTCGTGCTGCTGTACCCGATTATTTCAGCATAGAGAGGCGCTTTTCTTTTTCGCGCAGATTCATGTTCCTCGAGCACGAGCACCGCAGCGCCTTCTGCAAGGATAAAGCCGCACCTGGCCCTGTCAAAAGGCCTGCTTGCCGAGGCGTTGTTGATTTTGGAAAGCGCTCCTGAAATGCCGTACCCGTCGATGCAAAGCCTGCACAGGGGCGCCTCGGCGCCGCCTGCCAGCATGAGATCCGTATGGCCGTTCCTTATCAGCCTGAAAGACTCCCCGATGGCATTCGCTCCCGATGCGCACGCGTTCGAGATGCCGAGGCAATGCCCTTTTATGCCCAGCTTCTGCGCAGTATATGAAGCAGCAATGCTTATTGTTGTCGAAGGCATGAGATAAGGGGAAACATGGCGGGGGGCATTTTTTCGGAAGAGCTTCCGGGATTCCTTTTCTATAGTGGTTATCCCGCCGCGGCTGGACCCTATGATGATCCCTGCTTTTGACAGGGGGCCTGCATGCGGTAACACCCCGGCGTCTTCACAGGCCATGTGCGCTGCAGCGACTGCATACTGCACAAAGGGATCGAGGCGCAGCCTTTCCTTTGCCGTCAGATACGGTAAGGTTTCAAAGCCTTTAACTTCACCCGCAACTTTCCAGGGGAGGCCGGAGGTATCACACCGTGTGTTCCTACCTATTCCTGACGAGCCTTTTTTGATTTCTGCCCAGGAGTCGTTGAAATTGTTAGCCAGCGGAGTTACGGCGCCGATGCCGGTAATTACAACGCGCTTCATTGTAAACTATAATAGCATACGATGGTTTACAATCGGGGATATCTTTTATTTAATAACTTAATTATGGTAACTTATAGATATGTCGAGCGTAATGAAGGAACGCAGGGAACAACTTGGCAAGGATATTAGCGAGATAGCCAATATCACCAGGATAAAGGGGAGCTATCTGAGGGCCATAGAGGAAGAGGACTATGTCAAGCTTCCGGTAGAAGTTTACACGAGGGGGTATATCAAGGAATATGCTGAATTTCTCGGCATCCCTGCTGATCTGGCGCTCAACCCTTATGAAAAATACATGGAGAGCAAGGGCGCTCCAAAGGGCAAAGAGCATTCTGAGAAGCCCAAGGCATCCTCTCTATCCAAAGAAAACCATGATGATCTGGAGATCATAAAGAAAATCGTCCTGAGCGAAAGCGATGAAGCAGATGCGTCTGCAGGCGAAGAAGCGAGCAAGAGCAGTTTTTTATCGGGAAAGATGCTCTGGTTTTTTCTGCTGGTCATAGCTGCTGTGGGTATCTACTCCCTGATCCCCCGGCAAAAGGAGATGACCCCGGCGCCGCCCGGGCAGCAACAGCCGGCAAAAGCGCCGGAGGTCGGTAAAACACCGGTTGCTCCGGCCGACGACCTGAATAAGCCCGGGGAGCCAAGTTCCGCAAAAGGCGTGCCGGAAGCAAAGGTTCAGCCCGAAGCAAAAAAGCCGGGCCAAGCTGCAACCAAAACGCCGCCGGAAACTGCAATGAGGCCGGAAGGCGCTGCTGCAAAAAGCGCTCCTGCCGTAACAAAGGAAAAGCCCCAGCCCCCGGAAAAAGCAGCAGCACAGAAGGAAAACACAGCGGCCCAGAAGAAGAGACACAGCCTCGATATTGCCGCTACCGGCAGGACCTGGATTCAAGTAACCATAGACGGCTCGGAGAAAAGGGAGTTGATGCTTAATCCCGGGGACAAAGCGCACTTCGGGGCCGATAAGAGTCTGGCCCTGAAAATCGGCAATGGCGCCGGGGTGGCGCTGAGATATGACGGCAAAGAAATAAAGAACCTTGGAGGAGAGGGCGAAGTCGTGAACCTGAATCTGCCTGAGGTGAAACCCCCCCGGCCTGCAAAGGGCGATTCAGGCAACGGCGCCAAGGCGCCTTCCGCACCGGCGGAGCCGAAGACCTCCAATCCTTAAGCCTTCCATTCATTAATTTTCCGGCGGAACAGGGACTCATCCCTGTGTGGCACAGAACGCAAAACACATCTTTAAGAAAAGAGCAACTATGCTGACAAAAGATTCGTTAATCGCACTGTTCAGGGAAAAGATCACAAAACCCGTAAATTTCAACGGTATTGTTTTTACCCTGAATCTCTCTCCATCGGAGCGGCGCAAACTCAAAAGGCTCCTCCGTGAGATGGTGAGTGAGGGCGATATCATCCGCACAAGAAAGGGCCTCTACGGGCCGGCCGAAGAGATGAGTCTTGTTACAGGCCATTTTGAGGCGCACCGGGAAGGCTACGGGTTTGTGATACTCGAAAAACCCGGGGAAAGGGACATCTTTATTCCCGCCAAGGCGACCCTCGGGGCCATGGACAATGACAGGGTCATCGCAAAAGTTGAGAACAGGCAGCGGCGGGATGGAAGAATCATCAGGATACTTGAAAGGGCGCATACGAAGATCATGGGTACCTTCGAGTCCGACAAGACCTCCTACTATATCAAGCCGAAGAACAGGGCCGTCCCTTTCTATCTCTACGTGGCCCCCAGGGACAAGGGTAAGGCAAAGGAAGGCGATACGGTCATCGCTGAAATAATCAGCTACCCGAGCGACAAAAAGCCGACTGCAGGGCGTGTCATCAAGGTACTGAGCAAACCCGACAGTCCGGCAGCCGAGGTGGAGGGCATAATCGATGAATTCAGCCTTCCGGGAAAGTTTCCCTCCGAGGTTAACGAGGAAGCCGGGGACCTTGCGGAAAGAGCTAAAGACGCAGTATACAAAACGGATGGGAAGAGAAAGGACCTGCGCAGTCTCCCTACGGTGACGATCGATGGAGAAAGGGCAAAAGATTTTGACGATGCCGTGTCCATCAGGAAAACGGAAGCAGGCTTCAGGCTATGGGTCCACATTGCCGATGTCGGCTATTATGTAAGATGGGACTCCCCCATAGACCTGGAAGCCCGGAAAAGAGGCACGAGCGTCTACTTTCCCGACAGGGTGATTCCCATGCTCCCCAAGGAACTCTCGGAAGACCTCTGCAGCCTGAGGCCCGACGTTGAGAGGCTCGCCTTTACGGCTGAGATGGAATTCAACCGGCAGGGTGAACGGCTGGGGATGAAATTCTATCCCAGCCTGATCAGGAGCAATGAGCGGATGACCTATACTTCCGTAAAAAAAATAGTGGTGGACAAGGACCCGGAAGAACGGGGCAGGTATGAATCCCTCCTGGGCGATTTCGAGATGATGGGGGAACTCTGCACCATCCTGAAATCCGCACGGATGAAAAGAGGGAGCCTTGATTTCGACCTCCCCGAGCCCGAGGTGGTCCTCGACATGCAGGGCAATCCCGAAGCGATTATCGGGGCGGAAAGGAATTTTGCGCATATGATTATCGAGGAGTTCATGATATCCGCCAATGAGGCTGTTGCCGGCTACCTCGAAGGGCTTGACGTGCCGAGCATATACAGGATACACGAAGAACCTGACCCCATGAAGCTTGAAAATATTATGAAAGTCATCAACGCCCTCGGGGTGCTGAGGAACCGGAGGAACATAAGGCCAGGGGATTTCCCGGAACTCCTGAAGCAGATAAGCGGCACGGCCGAAGAAGATATCGTTAACCATATTGTTCTGAGGAGCCTGAAGCAGGCGAGGTATTCCTCCCTGAACGTCGGACATTTCGGGCTTGCGTCTGAGAACTACACGCACTTCACCTCTCCCATACGGAGATACCCTGACCTTGTGGTCCACAGGATACTCAGGGCGGTGCTGGCGAAAAGGCAGCTTTCCGACAAGATGACGCGGGAACTGGACGCCCTGCTTCCTGATCTGGCCTTTCACTCTTCACGGATGGAGAGGAGGGCCGATGAGGCTGAACGGGCGATTCTGAATGCTATGAGGGCCTGGTTCATGCGCGATAAGGTTGGAAAGGAATTCGAGGGAAGGGTGGTATCTGTCAGTTCCTACGGTTTGAAGGTGCGGCTGCTGGACTTCTATGTGGAAGGGATGCTCCATGTATCCTACATGACCGACGACTTCTATCAGTATGACGAGAAGGACATGAGCCTCTACGGGATACACAGGAAGAAAAAATTCAATATAGGGAAAAAGATGAAGGTGAGGATTGAAAAAGTGGACATGGAAACACGGGAAATCCTTCTCGGACTCTGACCCCCGGAATAAGTATTTTGTAACGTGCATTTTGTGATTTGGTTTTATTCTTATGGAACCGTTGAAGAAGACCCTTGATACGCTTTATGCTGAATATAATTTCCGGGACAGGATAGCCTTTGATCCCATAGAATTCCCCCGCAGGTACGGAGATCCCGGAGACATTGAGGCGGCGGGCTTTATCGCATCCTGCTTTGCTTACGGCAGAGTGGACCTGTTCAAGCCCGTTGTGAAGGGCATTCTCGATGCGGCGGGCAGTAGTCCTTACGCATTCCTGCTCGGCTTTCGTACTGCGGAGCACGGCCCTTTGCTGGAAGGTGTGCAGTACAGATTCAACAGGAACGCGGATATCGTCTGCCTGCTCCATATTTTGGGCTCTGTTCTCAGGGAACACGGCAGCCTTGAAAGGATCTTCAAAAATTTTTACAGGGAAAGTGATCCGCATATCGGCAGCGGGTTGACCGGCCTGGTCAATGCGCTGCTGGAGGTCGACACCTCGGCAGTGTATGGCAGGGACATCAGACCCGGGGGGCTGCGCCAGTTCTTCCCATCCCCGGCAAACGGCAGCGCCTGTAAAAGGATGAACATGTTCCTGCGGTGGATGATAAGAGACCGTGACATTGATCTCGGTATCTGGAAGGGCATTCCCAAAAACAAACTGATCATTCCCCTGGATGTCCATATTGCGCGGATATCACGGTGCCTGGGCCTTACCGGAAGGGCATCTCAGGACTGGAAGACCGCGGTTGAGATAACCGCTGCCTTGAAGCGGTTTGACCCCGGCGACCCGCTCAAATACGACTTTGCCTTATGCCACCAGGGCATATCAGGGGCCTGCAGCAGTAAACAGTGCAAAGGCTGCGCCCTCGCTGCCCACGCCTGCCTCTGAAAACCTGCCTCAAAAAAAATCTTGCCAAAAGCGCAGGAATAGTCAAAAATATAAGGATATCCTCAAAATCGAAGTAACTGGTATCGGCAGTACATTGCTGCCCATCAAAAATGACGATACGACAAAAACTGATTGCCGGCTTTTTGGGGGTGTCTCTGTCTGTTGCTGCAGCCGTATTTCTCGGCGCAGGCATTGTATTTACTGCAATATCCTGCGTTCTCATCTCCCTGCTTGCCGGATATGTTCTTTCAGGCGCAATCTCAGACCCTTTGAGAAAGCTTGAGGAGGCGCTCAGAGACCGCGAGCGCGCGGAAGAGGCGCTGCAGCAGGCCAATGAAAGACTTTCACGGTGGGTGGATGAGCTTGAACAGCGCAATCAGGAAATCATCCTGCTCAGCGAGATGGGAAGCCTGCTCCAGACCTGCCTCACTGCCGATGAGATTTACGCTGTTGTCAACCAATCGGTCCGGCATTTGTTTACTGATGAGCCCGGAGTGGTTTACATCTGCGACCAGGCGCGCAGCGTCCTTCAGCCGGCAATCTCATGGGGCGGCTTCCAGCCGGGCATGCCTGAGCATGAACCAAATGCCTGCTGGTCCCTGCGCCTCGGCAGGCCCCATCTCGCAATTGACTCCCCTCCCGAAGCGCGTTGCGAGCACCTGGGCAGCCCCTACCCGGACGCTTATCTCTGTGTGCCGATGATTGCACAGGGTAACATCCTGGGCCTCCTGCATCTGCAATTCAGGCACGATCCGGCAACACATCCGGAGGACATGAGAAAGATTCTTGAAGAGCACAAACAGCCGCTGGCTGTGGCAGTGGCCGAGAGCATCGCCTTTTGCCTGGCAAACCTGAAACTGCACGAATCGCTTTATGTCCAGTCCATCCACGATTCCCTTACCGGGCTTTTCAACCGCCGGTACATGGAGGAGTCCCTGGAAAGGGAACTGCACCGCATGCTGCGTAAAGACCGTCCGCTGGGTATCATCATGCTCGACCTGGACCATTTCAAAAAATTCAATGATACCTTCGGGCACCAGGCCGGTGATACGCTTCTCCGCGAACTGGGGGCCTTTCTTCAGGGCCATGTCAGGGAGGAGGACTTTGCCTGCAGATACGGAGGGGAGGAATTTGTGATCATACTGCCCGAAACCCCGCTGGATATTTCCCTGCAGCGCGCGGAACAACTGCGGGAGGACATCAGGCTCCTGGATGTCCGGCACCAGGGGCAGCCCCTCGGGGCAGTCACCCTGTCTTTGGGTGTGGCAGGATTCCCTGAGCACGGCACGGCAGGAGACGCGCTCCTGCGCTCTGCGGATTCAGCCCTCTATAAGGCAAAGAGCAGCGGGCGTGACAGGGTGATATCCGCCCGGGACCTTTCTACAGATGCGTGAAGAACGGTGAGTAATGGGTGATGAGTTATAAAAATCCCGGTTTGACCTCTCAGCCGTTGCCAGGCGCCATGAAAATTTTATCCCGGAAGGTTTGCGGGCAGCCGTACATCGTAATAGCACGGATTACAGCTGTAAATATGGGCTAACGGCGAACGTATTTATTCAAGCTCCAGGAATATCCCAGGTAGAACAGGTTCGAGTCAACGCCCGGGTTCAGCGAGGCGGTATAGCCGTTGGAGATGTGTTGAAATTTATATCCGATGCTGACTGATTGGTCAGCCTGGCGCCAGATCTGGACCCCCGCGCCTAATCCTAATATGAAATTGAATTGTGAAGAATGTGAAACCGGTGCCTGTTCGGTGAAGTAAATAACTCCGGCTGTGGCATTTACATAAGGCTGAAGCGCATGGCCCCGACGGAAGTTCAGCTGGAATCCAACCGGGCTCAGTCCGCTGCCGTAAATTGTCCGCCTGCTGTTCGGCAAATCCACCCGCACCCCGCCCTGACGAGGTTGGTAGATAAAAGCCACCGGGATAAGTTCAGCTGTATACTTCAGCGCCCAGGTATCCCTTGTGTATAATACGCGCGCATACTGCAGGTTAAGCTCATAGAAAGGACGGTTGCCGGTCTTGCCGATTATCCTCGGATTGTCCGGAGAGTATCCCGCCCAGAAACCCAGTTCGGCGGCGCCGGGCCTGAGGGACTTCCCTGGCGGCGCTATTACATCGGTTTTCGGGCCGGAACCAGCCGGCTCTTCTGCCACGGCTGCCCCGTACAAAACGAATACGCAGATGATTATAAGCAGATGTTTTTGAAAGCGCATCACAAAAGAAAGTATAGCATACTTAAAACTGTAAGAGGAGTTGTAACGGTCCGGACCATCAATCTCAGGAAGATTAAACCACAGACTAGCAGTCCGTTTGAGAGGTTAGACGATTTCCTTGTTGAGAAGGATATCGGAGTTGATGTGTTTCATCGTATGGAATTCACTGAGGTATTTGTCCATATCGACCTGCTGATTGCCGATGTACGGCCTTAAGTAGCTTATGGAGTGGTCGAGCATTTTTTCATAAACGCCGTGAGAGAGGTAATATGAGGGGAAATCTACTATGCTGCTGTTGAACAGCGAGTACAATTGAGGGTTGGTATAGTCCAGAAAATCAAGACAGCTGAATGTTACGATTATCTGTCCCTCGAAACTGTTCCATAACTTGAGGAAGGTGCTCATATGAAAAGCGGGAAGTTTATTGATGTCCTTGAAAATCAGCAGATCGAAATAGCCGAAATCCCGGACATACCACTGATCGTCGGAAACGTTCCTGCAAGGCACCACAATGAATGCTTTTGAATTCAGTCCCGGGCCGTCCGAACTGAGGATTTTGCCGAGAATAAAATGCGCATAAAAGGAATCTTCACATCTTAAAGCCATTCTTTTCGAATTCACGAGGTTGAAGTTCCTGAAGGCCTGCAGGAGATATTCGAACCGTGCATCCCGGACGCTCTTACCGAAATAGTCTCCGATATCCAACGAATCAGTCGGCAGCGGGGGCATCGAGAGGGCACCCTTAACCGCAAAATCTTTTAAAATAGTCTTTGCCTCGCTGACGGTTTTACCGAGAAACTCAAGGACCTTGTTGCTGTCCATTCCCCTGCCCTTGAGTCTTCTTAAAAGGACAATCCCGCTTTCCTTATTTCTATCCAGAAGAAATTCAACTGCAAGGATGGTCAGGTATGCCATGTAGGAAAAGGCAAGCCAGATCGG
>JAJZPZ010000223.1 GCA_021847795.1 Nitrospirota bacterium
GTAATGCTGTCCTATCCGCTCAATGGCGGCTGCAGGATTCGCAATTGCCCGGTTAATCTCGCCGCTTACCGGGAAAATCCTCATCCTCTCTCCAACCAGCTTCGACAGCGTCGAGCCGGTCCTGCTCATTATTTCCAGTACCAGCAGCCAGGGGATCATGCCGCTGTCGCAATATGCGAAATCCCGGAAATAATGGTGGGCGCTCATCTCACCGCCATATACCGCATCTTCCGCCCGCATCCGTTCTTTTATGAAGGCATGACCTGTTTTACTCATGACCGGAAAACCGCCGCCATTGCTTACCATGTCAATCGTATTCCATGTCAGGCGCGGGTCATGAATGATCCTGGCGCCGGGGTGCTTTGCCAGCATGACAGACGAGAGGAGCCCGACAATATAGTACCCCTCGATGAAAGAGCCCACTTCATCAAACAGGAAGCAGCGGTCAAAATCACCGTCCCAGGCAATGCCGATATCTGCCCGGTTTTTCCGGATTGCATAAATTGTCGCGGCACGATTTTCAGGCAGCAAAGGGTTCGGCACGCCATTGGGGAAATTCCCGTCCGGTTCATGATGAACCTTGATGAACGAAACAGGGAGATGCTGTTCAAGCAGATCAATGATTCTGCCTGCACAGCCATTGCCGGAGTTCACCACAACTTTCAGGGGCCGCAGAACGGATACATCCACATAGCCGAGCAGGTGAGATATATATGCAGCCTCGATGTCCAGGGGGGCAATAGTTCCGGTTTTCTCCATCGGAGCAAAATAGCCTGCCCGCACCAGTTCCCTTATATCGTTCAGACCTGTATCTCCGCTGATTGGCCGTGACCCCTCCCGCACCAGTTTCATGCCGTTATAATCCATGGGGTTATGGCTTGCGGTAACCATGATGCCGCCGTCCATCTTTTCGTGGAAGGTGGCAAAATAGACCTGTTCGGTCCCGCAAATTCCAATATCAAAAACATCACTGCCGCCGTTTATCAGACCCTGGGCCAGGGCATCGGCCAGTAATGTGCTAGTGAGGCGGATGTCGCGCCCGACAATTACCCTGGACGGCTTCAGGAATTCGGCGTACGCCCTGCCGATTCGATAGGCGATTTCCCCGTTCAGGGAGTCAGGGACCCTGCCGCGGATGTCGTAAGCTTTGAAACAACTCATGTCCCTGCTGTTCTTATCTTCCATAAACATCCTCAAACCTGACAATATCGTCCTCTCCGAGATAACTGCCGGATTGCACCTCGATCAGTTCCAAGGGGATGACCCCGGGGTTTTCGAGCCTATGCGTTATTCCAAGCGGTATGTACGCCGATTGGTTTTCCGAAAGGATAATTACTTCGTCACCCCTCGTTATACGGGCAGTCCCTTTTACCACAATCCAGTGTTCTGCACGGTGATAATGCATCTGCAGCGAGAGCGAGGCCCCGGGAGCAACGCTGATCCGCTTTACCTGAAAGCGCTCGTCGCTGTCAACGGCCTGGTACGCTCCCCAGGGGCGGTGCACCTTACGGTGGGTAAAGGCCTCCTGACGTTTTCGGGAATTCAACTGGTTGACAATGGCCTTCACATCCTGCACCCGGTCTTTCCGGGCGACCAGCACGGCATCAGGCGTTTCGACAATAACACAGTCCTCAATTCCCACTGCAGCCACAAGCCGGCTTGCGGCAGAGATCAAACACCCTCTGGACTCGTGCACAATAACATCACCTTTGAGCACATTACCGGATACGTCCCGTTCTCCAATTTCCCAGAGGGCCGACCAGGAACCGACATCGCTCCATCCGGCATCGAGAGCAATAACCACGGCGTCATTTGTTTCCTCCATCACGGCGTAATCGATGGAATTGCTCGGACAAGCCGCAAACGACTCGGCAGAGAGACGGGAAAAGCCCTTGTCACGGGTAGATCCGCCGTAAGCAGCGCGACAGGCGGCAAGTATATCCGGTTCGAACCTCTCAAGTTCCTCCAGGTATCGCCGGGCAGTGAACATAAACATGCCGCTATTCCAGAAATATTCACCTGTGGCAAGATACTTCTCGGCAGTGGAGCGGTCCGGCTTTTCGACAAAGGCAGCTACTGCATAAACGTCGGCATCATCTGCTCCCCGCCCGGGGCTGATTCCTTTTTCCACAGGGCCATCGGCCGGTGATGAGAGAGGGTTCTTTTCCGCGCGGATATACCCGTATCCTGTTTCAGGCCCCTGCGGGAGCACCCCGAAAGTAATAAGCTTGCCGGCTTCCGCATAAGGTCTGCCGGCTTCAACCGCCCGGTGAAATGCAGCTTCATTGCTGATGACATGGTCGGCAGGGAGGACAAGCAGGATGGGATTTTGTCCGCCGGTTACCGCCTCCAGCGCAGCCACAGCAACTGCAGGAGCGGTATTCCTGCCGCAGGGCTCAAGGATAACGGCAGCGGGTTCGACACCTATCCGGCGCATCTGTTCTGCAACCATGAAGCGGTGCTCCTCGTTGCATATTACCTGTGGAGCGCCGATCCCCGTGATGCATAAGGTCCTTAACACAGTATCCTGCAGCATCGTGTTCTGATTATTAACCAGATTGAGGAACTGTTTAGGATACAATTCACGCGAAAGTGGCCACAGGCGGCTGCCTGTGCCTCCCGAAAGTATAACTGGCACGATCATTTTCCGGATCCTCCGTGTACCTTATTATTTTGCAGCTTAATAGTGTACATTGAACAAATCAATTATTGATAAAAGAAGAATAAAGACGAAACCAGCAGATCTTAACAAGTTCCCGGGTCACAAGCTTCAAATCGGACGGACCGCGCTCATAGCGAGTGGGAACATATGAAAATAGACGGGATTGTTCACCGAAAACTCTCCTTGCTATCATACTGATCCGCTTCATATGATACGGAGAACTGACCAGGATGGCCGACCTGAATCCCATGGCATTCATCATCTTTCTCGCGTAAAAGAGTTCAATGTGAGTATTTTCATAATAACGGGGGTATGCCCCGAGTTTCCTTGAACTTGGATTGTCAGGAGCATCCGGAACCTGAGGAGGAATATTCCCATGGGCAAGTATCTGTTGAAATGCAGGGACAATAAGATACCGGGAGTATCCTTCATTAAGAAGCTGATAGGCCTCCTTTTTCCTGGCATTGAAGTCAGGTCCGGCGAAAAGGATGATTGCGTCGGACTTAACAGGCTTGTCAGCATACGCGAGCAAGTCCGGGGCATGGTATGCATAAGCGCCTATCAGAAGTATCAATACAAACGATAGAGCGATCAGCCTGGTTCCCGATCCGAATGACATGCGCATTCAATTATTCAGCCTTATGGCGGAAAGAGATGCCGGATTCCTGTTCTGCAGTGCATTAACTTTTTGGGCCAGATCCCGCTCCCATTCCCACGCTGTTTTCACGATAAACTCCAGATCGTCATGCCGGGGGTTCCATCCGGTTTGGGCCTGCAGCCTGGAACTGGAGGCAACAAGAGCAGGCGGGTCCCCGGCCCTTCGTTCCACTTCTTCCACATGGAAATCAATGCCCGTAACCTTCTTCACCGCCGACACAACCTCCCTTACGGAAAAGCCGTGGCCATACCCGCAATTCATGACATCCGACTTCCCCGTATCAATCAGGTGATCAAGGGCCTGAACATGGGCCCGGGCAAGATCATCGACATGGATATAATCCCTGATGCAGGTCCCATCGGGAGTCGGATAATCGGTCCCGTAAATAGAAAGTTTGGACGACTCGCCTTTCGCCGATTTCAGGGCTCGGGTGATCAGATGGGTCGGGTTCGCATATGCCTGTCCGATGCGGCCTTCAGCATCAGCTCCGGCCACGTTAAAATAGCGCAAAGCAATGTAATGGAAATCATGAGCGGCAGATTGGTCCTGCAGCATACGCTCCCCAACTTCTTTCGACGTCCCGTAAGGGTTGATGGGCTTGAGGTCTGCAGTCTCATCGACGGGAACCCTGGACGGGATTCCATATACTGCCGCACTGGAAGAATAGATCAAGTTCTTGACCTCCGCACATTCCATAGCCCCCAGAAGGTTGATTGTATTATTGACATTGTTTTTGTAATATTTCATCGGCTCCCGGACAGACTCTTCCACCTGGATTGATGCGGCAAAATGGATGACGGCTTCGGGTTTGAAGATCTCCAGTACATTATTCAGGAGTAGCATGTTGGAAAGATCCCCTTTAATCAATCTCCCGTATGAGACCGCCCATTCATGCCCTGTGGAGAGATT
>JAJZPZ010000041.1 GCA_021847795.1 Nitrospirota bacterium
GCCGGAGTGGGAAGGGCTGTTATGGAGATCTTTTACATGAAACAAAACATCAATGCCTTGGTGACCACCAAGGATACCGAAGCGTGGAAGGCTGACGGCACACTCTATAGCGGAGAGATGGACGGCGGGTCGTATACGATCACGATCAGGGGAGAATCTGGCAAACTGGATATCAACACTGCGCCGGAAATTCTGCTCAAGAACCTGCTGATGAGCTCAGGGGTGAAAGACATCGATGCCGATACCATCGTGGATTCCATGATGGACTGGAAGGATCCGGACGACCTGGTCAGGCTCCATGGAGCCGAGAGTGATTACTATATGTCGCTGCCTACCCCCTATAAGGCGAAGAACGCCGATTTCGACACCCTTGAAGAGCTGCTGCTCGTCAAAGGGGTGACTGCCGAGCTGCTCTATGGGAGCATTGATAAAAAGGGTATTATCGATTTTCTCACCGTCAACTCACGGAGCAGTACGGTCAATGTGAATTACGCTCCAAAGGAGGTACTGATGGCGATCCCCGGAATCGGCCCGGATACGGCAGACAGGATAATCCAATACCGGCAGGACAAAAGCATAAGCAGCGCCCAGGAACTCCAGGGGCTGCTGGGTGACGGGAACAGCGCCGCCGCCCCCTACATAGGTACGGCTGATACGAACACATACACTATTGAAGCCACAGGGTACAGGGCCGGAGATGGGGTGGGATACCCCATCAAGGCCATAGTTGCACTAGGCAACAACGCTCAATACCAATACTTGTACTACAAATGCCCGGCATATAAGGCAAAACAATGAGAGAGATAGCAGCAATAAGTAATCTGAAAAACTTACCTGTCCTGATCTCGCAGTGGGCGGTCAGGCTGCGCGTGCCGGTACGGTCCTTGTGGAGCGTGCTCACCTTCAGCGCGGCCGACGAGAGGATCGCGCCGAAGAAGGACATCTGCATTGCGCTCGATCACTCGGGATTTTCTATCGCATACGGGACGCGTTTCATGTCGCGGATAAGCATCAAGAGTGCCCGGAGCTTCCAGCCCGAAGAGCAGGGGTATCCTCAGCCTGTAGATGTCGCATCGTCGTCGGCCCTGGCGTTCAGGGAATTCAGCGCCATGGGAGCGGGCATTACTTTGAGCATTCCCAAGGCATGGGCTACAGTAAAAACGGTCGAGATCCCCTCTGCGGTCAGGAAGAACCTGCCGGATGTCATAGCGTATGAGCTTGACCGGCTGACGCCGTTCAGCCATGACGAGGCGTATTATGATTTCAGGGTGCTCGACGAGAGTCCGGATAAGATCACGATAACCGTTGTTGCAGTCAAGGCCAGCCTCCTCTCCCGGTACCTCGAAGCCCTCAGGGATAAGGGCATTGAAGTGAGCCGGGTTACCACGAGCCTCTCCGGCATCGGGGCGCTTTACGGTCTTGCACACAAGGGAAAAGACGTGCTGTTCACCGAAATGCATGATGATAACTACGAGGGTGCCCTGTATATTGACGGTTCGCTCGCAGGCGCCCTGGGCGATTCTTTTGCTGCCACCGATGAAAAGTCAAAAGCTGATGAAATAACAGCTGGTATAGCCCCCCTGGTCGCTTTAGCCGGGAAGCTGAGGCGCTCTCCCCGGTTTGTTGCCCATACGGAGGGCAAGGATATGGCGTTGCAGGAGCTCCTGAGAACGAAAATAGATCTGAACAATCAGCAAAATTTGAGTGCTCTCGGAGGAGTGGTGGAATCACTGAGTCCGAAAACACGGAAAATGGACCTGCTGAAAAAGGGCAGGCAGGGAGAAGCCAAAGCCCCGATAGCCGTGACCGTTATCTTTATACTCGCCATCCTGGGCCTCGGTCTCGCTTACGTGATTGCCCCTCTGGAGGCGGAAGAGGAAAAACTCCGGGACATCGAACGGCAGATAAAACTCAAGGGGAAAGCGATCAAAGACGTCGAAATGATAAGAAAAGAGATGGATGCAGTGAACAACGAAATTACTTCAATAAACGACTTCAAGAATAAAGAGCCGATGTACGTCGCTATCCTGAAAGAGCTTACGGATATCCTGCCCAGGTCTGCGTGGCTGTCGAGGGTGAGAATAACCGGATCGACTGTGGAAATTGAGGGCTATGCAAATTCGGCAACAGAACTGTTGCCCAGGCTTGAGGCGTCGCAACTTTTCAGAAAGACCGAGTTTACCGCCCCTACCTACAGGGATGCGCGGAAGAACGCGGACCGGTTCGGAATAAAAATGGAAATCAAAGGATCGGAAGAAAATAAAGGAACACAGCCTAAAGAAGAAAAAAAAGGGATACTGCCTAAATATGAAAAAAAATAAATTATTGCTGTTCCTGGTGCCTGTCATGGCCGCACTTTTCATTGCCGTTTCCTATCAATACGGCTATCTGGAAGTGCTCAAGGAAGCCTCATCCCTGAAAGAGGCGCAGGATGCCAAAATCAGGACGCTCGCAAAATACCTGTCCCTCATAGAAGAAAAGCCGAAAATGGAGGAAGCATTAGCCGTGATGAAAGAGACAAGGAAGGCCGATGACTCCAAGCTCTTTGAGGGCAAGACATTATCGCTGGCAACGGCATCCCTGCAGGAGACGATCAAGGGAATCGTGATGGACAGGGGAGGCAAGATAATCAGCGAGCGGGTCGGGAAACCGGAGGATTCCGGAAAGTTTACGGTTATAACCGCCAGTTTGGATATATCCCTGCCTGATGTGAGGGCGCTGGGAGATGTCCTGTACTCCCTTGAAACACGGACCCCCTATCTTGTCATGAAGGACCTTGATATACGGGTCAAAGCGGCGAATGACCCCAGGGAACTGTCGGTGAAACTGGATGTTGCTGCGCTTACAGGGAGAGGAAAGTAATGGGTTATTTTCTGAGGAGCATTAACCTTTTAAACATTATGTTAGCTTGCATTGTAGTGCTGATGATCTCCTATGTAATTACGCCCTTGTCCCACAAGGAATTTCGATATGCGCCGTCGAAAGCCGCAATGAAAACACCGGATGCAGAAGAGCCTTCTCCCGGAAGTGAGAAGGCCGCTTCTCTTGACTATGTGGTTATAGCCGATAAGAACCTTTTCCACCCCGAAAGAAGAATCCCTCCTGAAAAACCGGCGGGAGATGCCCAACCCTTGCCGCAGCCCGAATTCGTGCTCTACGGCACGACAATCCTGGACGAGCAGAGCATCGCCTATATCGAAGATAAAAAGGTACCCCAAAGCACTCCCGGGCGGGGCAAGAGAGTGAGCATCCTCAAAAAGGGAGATGCGTTGAGCGGTTTTGTGCTTACAGGCATCGAGCGGGATAACGTTATCATGGTCCGGGGTAATGAGAAGATCACCGTATGGCTTAACGAGCTCAAGGAGAGGGCAGGCGGGCAGCCGTCAGCGGCAGGGAGTGCCCCCGGCCCCGGTACAGCCGCCCAAAGGCCCCCTGCCGGTAGGCCGCCGCTTGCAGCAGGTCAAAGAGCGCGGCAAGCTCCGGCAGCGCGTACACCAACACCGCAACGGTAGGATACAGGTCTCAAAAGGATATATCAAAAGCGCATTCCCATTGTCGATGCGGCAGCCTAGACTGCGTGGAAGGTTTCAGTCTCGGGAAATGTGCGCGAACCATTTTGCCGGAATCAAAATGCCTGGTCGTATCAGGTGTCTCACAAAATTCTCTCACTTCTTTTTGGGGGCTTGAGAACCTACCTCGCAGAATAGCTGATCCTATAAAAACAGAAGCTGTGCATTACGTGCATGAATACAAGCCCGGTACTTTTCAATCTGCCGATGGATTCTTGCCCTCCGGGCCCCCGTTGCCCGGGGCTTGCGGCTTTTTCTTTTTTACGAATTCATCGACATTTATCTCTTTATCTGTTCCTTTGAGCCTCTCGAGATATTCGGAGCTGACAACCCCTGCTTCCTGCTGGTTCCTGATCACATGAGGAGTGAGGAGGACTATCAGTTCCGTTTTTGTCTTTGAATTGGTGGTAGCGCCGAAGAGATATCCGAGCACGGGAATTTTACTCAGGAGCGGTATCCCGGATTGTGTTCTGTCGCCCCTGCTCCTTATAAGGCCGCCGATCACGATGGTCTGTCCGTCCTGGGCGACAAGATTGGTGGCCGCCTCGCGCTTGGAAAAGATAAACTGGTCCGAGCCCAGGACCTTTAGAGGGGAGAAATCCGAGACCTCCTGGGTGATATCAAGCGCAACCAGCCCGCTCTCGTTGATCTGGGGCTTTACCTTCAGGATCGTTCCTGTGTCCTTATACTGGATGGTGGTCAGAATGCTGTTCGACGTGCCCACGGCGGTAGATTGTGAGGTGGCGATGGGGACCTGGTCGCCTATCTGTATCCTTGCCTCGCGGTTGTCGGCTGCGAGAATGTGGGGTGAGGCGAGCACATTGAGCTTTGATTCTGAAGCAAGGGCCTGGAGCAGCGCCTTGACCTTGCCCGCTGCATCCGACGCTATGTAGGAGAAGCCGGCAAGACCTTTTGTGGGGTCTGTCGCGAGGAGGGCGTCGGAGTTCTGGCCCATAACCCCGCTTAAATTGACGGCCTTGTGTTTAAGGGTCACATCGTTGGATAGCAGCCATTCGAGCCCGAACTGGAACTGGTCCTGGAGCGTGACCTCTGCAATGAGCACCTCGATCATAACCTGGCGTGGGGTGGTATCTATCTTCTTGATCGTTTTCTCGATAAAGGTATAGTCAGCGGGTGTTGCGAGCACGATAAGCGAGTTCGTGATCTCGTCGGCAAGCACTCTCGTTTCAGGGGACACAAGAAGGCCCGTACCGGAAGCAGAGGTTGAAGCAGCAGGTCTTGGAGAAGCAGAAATTGCTGCAGGCGTGTGGGCAGCGGATCTCTGCGCTGGAGCCTGTGCGGAAGAAACTGCGCTCCCCGTTAGTATCGATTGAAGCAATGGGGCTATATTGGATGCCTTGCTGTTCTGGAGGGGATAGACGAAGATTTCCGGAGTCGTGCCCGGAATATCGCCAAGGGGCAATATCTTATAGAGGCCCTTTTCCTCGACAAAACCGGCATCGTCGAGTTTCAATATCGCTTCCGTTATCGGAAGCACATCTTCTTTGGGAATAGGTATTGTTGTCCTGAAATTTACTCTCCCCCTGATCCTCGGGTCTACCATATAATTCACTTTCAGGATTTCACCAAAGATAGTCTGTATGACATCGAATACGTCAGCATCATCGAAGTTGAAGCTGACCCCGACTTGCCTGACTGTAGCCTGAGAAGTATGAGAAGCGGATTGCCGTGCCGGAGACTGTGACTGGACTTCGGTTTTTTGTGCGGGCGACTGTGAAGGAGGCGGCGTCTGTATGGGGCTTACATTTGCATCAGACGGGCGCGTCCTGAGCTGCTGAGGTTTTTCTGCTCCCTGTGCGTTCAGCGGTGCTATTGCTGTGCTGAAAAGGGCAATGACCGCTGCGATGACTATGAACGGAACACGTGTTTCCCTACGCAAATAATTCCTCACTGCAAAACTCCTCATAAGACGAATAAAGTCGGATAACAATAAATAAAAAACGCAGATGTAAGTATATCAGACGGCGGGTACATTAGGACCATAATCTTTCATTACTTGCCGGGAATGATTGTTTCGCGGAAATGTAACCTGATTTTCATACTGGTGTAAAGACCGGTGTGTTTAAATATCTTTCAAAAGTAAGTAAGCAAAAATGTGAAGGGACATAATAATAAGGCGGGGAACACGGGAATGAATACGGAGGAGGCAAAAGAGCTTGCGCATCCCCATGGCGAGCCGGTGATGTATGCAACCATATTAGAATGTTTCCGGCGGAGCTGTTCATCATTATATAAAAAAGGCGCGGAGACAGTAATCGGAACGGGTTTTCAAACTTTCCGGAAAATTTCATCGAACCTTCATAATCCTGTAATGATGGGAATGTTATAACATTCTAAGTTTGGTTGTAAGTGCCGCACACCGGGGAATATGAACAGAGAAGATTCGAGGAGAGCATAACGGCAAGCGATGGAGAGGCTAAAGAAGATCATCGAAATAATCAAGGCTCTCAGGGACAAGAAATTCACCGGGTACATAAAGATTAACTTCACCCGCGGCACTGTTGAGAAGGTGGAGAAGTTTGAAGAGATACTGAAAAAGTAAAACGACCATCAGGGTCCTTTGCTGACCGGCAGAAATATCTGCTACGGCACCAGAAAGCCCGAATCGAGAGGATTGAATTCCTATCTTGATTCGGGCTTTTTTTTAGGGTACTTGGCTGACCTGTAAGGTAACAGAAAGCCCGAATATAGGAGCTTTTAAGGCTCCGGGAATTTGAAAGAAAAGGGAGGTGATAGGGAAGCGGGACGTTGCAGTACGAAAAAAGGTTGGGATGGCGGCCTTGCCGGCATCCGGCCTCCAGAATAAGGCCAAAGCCCGGGTGACCGGGTGACGGAAAGCCGACGGGTCCACTTCAGCTATAGCCAGGGGGACGGCCGGGTTGCCTGAGGGCATGATTCGATATTTAAAACACAGGAGAACAAAACAATGAAGAGAATCATTATGCTTTTGGTAGCTATGATGCTCGTGTTTGGTGTAAGCGGGCAGGCCATGGCTTATTTTGCGCAGGGCGATCTGATCCAGGTCGTCTATCAGACTGACGGGGCAAATGAAGTTGCGACCGACCTGGGCTCACTCGCTTCGTTGGGCGGTCTTACAACAGCGTACAGCGGCCCGACCCAAAATTTAAGCGGCGCATACAACATTCCGCTTCCGGGGACCGCGGGTGCGTTTTCTACGGCCAACTGGGCCAACATGCAGATCGCCTATTATGTAAGCTCAGGGATGGCTCCAGTTTCTGCCTGGACCAGTGGTCCTCAGGCAGGACAGGTAAACGGTTCCCGTCAGGGGGCTGCTGTTGCTGCGTGGGCAAATGTGACCGATACTTATGCTGCAGCCTCCGCTACTGCCCAGGCGCAGCTTTTGAAAAGTAATCAGCCTTCCTATTACTACAAGATGGATAAGGGGGGCCAAGCGATCGGCTCTATGGCCGGGTTCATTCAGAAACCAGAGTATCAAGGCGAACAGAATCTCGGGGCTCTCGCAACCCCGGGCAGCTTCGTAGACTCGTACCTCTATTACTATCCTGCCGTGAATACTTCAACCAGAGGAGTAATGGTTGCTACGCTTCGCACGGCTGCTGATGGCAGCACCAGCATTGTCGGTAATCCCGTACCTGTTCCACCGTCTATCCTTCTTCTGGGCTCAGGCCTCATGGGCCTTGTGGGGATCAGAAGGAAACAGTTGGTCTAAACTGATTACAAACTAAATTTTAAGGAGAATAAGATCATGAATATCAAGAAAATATTACTGTCAGCCCTTGCGGGCGCCTCGATGCTGGCGACCCTCGCCGGACCGGGAATGGCAGCTGACGTCAATGTCTACGGGGCCTCGGCCCAGTATCTGTTCTGGAACGCAACGGCCCCCGGCTTCCTGGCTGCCGCGCCCCTGAACTGCACCGACGTCCAGCAGGCAACTTTTAACAGCGCGAATGCCATTACCAAGGCGACCTGCGGCGGAGTGCCGACCTACGTCCGTGTCTCTTCAAAGGCCTCCTTTGACGGGCCTTCCGCACTGATGGGCGATGACCACTATGCTACGGCAGGTACGACCTCCGAGAAATGCTCAGCCGGTGACCCCGGGTATCCGGGCGCTACCCTTGCCGGGTATTACAGAAAGATGGTTGATGAGAACTCCTGCACTTTCACGACACCTCCGGCTGCTCCCGGCGCATGCACTGCTTTGAAGTGCGTACGGGTGACCCTCGGCGTCTCGGACGTGGCGGCCGAATCCTTTGTGCAAAGCTCCACTGGCCAGCTTAAAGGTCCTTTGGGCGGAGGCTCGGTCACGAGGAGCTTCAGTGGCGTACCGGTATCCGGCCTGGCCTACTACAACCCCATCGTGGTGCCCTTTGCGTTCTTCGCAAACAACACTGTCACGAGGGATATAAATTATCCGGTTGGAGGCGGTGCGCATACTGCCAATTTCCAGCCGATCACCAACCTTCCCCGCATGATGGCCGTAATGATATTCTCCGGCCAGGCGTGGAACTGGACGGACTTCGGCGCTGACTTCAACAGCAATCCCATCGTGGCCTGCCTGCGCCATGCCGGTTCAGGCACCCATTCAACCCTGGATTACGCTGTCATGAATAATGGCATATGGGGTGGAAATCTCGTGTCTGCAGAAAACGTCCCGACGGTCACTGTCCCCGGCGCTACTGTCTACTTCAACGACGGCTCCAACGACGAGATGAAGTGCATCAACGGTGCAACATCTGGTACCATTACCTGGAGCGGCGCGGGAGCAATCGGTTATGCCGATGCAGACCAGGCTGTAGGCGCAGGTTCTTCTTATACCAATACGTCCCGCCTCACCTACAACGGCGAGGAGCCCAGCCGTGTAAACATCCGCAACGGCCGTTATGATTTCTGGACATCGGAATGGGCATATGAGAACCCCCTTGCGCCTGAATACTCCGCGACTCATCCGACTGTTTCTGCAATGATGACCTATGCGGCCAATCCGGCGAACATCCCGGGTGTATCCAACTTCGGCGCTGACAAGACCGGGTACTGGGCATCCTCCGGCGAGATGGTCTATATGAAGGGTACTGACAAGACTTATCCCGCCTTCCAGGGCGCAGCCAATCCTCAGCTTCCGTAATAGCAGAAGAGCAGTTGTTTTATTGCAGTAACTCATACACGATGCGGGACCCCCTCCGGGGGGGCCCGCATCTACTCTCCTTACCGGGTGTTTCGGGATAGATTATGAAAAGGTGGATGCACATGAAAAAAATTGTCTTCATTGCCGCTCTTGTTTTCGTTTGTTCTTTCTGTATGCTTCAGCCTTGCCGTGCCGACGTCGAATGGACACTCAAAAAGCAGCTTGCCATGGATTCCTCCCCGCTTGACATCGCGCTTTCAACAGACGGGCAATGGATGTTCGTCCTTGCTTCCGGGGAAGTCCTCATTTATTCAACGGCAGATGACAAGGTCATCAACCGCATTCCCGTCGACGAGTCCTTCGACAAGCTCTCTTATTCGGCGGCGGACAACACGCTTCTCGTTGCAAGCAGGGCAGGGAAAACCGTCAAGCTTGTCCAGCTGGATACGGTTTATAAGTTTTCCCTGGACGGCCTGCCCTTCATAGGACCGGAGAACGCGCCGGTCACGATCACGGTCTTCAGCGACTACCAATGACCCTACTGCGCCCGGCTTGAGCCGGCCCTCGAGCAGTTGCTCGAAAAATACCCGAAAGAGGTCAGGATGGTATTCAAGAACTACCCCTTACCCATGCATCAATTCGCAAGAAAGGCTTCCAGTGCAGCACTTGCCGCAGACAGGCAGGGAAAGTTCCGGGAGTATCATCATAAGTTGTTTGAAGCGGGCCAGTCTTTGAGCGACGCAAAGATACAGGACATTGCCAAAGAACTTGGCCTCGATATGGAAAAATTCAACAAGGATTTAAACGACCCTGCCTTTCAAAACCTGATCAGCCGGGACCTTATCGAAGGCAACCAGGCGGAGGTGCAAGGAACACCCACACTGTTCGTGAACGGCAAATCCATCAAAAATCGCTCCTTCGAGGGCTTCCAGCAGATGATCGAGGCAGAGCTTAATAAAAGGAAACAGCAATGAATCACTACACTGACGGGATAAAGAACGGAGGTGACAACAGATGAATAGGATGATCGTTGCGCTCATTGCGATGATGATGGTGTGGGGCTATACGGCGCAGTCGCATGCTGCTTTGTTTGACCGGGGCTCTTTCACGGATTCCTTCGGCAACCAAAACCATCTTATTTATGATTCTGATCTTAATGTCACATGGTATGACTATACGAACACATATAATACATGGCAGAATCAGAAGGACTGGGCGACAAACAAGCTGGCAGTGAATGTAAACGGTAACAATATCAGCGGCTGGAGACTGCCGACAACAGTTGACGGCCTGTCTGTTTATGGTTATGACGGCACAACTACTGCCGGCTATAACATCACAAGCAGCGGGATGGGACACCTGTACTACGCCGAACTGGGAAATAATGGAGGGTATGATACTTCCGGTAAGGTTCCAAGTAGTTGGGGCTTGAAAAACACCGGTCCCTTTCATAATTTAGTCGCCTCAGGCTACTGGTCCGGCACGGCGTATGCCGCCGACACCGCAAATACCGGCAGCGCGTGGTACTTCTATTACAGCAACGGCTACCAGAACGAGAACAAGCAGACCGCCGGTTATCTGGCGCTTGCCGTGCATGACGGAGATGTCGCCGCCCCTGTGCCCATACCCGGCACGTTGGGGCTTCTCGGTTCAGGGCTGGCAGGGATTTTTGCATGGAGCAGGATGTTCGGGCGGCGGCGTGGGTAATTTGACTATTTGAGCAAGTCAGCGGTTTTATTCGGAAATATCGGGAGGTATTTATTATGTGCGGCATTGTCGGTTATGTTGGGGAAAAGGTCTCTCTGCCGATCCTTATCGAAGGACTCAGGAGACTTGAATACAGGGGATATGATTCTGCCGGTATTGCCTACCGGAACGGCAAAGGCATAGGGGTCTGCAAGGCCAAAGGGAAGATAGGGGACCTCGAACAGCTTCTCCCGGTTCCCTTTCCTGAAGCGCGGACCGGACTCGGGCATACCCGGTGGGCCACGCACGGCATGCCTTCTGCGAGGAACGCCCATCCGCACGTGGCGGACGGTGTTGCCGTCGTGCACAACGGCATTATCGAAAACTATCAGGAGCTCAAACAGGAACTGCTTTCAGAAGGACACCGGTTTCTTTCGGAAACCGATACGGAAGTCATACCGCAACTGATCGTCAAATACCTGAAGAAGGGGCTCCCTCCTACGGATGCGATCAAGGCAGCAGCAGCACATCTCAAGGGCAGCTATGCCGTCGGTATCATGTGCGAAGCGCAGCCGGATACGCTTTTTGCCTTGAAAAAAGGAAGTCCTTTGGCTTTGGGCTTCGGCGAGAACGAGTATTTCTTTGCCTCGGACATGACCGCCATACTTCCCTATACGCGCAAATTCATTCTCATGGAAGACGGGCAGATTTGCACTATGACACCCCGTGGGCTTACGCTTGAGTATACCAACGGAGATGCTGCGGTTATGGTCGTGGAGAAAATCATCGAGGTCGATTGGACCCCCTCGATGACTGAAAAGGAAGGCTACGAGCATTTCATGCTGAAGGAGATCCACGAACAGCAGCGGACAGTTGCGGAGACGCTGCAGGGCTGCACCGATCTTTCACAACAGCTGCCGAACGACCTCGGACTCCCTGCCGGAATGCTGCAGAAGGTGCGGCGTCTCCAGATTGTCGCCTGCGGAACTTCCTACCATGCAGGGCTTGTGGGCAGCTATATTATCGAACGCTTCGCCCGCCTGCCTGTAGATGTGGCTATTGCATCGGAATATCGCTACCGGGATCCCCTTCTCGAAGAGGGAACGCTGTTCATCTCTATTACGCAGTCCGGGGAGACTGCCGATACCCTTGCTGCCCAGAGGGAAGCCAAACGCAGGGGCGCAGCAGTGCTTACCATCTGCAATGTTCCGGGCAGCACGGCATCGCGTGAGGCGGATTATGTGCTGTATACGAAGGCGGGGCCCGAGATCGGGGTTGCATCCACAAAGGCCTTTACCTCGCAAATGACCTTGCTCTACGTCCTCGCCCTTGCATTCGGTGTGCAGAGAGGCGCGTTGTCTCTTGAGGACGCCCGCAGTTGCACCGCACAGCTTTTATCTTTAGCAGGGCATATCGAAACCACCCTGAAGACCTCTGATTCAATCAGGCCCGTTGCGGAAACGCTTACCGGTGCAAAAGGGTTCCTCTATCTCGGAAGGGGCATCAACTACCCTATTGCGCTTGAAGGCGCATTAAAGCTCAAGGAGATTTCCTACATCCCTGCCGAGGGCTGCCCTGCCGGTGAGATGAAGCACGGGCCGATCGCCCTGATAGACGGGCAAACCCCGGTTGTTGTCGTCGCGCCTGCAGACGACCTCTTCGAAAAGATACTCTCCAATATCGAAGAGGTGAAGGCGCGCGGCGGCAGAATCATTGCGATCACCAATAAACCCGCTTCCCTTGCGCATAAGGCGGACGCTATCATCGAGGTTCCGGACGTGCATCCCGCGCTCACTCCTTTTGTCACAGTGATACCGTTGCAGCTCCTTGCCTATCACATTGCTGCTCTCAAGGGGTGCGATGTGGACCAGCCGAGGAACCTCGCAAAGAGCGTGACTGTCGAATAAAGCGCTCCGCTGTTCCTCTCCTCGCAATGGCAACTTTCTTTTGCTGTCTGCTATGAGACAGCGCTCCCTGTGATGAGTTTGCTAGAGCACTTTTTTATTCAGTCTCTTGTAAGAGACTCCCTTTGTTATAGAATTCAGCTTTCCTGCTTCTACTGCTTCTGTCAATGCTTTCTGAAGGTTCACTTTCCCGAAGCCGTAGTAGTCGTCAAAGCCGGCAGTGCCCATGTTATCGGCATAGTTCGTAATCATGTTCACTACCTGGGTGTTGGTGAGATTTGGATTAGCCGAGTAGATCAACCCTGCCAATCCCGCGATAATTGCCGCTGAAAAGGATGTGCCGCTGCCCGAGGCATATTTGCCGTGCAGCCCGGTAGTTATTATCCCGACGCCGGGGGCGGACACGTCTATCCACGTCCCATAATCGGTGAAATTCGCAGGCTTGTTGTCCTGATCGATAGCCGATACAGCTATGACATTGACGTATGCCGCGGGGTATGACAGAGAACTGCTCGATGCGTTGCCGGCAGAAGCTACAATGACGGCTCCCTTGCTCCAGGCATAGTTGACGGCATCGTGCAGTACCGGGATGTTTGCGCCGCCGCCATAACTGATGTTTATGATTTTAGCGCCGTGGTCTGCCGCATACCGAATGCCCCTGGCCAGGTCAAAATCATTACTGAGCCCTTTTTTGTCTGCTACAACAACGCTCATTATCGAGCAATCCGGACAGACTCCGACAACTCCGCCAACCCCAGCCGGAGCCGCGGCTATTCCCGCTATCATGGTTCCGTGGCCAAATAAGTCAGTGGTGGCGTCCGGGGTATTGTTGACGAAATTATACCCGTTTATCACTTTGCCGCCGCCTAAGTTCGGATGGGTGCTGTCTACTCCTGAATCAAGCACCGCTATGATAATCTGCGGGTCTCCCCTGGTAATATCCCATGCGGCCGGGGCCTGGATGTCGGGTAAATGCCACTGCCATGAATAAAGGATATCGGTAGGAACGAAGTTGGCCTTCATCGTATGGTTGTAATCGACACGGGAGATGTCAGGGTTTTTGGAGAGGGCGTTTTTAATGGGTTCCAGCATGCCGGGGGCCACTTTTATCTTCACTACATTTTCATCGAGCACCTGCTCAATGGTCGCCCCGTACGCATTCAACCCCGAACTGACGGCGGATTGAGGCGCACCCGCCTTTAACGTGACAAGCAATTCGTTTTCAGAGAAAATCTCGGGCAGGGTCTGCGTATCCTGGGATGACCGGGATAATGACAGCTGTTCTGCCTGCGTTAACCCCGCTGCGTTTGTTTCGGTGATGCCGGGACCGATAATACTGATGATGAGGAGAATGAGGAAAAGGAGCTGGCGTGGATTGAACATCTGCGCCTCCGTAAGCTGTTTTTCCTACCGTTAAAACGGCCCGGCTTCGGAGGGCTCGTTTTTTCGGCGACCCGGCTGTCCTGTAAGGCAGGACCCGTGGTTTTGCGTCCCATGGTTGCCCATGGTTTGCCTTTTCGAAAACGACTGATAAATCAACTTCTGGAGTAACGGTAGCATTTGACGGAGATTTTGTCAAGAGTAAAATGATTTATTTTCCGGATAATTTATTTGCACAATTTTGACGGCGCCTCTTCTCAAAAAATTAACAATACTGTAATAAAGCTTTAACAAAGCACATGGTAACATAGCCGAACGCGTGTAAAAAATTTACAAGTCGTGAGGTCAACTATGGATAGGATGAGAAGGCTAGCCGAAGCAATCAGTATGCTTATGGAAGAGGAATTCAGCGGTTATATCAAAATTAATTTCAGCCAGGGGAGCTTGGGGAGGATCGAAAAGGCTGAGGAATTGGAGGATGCCGCAACCATCCTTGCAGGGGAGAAAAAAGGCAAGAAGAAAAACGGAGCGGCGGATATCTGCGGTGCCGGGAGGCTTGTGACATGGACAATCGCGAACGCCCTGACACTGGCTGCCTTCGTCGGAGCAGGCATGGCAGCAGAAGTTGACCCCAGCGCCTGCCGGACATCGGCCCGGTATCAATTCCGGTATGCAGCGGCCCACGGAAGCTTGGGTAACCAGATGCGAGCCATGGTGCAGCAGGCGGGAAAGGACGATCATGACAATCAATAAACTATCGATATCGGACCGGATGCGGAAAGTTGTTCCGGCCATGCTTGTATCCATGCTGGCCTTTGCAGGTTGCGCATCGCCCGGAAAGATAGGGCTGGCGCCCGGTGACGCTGCAGACCCGGGGAAGGCCAGGGTTGTGCGGCCCGGTGATGTCGCGGATATCCGTTTCCTTTGCCGGCTCCAATCCGGAGAGGTTGTGGCTGCAACGGATAAGGCGGTGGGGCAGCAGGAGGACTTGCCGAAGTCGGCAGTATTTCGGTTAAGAGATAAAGACGTTCCCCTGGCCGTTACAGCAACTGCTTCCTTGCCGAAAACGCCGGGAAGCAAAGAGGCGGCTTTCGAGGAGGAAATTATCAATCGATTGACAGGGGTGATCGTGGGCATGAAAGCAGGAGAGACCCGCACGGTGAACCTGGCAGCAGAGGAACTCCCCGAGAGGGGAAAGGACGATTATCTCATCCGCGTGGCGCGGATACGCGTACGACCCAAGGAGATGCGGATGCCTATAGGTGATTACCAGGCCCGCACCGGCAAGCCCCCTGAGGTCGGGCAACCCTTCATCATTGACCCCGCGGTACAGGGAAAGGTGGAAGCCGTAACGCAGGAGGAGGTCGTCATCCGGTTCTCTGCACAGCCGGGTAGTGTTGTGCCGACCCCGTTCGGTCCCGGACGCATCCGGGAGACGGAGAAGAACTATGAAATCGTCATAGGCGCCCGGGAAGGGGCACTTGTCCGCACAGGTCCCCTTGTGGGCCGCATTACCGATGTGGATGAACAGTTCATCACTATCGACTACCGTAACCCCTTTGGCGGTGAAACGCTTATCTGCGATGTGGCGGTCGAAAAAGTTTCAGAAGCAAAACCTGCGAAGAGCGGCACAAAAGAGTAACGGCAAGTGAGCAATTCTTTCCGGTACCTCTTATGCCTGCTGGTAACGATACTGACTCTCCATGCTCCGATATCCGAAATATACGCTGTGGCGGACGGCGGGGAAGCGGGCTTTGAGATCATAAGCTATGAAATTACAGGAAACAGCATTTTCCCTGCAGATAAGCTGCTGGATACGGTTGCGACTTTCACCGGTCCTGGGAAAACGGCGTCTGATGTGGAGAAGGCGCGGGACGCCCTCGAAAAACTTTATCACGATGCTGGTTATCCGGTCGTTATGGTCAATATCCCAGAACAAACTCTGCAAGACGGCGTTGTCAGGCTGGAGGTCATCGAGAGCAGGGTAGGCCGGGTTAAGATTACGGGAACCCGGTATTTCACGATGGAAAAGATAATGGATGGCCTGCCGTCTTTCACCCCGGGCGAGATACTCTATATGCCAAAGGTGCAGGAGGAGATCGGCCGCCTGAACAGGAGTCAAGATTTCAAGGTTACCCCCGCAATGGCGCCGGGGGAGGAACCAGGGACTATAGATATAGAGTTGAAGGTTGAGGACCATCTTCCTCTGCACGGATACCTGGAAGTCAACAACAGGGCCAGTCATGATACGAGTGCATTGCGTTTGAACGGTATGATCCGCTACGACAATCTATGGCAAAAAGAGCATTCCCTGTCTTTCCAGTACCAGACAGCGCCCCTGAAGCCGAAAGAGGTGCAGGTAGTGGGAGCTTCCTACGTACTTCCAGCGCCATGGCAGGAGGACCACCAGTTGGCCCTTTACGGCATCTGGTCGGACAGTAATACGGCGTTCGGTGAGGGATTCAAGGTGGTTGGCAAAGGGGAGATATTCGGGATGCGCTATGTGATGCCGCTGCCGCCGTACCAGCTCTATTCGCATAACATTACCCTTGGCCTTGATTACAAGCATTTCAACCAGGCAGTCGGTTTTTCAACGGAAAGCGGAGAGACTACGCACACGCCTATTGGGTATCTGCCGATCTCTCTTTCATACAGCGCTTCACTGCCTGACGCTGGGGGGATGACCCAGTTCAGCGGGGGACTGAACCTGTCCTTGCGCGGGGTGGGTTCGCATGAGAGCCAGTTCGAACTTAAGCGCTTCAAGGCTACGGCAGGCTACCTTTACGCCACTGCGGGTGTCCAGCGCACCCAGAAACTGCCCTTGGGGATGAATCTTTTCGTGAAGGCAGACGGGCAGGTGGCTGATCAACCGCTCATAGACAACGAACAGTATTCCGCGGGCGGCATGGAGAGCGTGAGGGGATATATGGAAAGCGAGGCTGCGGGAGATAATGCCGTGCATGGCACGCTGGAGGTCTCTTTCCCTGACCCCCTCGAAAAGTCCAGGATCGGGAAACAGGTCCAAATGAGCCCCTTTCTCTTTTATGATATAGCCGAGCTTGCTATAAGAAGCCCGCTCCCCGGTCAGGCCCGCAGTATCAAGCTCGAAGGAGCGGGGGCCGGAACTCGTGGATCAATAACGAAGCACCTGGAATACGAGGTGGACTGGGCTGTTGCCCTGAAGGCGAAGGACAAGACATCGGGGAATAGCCAGAGGGTTTATTTTAAAGTGAAGGCTGTTTTTTAATGGTGACGATTTTACCTGCCCCGGCCTCTTCCCAGGAGGGGAATTCCGGGAAAACAGCTTTTCCTTATAATCATCTTTTGTGTGACGTTATAAAAATTAACAGCATTGTAATAATACTTTAACAAAGCCAATGCTAACATAAGAGAACGTTGTTTCGTGGTCCTTTGCTGACCGGCAGAACTATCTGTTAAGGCACCAGAAAGCCCGAATCGAGAGGATAGTATTTCCTGATCTTGATTCGGGCTTTTTTCGAAATAAGGCCGGGCAGTGGGCGGGTTGGAGCATAGCTGTGTGCACTCTGTGACTAAGTCTTTAAGGAGGGATTGATGAAGACCGGCGTTTTTCATACCGCACTCCGGCTGCTCTGTTGCGTTTTGGTCCTGTTCCCTCATTACGCCCTGGCCGGACCTGTCAATATCCCCGGCTTTAACGGACCTGTCACCATCCCGAAACCCGCGACTTCTTTGCCTAATAAAGGAGGCCCGGCTGTAACTATCCCCGGCTTTTACGGTCCGGTTGTCACGCTGCCGTTGCCAGGGCAGTTGCCTGAGTTGAAAAACGTCGTGCAAGGGGCGACAGTTAGCTTCTCCACGAACCAGGCCATGATACAGCAGAATCAACCGCAGGCCATCATCAATTGGACGACCTTCGATATCGGCGCTGATGCCACAGTCCAATTCGACCAGCAAAAAAATTCAAACTGGTCAGTTTTGAACCGGATTTGGGACCGCGATCCCAGCCGGATTTTCGGGAGGCTCACAGCAGACGGAAAGGTCTATCTCATCAACCAGAACGGTATCCTCTTCGGTCCCGGCTCAAAGGTGAATGTCAACAGTCTCGCGGCCTCGGCATTGAACATCAAGGATAACGATTTCATCAACAATGCGCTGAACTTCAAGCTGGAGAATTACCAAAATCCGGGTGCAGAGCTCAATTACGATGCAACGGTCTCGAATTTCGGTGAGATCACCGCCGCCCAACTGGGGTCCGTATTTCTTCTGGCGCCCCGCGTCGAGAATGGCGGTATAATTACAGCCCCCTTGGGGCAAATCGGCCTTGCTGCCGGGACTGACGTGCAGTTGGTGCCGCCAGGCTCGACCGATACGTCGAGGTCGGGCTATTACGTCATCGTTAATCAGGATGATTTCAAGACCCCTCCATCCGGCACTGATTCCACCTTCGGCAAGTCCGTGAATCTGGAAGGCGGAGAATTGAACGCGGAAAGCGGAATGATCGGGATATACGGCCGCATTGTGAACCATGACGGCATTATACGTTCTGTTACGGCTGTAAAAAAGAACGGTCAGGTCGAGCTCCGGGCCACTGACGCGATCGGCGCCGGGCAGAACAGCAAGATCCAGATTGATGTTTCCCCGGATCCGGAAACCGCAAATGATTCTTTTACTGTTCTTAAAAGCGATATCGCGATGGATGGCCTGCAGACGGTCGTATCCGGCAGCATACAAACCAGTACGCCTCCTGCTCTTATCGAACATCACGGGAAAATCTACGCCCCTTCCGGCAAAGTCACCATGAACGCCTCCCAGAGGGTCTACCTGGATACGGGAAGTCAAATTGACGTGAGCGGCGCCTGGGCGGACATGCCGGCCTCGGCGGCTTTCGTCAATGTCCAGTTGAACAGCGTAGAACTCAGGGACGCATACCTGCAGAAGGGCGGCCTGTTGCAGGGCAAGACAATATCAGCGGGCGCAGCCACGGGGTCTTCCATCGGGGATATATCCCAAGCCATCCTGGCCCTGGAACATACGGCCCTGGAGAGGAGCATCAGCGGCGGGGGAATCGATATACGCGTGGGCAACGGAGATTTTATCTTCAGGGAAGGGGCATCCCTCGGTTTTGCCGGTGGGCGCGTCCGTTACGCGAGCGGTTTTGTGGATACGACGATGTTGCTGTCGGGCACAAAGATCTACAGTGTCAACAATGTCCCCGCGAACATCAGGATCGACAAGATCTTGGGACAGTTTAAGAAGACGCATGAGCGGTTCGGACGAACGGAGTCATGGTCGGGCATCTACTACGGCGGCGCGGCGCCGTTGAAAACCTGGGTGAACAGCTTTGACAAGGGGGGGGATGCCGGCGCCCTTAAGCTGAGCGCTGCGACAATGGTCCTGGATGGCCAGTTCAACGGGTCCGTGGAGCGGGGTATTTATCAGAATATCATGACGCCGTATGATACGAGCACCGGTTCACCTTATTTGCTCTCCCTGGCACAGGGGCTCGAAATTCCCCGGAAGGGAAACGTGAGTATCACTCTTGCCGACAGCAGCCCGTCGGAAAACGTGGATTATTCGCTCTCCATTTTATCAGACACATCGCCGCTGCGTGCCGGCTTCACATCGTCGGATTCCCTGGCGCAAAATTCACCGACTGCTCTCTCCGCAAAGATGTTGAACGCCGCCGACCTTTATATTCTGACCCTTACAGCCAATAATACAATTTCAACAGCAGCGGACGCCCGCATCCTGCTCCAGCCTGGAGGATCTTTTACTGCCACTACCGGACAACGGATCGAGCACCGGGGGGAGATCAGTGTGCCATCAGGAACGATTACCCTGAACACTGTTGAGGATCCTGTACCCGGGCAACGGAATATCGGGTCTGAGCAGCAGAGAATCTTACTGGCGCCGGGAAGCCGTCTGAATGCGGCAGGGGAAAGGGTTGACAACTCCCTGGTCGGGAAGATCGCCGGCGCATCCATCAGCTCGGGCCAGATCAAGGGGGGGAATATCTCCATTGAGGATAAAACGGACAAGGGGCAGGGTGTCTTCATCCAGACCGGGGCTGTCGTGGACGTGAGCGGCGGATACCAAATCGACACGAAGGGAAAAGTCACCGGAGAGACTGCGGGTTCGCTGTTGGTTCAGGGCTCGACCATCATGCTCGGCGGCGATCTCCGGGGACACGCCCTGGCCGACCCGAACGGGAAGATACCGGGAGGTTTGATCACCCTTAGGGCAACGAATGTCAGTGTGGCCTCTGCTCCTGCTGACTGGTCCGGCTTTAACACCGAATCCGGTGTCCTGATGCAGGATGACCCACGGAAAGGCAAGCTCGTCCTGGCTGGGAACCGTCTCGACGACACGGGCTTTACGCGCGTTGCCCTGGAAAGTCACAATGATATCGTTGTGGCGCCGGACACCGTTATCTCAACTTCCATGGTAAGGCTGAATAAGCCGTCTGTTGGGCGGCTTCATGGGGTTGCCCTGCCGGCGCAGACAGCGACCAACGGCGGCAGCGCTGTACCCGGACAGCCGGACCTCTTCCGCCTCGATGATTCCGATTCCATGGCCTACATGACCGGCGCTTCGTCCTTTACCGCTACCGCCGGCAAAGAGTTTGACGGGACCAATTCAAATTCTCACTTTTCACAAAATCTGATTGCTACCGGCAAGGGCGAAAAACTTACTGTTTCCTCCGGGTCTAAGATCAAAACAGCGCCGGGGGGGACGATCGCGTTATCGGCCACGACTGTCGAGGTGGCAGGGACCCTGGAGTCAAAGGCAGGGGCGATCTCTATCAGCGCCGCAGGGACTTTCGCCTTAAAAAAAGACGCCAGCATCCTGGCCCCCGGCTACAACCGGCCCGATCCTGCAACGACCCCTAAGGGTTTTGCCATGAACTATCAGCCCGTCAGCGGCGGCAACGTCATCCTGTCTGCTGCTAACGGTGATCTGACCCTGGAGCAGGGATCGCTCATCAATATCTCCGGATCAAAGGCGGTCACCAACAGGATGCGGTCTTCGGACGGGTCTATGGTCACTTTCCAGGAGGCGGGGAACCCCGGGGCGCTCTCCCTGGCCTATTTCGGCAATCTGACCTGGGCGGGCGATGTGAAAGCGCAGGCGAAAACAGCGGGGATACAAGGGGGGACCCTGGCCGTAAGCCTGCTGAAAGAGAAGGGCGCAATGGCTGTCAAGGCCGGCGACATCACGCGTTATATGGCCTCCGGGTTTGACAATCTGACCCTGAAGAGCAAGGGCCTCCTCCAATTCAGCGAATCCATGGATGTGGACGTAGGGCGGCAACTGACACTGGATGCGCCTGAAATCAGGTGGGCGGACACCAGGACCGGGCACGTGACCTTGAGGTCGCCCTGGATCAGCCTGGTCAACAGTTACGACTACGTCGCGTCAGGACCTGCAACGCCGGGAAACGGACAGATCACCCTTTCCGGTCAGTGGGTCGACGCCAACGGGGTCATCCGGTTCAGCGGCTTCCAGTATGTACGCCTGGAGGCGGAGCGCGACATCCGCCTGTTCCAAAGGAATTATACTGCTTCAAGCGGCGATATGATTGCGCCGCCCGGCGAGATCGCAGTAGCAGCTAACGGCAACCTGACCATGAAGGCGGACCGGATTTATCCCGGTAATTTTGACTGTGGGAACATCTTTTCAACAAACGGTCCTGTTCCTTCCGACTATATCCTCCATGCCGACGGCACAGTCACTATACTCCCGGCGGGTAACCCCGTGGGCGGACCCATCTATTCGGCAGGCGGGAACCTGACTGTCGAGGCCGGTGCGGGCATCGAACATAGGGGCGTCCTGGCGGCGCCCATGGGGACAATCACCCTTACAACCGCCATGCCGGATCCAAATGACACGAGTAAGCGGCTTTCCCCTGCTCCTGGAAGCCGCATCTATCTCGCTGAAGGCAGTGTCCTGAAGACCTCGGGGGATAATGTCAAGGTCGGCTACGGAACCCTCGATAAGGATAACAATAACTGGTCTACTGCTGATAAGGCAGATGACAAAAAATTTACACCTGTGGACAGGGACAATCTCCCTGCAAAGGGTGTCACCCTCATTGCCGATGAGACCATCGTCGGGAGCGGGGCAAAGATCGACACTTCCGGCGGCGGAATACTTTTTTCCTACCTGTTCCGGGCCGGCGCCGAAGGTTCCAACGACCCCCTGACGATGAAAGGGCGTTATATTGTCATCAGCGATCCAACCTTCCAACTGCCGGGCGATGCAATATATTTGACGGGAGGAGGCGGTCTCAAAGCGGGCCCGTATACCCTTCTGGATGTTTCCAAAAACCCCCGGTATGCCCAGTATGCCTTCCAGTCCGGGGCCTATGTCATAGAGGCGCAATCCACGAGCACCATTCCCGGCACGACTACCCTGTCGGGCAACGGGTATCCTCTCATCACCGGATATGCGGCGGTGGGCGGTACGCCGATACGCGGGACCCGGCCTGCGGTTTACAGCGTCAGGACGGCAGCCGATGTCCTGACCGAGGGGTATTACGACAAGCAGACCCTGACGTCCGGCAATGCCGGGGATATAACGCTTAAGGGGAGTACGACGATCATAGAAGGCGTCTTGAAAGGCGGCGCCCTGGACTCCACCTACCTGGGCGGTAAAATCACCCTCAGCGGGAAGAACGTTATCGTCCAGTCAGCCGCATCATCTCAACTGCCCGCGGACTTCGGTTTCGGATACAAGCTTGATGATTTGCCGCATCCCGATAATTATAAAAACAAATTGACCGTGTCTGCCGACAGTGTTTCCGGCAAGGGCTTCCGGGAAGTGGCCCTGGGGGATGCGACGGGTACGGATACCGTTACGATTAAAAGCGGAGCGGTCCTGCAAGCGGCCATCATCTCCCTGGCAGCCAATGCTGATGGCGGGATCACGATCGAGAGTTCCTCGCAGCTCCTTTCCATAACAGGAAAAGACAGAGACAGCGGTGAAGGCGTGATAAACCTGGCCACGCCGGGCAGCCTCTATGTCAAGTCCGGCGCTGTCTTGCATGCCTCCCACTCCATCAACCTGGATGTGAATGACGTGGAAGGCATTGAAGGCGATCTCCTGGTGGACCACAGCGCTATTACGCTGAAAAGCAACGCTATATTCTTCGGCCCCGAGGGTGGAAAGACGAAAGAAGATAAGGGATTGTATCTGACATCGCTGTTATGGAACATGTTCACGAGGTTCGGGGACATCACGCTCAAGTCCGGTTATATCAATATCGATCCCAACACGAAACAATCTTCCTATGTCTCTACCGATGTCCAGTTCAGGGACTCATTCGACCTTTGGGCCAAGGGCAGTATTACCCTTGACGCCGCCAGGATTGTCAATCAGGGCAATAATAATATTTCCCTCTCGGCCCCGGCCGTCAATTTCATGAATTCCGGAAATGCTTCGACCGCCACGCCCTCCAGCGGCGCCGGCACTGGCACTTTTACCGCAAAGGCCGACAATATCAACGTCGGCAATGCCGCTATCTCAGCCGGCAATAGCGGCGCTGTCATATTCGCCAATTTTAATTCGATTGCGCTGAACAGCAACAGCGACGTGACCCTGATTGGAAAAGGAAGCCTGACAACCGGGAACGCCGATCTTACGATCAAGGCCGCCCGCGTGACGACCGCGGGTGCGACCACGACTGTTACGAATGCCGATGAGACAACGTCGACATCTTATACGGCGGCTGATTTCATGGTCTATACTGGCGCCAATTACCATAATGACCAAAATAATCTTACACCCGCCAATACCATCACTATCAAAAACAGCGGCGGAACTCCGGGCGCGACATCCACACCGGGGGGCATACTGGAGTTCCGGGGGACGCAGATCGATCATACAGGTGG
>JAJZPZ010000042.1 GCA_021847795.1 Nitrospirota bacterium
TCTCCGACCCTGTAGTGATGGATGTGAAATGCCGGGAAAGGCCGGCGCTCCTGCACTTCCTGGTTACTTGATCCTCGCCCCCTGGTCAACGTCCCTGTCAAGGGCAAGAATGGAGCAGACCCCGTCCTCTCCCGTAGCGGCAAGCAGCATTCCCTGGGACTCGATGCCCATGAGTTTTGCGGGCTTCAGGTTGGCGACCACAATGATCTTTTTCCCGACCAGGTATTCCGGGTCATAGGATTTTCCTATACCGGCAACGATCTGCCGCTCCTCGCCGGTGTCCACTTTCAGCTTTATCAGCTTTGCGGACTTCTCCACGCGCTCGGCGCTGATCACTTTGCCGACTTTTAATTCGACCTTTGCAAAATCCTCTATTCCGATCAATTCCCTGGTGCCGGGTTCGGTCATTTTCGCCATCTCCTTTTTCTGTTCCTTCTTTTCTGCCTTCCCCTCGTCCTTTTCAGCCTTTTCGATTCTGGGGAAGAGCTGCGCGCCCTTGGCGGTCTTTATAGCATAGGCAGGAATCCAGTTCCACTCGAATATCCTGGCCCCTGCCCCTGAACGGTTCTGCTGCACCTCTTCAACGAGCGCCCTGAGCCCGATCTGCCTCCATATGTTTTCGGAAGTTGCGGGCATGAAGGGATATAATGAGAGCGCGGTAAGCCTCAGCGCATTCCAGAGGCCGAACATGACCCTCTTCAGTTCTCCTTCGTCCTTCTTTGCAAGCTTCCACGGCTCTGTCCTGGCTATGTAGTTATTCGCCTCTCTTACGATTTCCCACACCGAATCGAGTATGGAATTGAACCGCAGATGAGACCAGTTGTGCCTGTCATGCGCAGCCGCGTTCGCACTGCCGCACTGCGCTGCAAACTCCCTAAGGCCCGGCGACAGGGAAACCAGCGCTTCGATGGTCCCGTCAAAATACTTTTCATCCATGGAAAGGAACCTGCTCAAAAGGTTGCCGAGGTCATTGGCAAGGTCGGTGTTTATACGCCTTACCAAAGCATCTTCTGAGAAATCCCCGTCAAGCCCGAACGGCACTTCCCTGAAAAGAAAATAGCGGAACGCATCAACGCCGTATTGGTCGGCCATTGCATTGGGGTCAACCACGTTGCCGACGGATTTAGACATCTTTTTACCGTCCACCGTCCACCAGCCGTGTGCAAAGATATTGCCGGGCAGGGGAAGGTTCAGCGCCATGAGCATTGTCGACCAGTAAACCGCATGGGTCGTGAGAATGTCCTTTCCCACAAGGTGGTGGTCCGCCGGCCACCAGAAATCCCCGAGCTTGGCATTACCTGCTTCAGGGGCAAGATAGCGGGTTGCCGAAAAGTAATTAACCAGGGCGTCAAACCACACATAAGTGACGAAATTTTCGTCGAAGGGGAGCGGGACCCCCCAGGCCAGCCTGCTCTTCGGTCTCGAAATGCAGAGGTCCCCGAGCGTGTTGTTCCTTAAAAATCCGAGCACCTCGTTTCTGCGGGTCTCGGGCAGCAGGAAATCCGGGTTGTCTTCAATATGCCGGACCAGCCTGTCCTGGTATTTCGACATCAGGAAAAAATAGTTTTCTTCATGGATCTGATCAACGGGCCGCCCGCAGTCAGGGCACTTTCCTTCGACCAGGTCCTTCCCGGTCCAGAACCGCTCATCAGGAGTGCAGTACCATCCGGAATAGCTCCTCTTTTCTATTTCCCCCTTGTCCCACAGGAACTGCATGAGGCCCTGGACAGTCTTGATATGCGGGGTGTCGGTTGTGCGGATAAAGGCATCATTGGATATGTTCAGCTTGCCCCAGAGCTCCCGGAAATTCTCCACCATGGCATCGGCATGCTCCTGGGGGGTCTTTCCCTTTTCTTTTGCAGCCTTCTCCACCTTCTGCCCGTGCTCGTCGGTCCCTGTCAGGAAAAACACGTCTTTGCCCTGCAGCCTGTTGTACCGGGCAAGGATGTCTGCGGCAATCGTAGTGTACGCGTGCCCGATGTGGGGGATATCGTTCACATAATAAATAGGCGTGGTGACGTAAAATTTCTTTTCCTGGATCATTTTCTGAAGCGTCTCCTTCTGTGCCTGCGGCTGCCCGGCTTTTTTTCCTGCTGTCCCTCACCTCCCGGTTTCCCGGCATCGGCTTTTTCCGGTGGGACACCGGCGCCTGCTTCGCTGCAGTTGTTCGGGGTCCCTTCCTGCCGGGTACGGGGTTCCTGCCCCTCTCCGCTCCTGGGGCGGGGGTCACGTCCGGGCTCCTTCCTGGAGCGCGTGTCCTGCCTGGAATTGTTCCTGGGCCTCTCGTTCTTTGAGAGTATCTTTGAAATCTTTTCCTCTATGATCGCTATGGGAGCGTCTTCCGCCCCGATAGGTATCTCGTCATCAGCCGCAATGCCGGCAAGGTCCCCGTCGTACTCGTACCGGAGGCAGCACATAAGCCTGCTGCACAAACCGGAGAGTTTGCCGACATTAAGGACCAGTTCCTGTTTTTTTGCCATTTTTATCGATACCGGATCAAAAGAGGAAAGAAAGGTATTGCAGCACAACTCCCTGCCGCAAATGCCGAGCCCCCCCACAAGCTTGGCCTCGTCCCTTACTCCTATCTGCCTCATTTCTATCCTGGTCTTGAATCTGGCCGCAAGGTCTTTCACCAGTTCCCTGAAATCTATCCTGCCGTCGGCAGTGAAATAAAAGATAATGCGTTTCCTGTCAAGGGTGGCTTCTGCGCCGACAAGTTTCATGGGAAGGCCGCGGGCCATTATCCGCTCAAGGCAGAATGCCCGTGCATCTTTCTCAAGTTTCCGGTTGTCATTCCTTGTCCTGAAATCATCTTCCGTGGTGGCCCTGAGGACTTTTTTAAATTCCCTCTCTGCGGATTCGACAGGGCGCGCCCCCCTCACCACCGTGCCGATGCTGAGCCCGAAATCCGACTCGACAACAACTGAAGCCCCTTCTTTAAGGTCCATCCCGTTTATCTCAAAATCATATATTTTCCCGCAGGATTTAAATCTCACTCCTACTACATCCGGCATCTATATCCCTCCATAATAGACAAGTTAAGACAAATAAGAAGCAGGAAGCAAAGGAGATAAACGAACTTTAATTTTCCCTTACTTCTCACTTGTCCTCAGGCTTTGCATCATTGCAGACACATAATTCCATGATATTGATTTATTAAGATTAAAATCAAGGAGCCCCCGTATTTTCAACAGCCCCTGATATGCGTCGAACAGCGGCCGGAGGTTCGCATTCCCATACATCTTATGCTCTCCCCTGCCGTACAGTAAATCCGATTCGTCCCCGGTGATCTTGAAAACAGCCATGTCCCTCAACAGGACAAAGGCCAGGTCAAGCCATGCCTTCATTGCATTTTTGTCTGCCCATATGTCTTTCGATTCTCCCTGCCTCATGTTTGCAAGGAGCTTCATGAACCATTCCCGCTCTCCCATGAAGTCGCCTGCGAGCGCAAGGCCGGGTCTCCCCATGGAAAGCCTGAGGACAAAGTCCATATCCTCCTCCCTGATTTCCGGGGAAATCACTTTCCGCATTCCTTCCAGCGGAAGGGGGTAAAACCGTATATTGGTGCACCTTGACCGTATGGTGTCGGGGAGGCTGTCAGGGTTGGAAGATATCAGCAGGATAAGGCTGTCCGACGGCGGTTCCTCGAGGGTTTTCAGAAAAGCATTTGCAGCATTGATATTCATCGCCTCCGCGTCATCGATAATAACGACTTTTCTCCTCCCCTCAAAAGCCTTCAGGAAGAGGACTTCCTCGATCTTTCGTATCATATCGATTTTGATCCCGTCCCCGTCGGGGATCAGGACCGTAATGTCGGGGTGCATCTCGGCATCGATCTTCCTGCAGGAGGCGCAGGTGTCGCAGCAGTCGGAATCCACGGGGTCAAGGCAGTTGACGGCCTTTGCATAGTTCAGCGCTGCAAGCCGCTTACCCACGCCCATGTCACCGGACAAGAGCATGGCTGACGGTACCCGGTCCCTCTTCAGGGTGCCGAAGAAGATCTTCAATGCCCTTTCCTGTCCTATAATATTTCTAAGCGCCATAATAGTTAAAACAAATTACAACAGCAGTAATGAGTGATCAGTAATGAGTAAAGAGTTGAACGGCAAAAACTCTTCTTTTTCCTTAAACTCATTACCCGTCACTCTTCACTCATCACTGCCTTTACGATTTCCCATACCCTCCTGCCGACCTCTTCAGGCGGCAGGGACGCATCAACAATCTTTACCCTTTCCGGCTCCCCTTCTGCGATCTTCAGGTACCCGGCCCTCACTCTTTTGTGAAACGCAACATCTTCGAGTTCAAGCCTGTCGACCTTGTTGATCCCCCTGTTCCTCTTCAGCCCCTCTTCGACATCAAGGTCAAAGAGTATGGTAAGGCCGGGCCTGACGCCGCCTGTAGCCATCCTGTCTAGAGAGCTGATAAGGGCCATGTCTATTCCCCGCGCATAGCCCTGGTATGCAAGCGTCGAATCCGTGAACCGGTCGGTAATCACGATCTTCCCCTCAGCAATCGCCGGGAGTATCCTCTCCGTCAGATGTTGGGCCCTTGCCGCGTTATACAAAAGGAGTTCCGTTACATATGACATTTCCTTATGTTCGGGAAGGAGCAATATCTCCCTGATCCTGCCCCCGATAACGGTCCCGCCGGGCTCATGGGTCAGGACTGTATCATGGCCCTCCCCTGCAAGCCGCGAGGACAAGAGCTTCGCCTGCGTGGTTTTGCCGGTGCCTTCTATTCCCTCAAATGATATAAAAATGCCTTTTTTCAGTTCCATGGATCCACGTGCCGCTGCTGTGGCTGCCGCTCCTGACTATGCCAGCGCCTCTTTCAGCCTCATGACCAGCTGGAATATTTTGGTCGCTTCCTCTATGCTCCTTGATCCCGTCCCGCATGAAGGGGTAATCAGGGACCGGGAATTGATCAGTTCGGAGGGCATGTGTTTATGCAATGTTTCGAGATTGCTCCTCATGCGCGCAACAAGCTTCTCAGCATCAACGGAACCGATAACGTCCGATGTCGGGACAATACCCCAGGCAAGATAGCCGCCCCCCTGGAGAAAGTCCTTTATCTCTTCGTGGTAGATGGCGAGGGTATCGAAATATTCGAAGGCGTCGAAATTAAGGACCCTCACACCGCTCCGGATGACAATAGGCCAGTCAGCCCTTCCGCAGCAATGTATCCCTGATATGCCCCCTGACTCCTCGACAACGGAGGCCACTTCCTTCAGCAATCTCAGGACCTCCACGGTGTCGACGCCGAGATAGGATGAGCTGCCCAATGCTGAAAGGATCGGCTCATCGATAAAGATGATGACTTTATCCGCATGCTGTTTCAGCGCATTTATCTGCCAGCGCACCTTTGCCTTCAGGAGCATGGCGGCAATCTCGCGCAGTTCCTCATCAAAGTAGATATACCGCCCGCTGCTGTCCTTGAGCCCGAGGGTAAAGGTGATGGGTCCTGTAATATGCCCCTTTAAAACAGGGAAGCGCCTGCCTTTTATTTTTCCCATAAAGGTGTGGAACCCTTCGGCATAGTCCTTGGATACGGCTATTTTGGTGGTATCGGTATAGGCCTCGTAAAACCTGTCGAGGTCATCGCCGGCATTCCTCTCGACCCACAGGGTTTGTTTCTCCTCGTTCATCCTGAGAAAAGGCATGCCCTCGGAATACTGCACGATCATGGATTCTTTAAAGGACATCCTGGGCAATTGGGGCCAGAAAGGGATGTCAAAGGTCCTGAGCACAACCTCGCAGGCATCCTCCGCGCTTGTATGCGGCAGGCTGCCTATTCCTGTTGTAGAAAAAGGAGTTATCGCGTCCGACATCCTCTATTATAGCAAATGGCAGAATGAAAAATGTAAAATAGAGGGTGCAAAAAAAGTTTTTATCAGCGGTTTTCCCCGTGCTTGTTCTCTTTTCCCTCTCCCTTACAGGCGCCGTCCATGCCCTCACCGATGAAGAGTCTTTCAGTCTCCAGTCCTCGTTGAAAGATAAGACAACGGGGGAAAAGATCGCCCTGATTGCAGAGAGGTTCGTCGGAACTCCCTACGATACCAACCCGATAGGGGAATATGTTGCCCGGAAAGCCATAGTGTGTGACGACCGGGTTGATTGCATGTATCTGGCCTTCAGGACCGTGGAGCTTGCCTTGAGCAGCACCCCTGAAGGGGCTGTGCATGTGGCGCTCGATAAGCGCTTCCGTGAAAAGGGCATCCTCGAAAACGGCAAGGTGGTCAACTATGGCAACCGCTTTGAATATGGAGAGGACATGATAGGCAGCGGCAAATGGGGCCGGGACATAACCCGGGAGGTCGGCAGGACAGCAAAGATGCGGGACCTGCGGAATAAACGCTTTATCGACTTCCTCCCTTCAGCGGAGCTGCTGAGGGGAACAGGAAAACTCGAAAGCGGGGATATCCTCTTCCTCATCAAAGACTCGGCAAGGAAAAAAAGGGGAGAAGTTGTCGGGCACATAGGGATAATCAAGAGAGAAAAGGTCCCGAATAATGATGAAATCTACCTTATCCACGCAAGCGGACACAAGGGTAAAGGCGGAGTCGTGAAGAAAACACGGCTTAAAGACTATATCCGGAAAATGCCCTTTATCGGGGCCATGATCTCAAGATTTCCCTAGTCGTCAAGTTTTTTCAGAATCTCCGGAAATTGCAGCTTGAAATCAGGATTCATCCTCCCCAGAAAGATCTTCAACCCCTTTATCTCCAGCTTCAGATCATCAGCCTCCCTGAGAGATTCTTCCAGCCTTTCCGTCAGGCTTACGGTCTTCTCGGCGAGGGTCTTCAGTTCCTGCTCCACAAGGTCCAATCTTTCCTGCAAGATAATGATATCTTTCATCCTCAGCTCCTTTTATCTTCTCTGAGCCCTGGTTCTTTTGCGGAGTTTCCTGTGTTTATGCTTGCGCATTTTCTTTTTTCTCCATTTTACGACGTTTCCCACACCATCACCTCCTTATCCCGGAATCAAAAACACCTGCTCCACATGCAGTGGAAGTATCTATTATAACCATTTTACCTGAATCCTGCCACGTATTAATGTCCGCCGCCCGACGTAACCGTCTCCATAAAAGCCTCGAGCTGGAGTGTGGTGGCCGGAGATTCTGACCCGTCATAGGGGATGCTTATGCAGGGGATGCCATAATCTCTGTTTATCGCCTTCAGCAGCGCGGTGACAATTGTGCCGGGCATACACCCGAAAGGCATTGCATTGACAATGCCCGAGGCCCCCTGCTCTATCAGGTCTACGGCCTTGCCGATGCTCAGGACAGTCTCTCCCTCGAAGGATTCATGGACATAGGGGGAGGCCTTTCTCAATATGTCCTTTGTTTTCGGCTCTTTCAGGGTCTTCAGAAAACCTTTGAAATACTTGCGAGACCTGTGCTCTATTCTTTGCTGCATAAAACTCTTTAAGAAGATATTCATCATATCAGACCTGCGCTTTTTAATCAAGGCCTTGCGCAGCGACATGGCGTTTACATACGAGACCCATTCCTCTATGGGCGCCAGCCACGCCTCGCCCCCGAAAGACTCTATTTTCTTCACCAGGTCTTCATTGGAGAACCTGTGGGTCCTGACAAATATTTCACCGATAACGCCGATCAGGGGCCTGCGCCCGGGCCTGCGGGGAATGGACATAAAATCTTTTCGCATGTTTCTCAATACACCGTCCAGGTCCCCGTTGCTCCCGTGGAGTCCGCGCTCTATTTTCTTAAAGTATACCCGGTAAGCCTCCTCAGCGCTACCTTCGGACTTTTCGTAGGGCCGCGTCTCGTGCAGGCACTTTATCAGCAGGTCGTAGGCAACAATTCCCCGCCAGGCCACTACGGAGAAGCTGCTGCCTGCAATACCCAGGTCCCGGTAAAATTCGACATCCTGGTTGGGGGCGAATATCGGGACCTTCTCCATCCCGAACTCTTCGAGGAGAAGCTTCTGCGATATATTGTACTGGCCGAACCTGCAGGGCCCGGTTCCGGAGGGCATGAAAAAAGCAGCCTCTTCAGGGACAAAGCCGGGGGCAAGGACCTTCTTCAGCATATCTCCGGCAGTCACCAGGTAGGGGTAGCATTCCTTGCCCGACACGTACCGCCTGCCGATGTCGACAGATTCCTTATCGGACTCGGGCAGCACCTGGGAAGGGATGCCGCAGCACTCGAAAGCCGCTTTCAGGGCAGTGGCATGAGCGCCCATGTTCGGTATATAAACCGTGCGTTTTTTAAGTAAAGAGTGACGGGCACCCTTATCAGTAACGAGTGACGAGTGACGAGTAACAAGTAAAGGATCTGAGGACGGTGACGAGTCTATGTCTTTAGTCTTTAACTTGTTACTTGTTACTTGTAACCTGTCACTGTCTTCAGTGTTCCGGTTTTTGATTTGTTGCTCTATGCTGTCGAGGAAGGCCTCGCACCTCGTTATCGCCCCTGCATCGGCGCTGTGCTCATCTATCTCGATGTGCAGAAAGGGCTTTCCCGCCATCTCCTCCTTGAAGTATTTCAGGATAAAGGAATCGGGTCCGCAGGAGAAGCTGCCGATGTAGATCGCGTAGAGATTCGGAGTGTTTCTGATGATCCGGGCCGCTTTCAGTATTTTCTGTCCCGACCTCCAGTACATACCGGGCCAGAAATTGCGGATCTGCACCTCATCCAGGGGAAGCATATCCATAGGGATAGACAGGGTGCTGATGGTGGAGAGCTTCTTCGGTATCTCGAGGTTCATGCTCGGATCAAAGGCATTATAGGCCCTGCCCACAATGACGACAACAGGAGCGGGGCCCCCCTGAACGCCGAGTATTTCTCTTCCCCTTTTATCCATTGCCCTCCTGAACGCATCCTGGGCAGACTGTGCAATGTCCAGGGCCCTGCCGATGTCTCTCTTATTTGTGCCGTAGTATCTGAGGGCAGCGGCCAATTCATTTTTCAGGTGCTCCCTGCCCCTGCTCATGTCCACAACAGGCGTAATGGTCCTTATTCCCCGCATCGCCGCCCTTGCGACATAGGGAATCGTCTGGGTGTGCGGACATGCAAGCCCTTTCGGATAATCAGCGCTGTTCCTGCTCACATTCACGAAGCTCGGAATGAACAGGGCGTCCACTCCGGAATCCTCAAGGTACTTGATGTGCCCATGGGCAACCTTCACCGGGAAACATGCCTCTGAAAGGATGTTTTCCACTCCAAGACTTATGATCTGCCGGTTTGTCTTGGGAGAGACAATGACTTCAAAGCCGAGTTCCCGCAAAAGCGTGGACCAGAAAGGCAGGTATTCATGAAAAAAGAATATATAAGGCACCCCGATCTTAGGAAGTAAAGACCGTGATGCGTGATGCGTAATGGGTGATGAGCCAGGAGAAAGAGAAGAGTCTTTGTCCTTCAACTCATCACTGATCACTGATGACTCATCACTGTTTTTAAGATGGCTTTTCCAGAGCATTTCCTCCCTGAAAGAGAAGGGGTCGGGCAGGGATGATTTTTGGGCGCGCCGGACATCGTATTTCTCGCACCTCCCCCCGTAAAAAAGGTTCCCCTCCTCTCCCTGGACTTTCACCCTGTTGATCTCGCAGACATTGGGGCATCCCCTGCATTCAAAGGAACTTATCTCGTACTGCCGCTTCGAGAGCTCAAACCCTTTAAACCGTGATAAAGACCGTGATGCGTGATGCGTGACGCGTGAAGAGTTTAAAGACAGAGTGTTTTTGTCCTTTATCTCATTACCCATCACGCATAACGCATCACGGCCCTTCATGTGTTTCATGGCAAGGAGGGCCATTCCAATGGCCCCGGTAACATCATGATTGGGCGGGACAGTCACCTTTCTGCCTAGATATTTTTCGAATGCGGCAACTACCGCTTTGTTAAAGGCAACCCCCCCCTGGAAGAAAATATTCCTGCCCACCGGCTTGCCCGCCACAACCCTGTTTATGTAATTCTGTACGATTGAGTATGCGAGTCCTGCAAGGAGGTTGTCCTTCCCGGCGCCCCTCTGGAGATTTGCCATGAGCGAATTCTCCATAAAGACTGTACAGCGCTCACCCAGCCTGCAGGGATTTTTCGAACGAAAGGAATTTTCAGCGAATTCGTTTTTCACGGAGATATCGAGCTTTTCAGCCTGCTCCTCAATAAAAGAGCCGGTGCCGGCGGCACAGGCCTTGTTCATTTCAAAATCAACGATTATACCGTCATTAATGGATATATATTTAGAGTCCTGCCCGCCTATCTCAAAGATCGTATCCACAGCAGGGTCTATAAAGATCGCGGCAGTTGCCTGGGCAGTAATCTCGTTCTTCACAATGTCCGCACCCACGTAATCGGCTATCATGTACCTGCCCGAGCCCGTAGTTCCGACACCCAGTATCACGACCCGGCTTCCCACCTCGGAACAGATTTCTGCGAGTCCCTGCCTCACCGCATCGATAGGCCTTCCCGCAGTCATGAGATAACGTTTTGCAAGCAGGCGCCCCTCTTCATCGATCACGGCAAGGTTCGTGCTGATGGAGCCGATATCGATGCCGAGATAAGCCCTTGACGGCCGTGATGCGTCATGCGTAATGAGTGATGCGTCCTTGTCTTTCAACTCTTCACTCATCACTTTTAACTCTTCACTGTCTTTAGAGTGTCTTTCAAAAAAGTCGTCTGTTTCGGAGATCAGCGGCTCGTGGCCCTGCTCATCGTGCCGTATGCCGGAGAGAAAAGAGTCGAGTTCCTTCAGGTCAAAAGTATTGAAGCAGCCCTCATCCTTATCTTTGAGTGCCGCCCCCCAGGCGCCCATGAGCGCGAAATCCTCGGGGATAAAGAGTTCGCCGAGTTCAAAGGTATCTTTGAAGGCCTTGATCATACCCTTGTTGGCTGCAACGCCTCCCTGGAACGCAACCGGTGTTTTAATTTCCCTGCCTTTTGCAATCGTGCCCTTGAAGTTCCTTGCAACAGCAAAGCAGAGGCCCGCAACAATATCTTCCACTGGAGTTGCAATCTGCTGGAGGTGTATCATGTCCGACTTCGCAAAGACGCTGCACCTGCCCGCTATTTTGGACGGCCGCCCGGACCTGACCGCCATTTCCCCGAACTCTTCTATGCTGAGCCTCAGGCGCTCGGCCTGCTGCTCGAGAAAAGAGCCTGTTCCTGCAGCGCAGACGGAGTTCATCGAAAAATCCCTGATCCTCCCGTCTTCCAGGAGTATCAGTTTTGAGTCCTCTCCCCCGAGTTCAATAATGGTCTTTATCCGGGGGTAGAGTTTTTTTATCGAATAGGACTGTGAGACGACTTCGTTCACGGGTTTTATTCCCAGTACAGAGGCAAGCACCTTGGCGGCGCAGCCGGTCAGGGAGAGCCCGCTCTCAGGATAGCGGTCCCTGACCCCGTGCAGCAGGTCTGAAGCGAGCTTGACGGGATGGCCGTAATGCCTTGCATAGTGCCGCTCCTGCGCCCTGCCCTTCTCATCAATGACGACAATCTTGACAGTTACCGATCCGGCATCGAGTCCGATGTAATACATGGTTGCTCCTCATCAGGAATAGCGCCACAGCTTTCACTGATCCCCGGGCCTTATCCTCTATACAACGGGAATAGCACACCTTAAAACCATACCATATCCTCTATCCATAATAAAGCCTTTGCCGCAGTGCCGGAAAAAACAGCAAGGGATAGCAGAATGGAAAGGCTATCCCTTTACATGAGTATTCCTCCTGCCCTATGCTTCTTTGAACTATTACCTCGGCAATTAAATACCCGGCACTGCCATAGCAAACGCAGTGAAGCAATCTCGTCGTTGAGGCTGAAATTGCTGCGGAAATCCTACCTGTTGACAGGCGCTGAGTATTGTTCAATATACCACCAGGGACTTCGGCAGTCAACCCGGCCCGTTGCGCACAGGCCGGCGCCGAGATAACAGCGTGGATACCCGCATGCAGGTGGTCAGCGGCATTGCTTACAACTGTAGAAAAGCAGGACTGTGATGAGAAACCGATCAGTGCCGGGCCATCGGTCCCGGCTGCCGCGCCTCACCACCCGGGGAGGAGGCAGACTGCCGGGGCTGCCGGGTGACAGGAGGTCCTTGCGGATGCTCGGCCTGCCCAGGCCTTTTCGGAAGACCTTTCTTTTCTGCTGCCCTGCATAAGCAATATTCTCTTCGGCAAGATGCCCGCCCTTCCCGGCTGTGCACCCCGCCGGGCCTTCTCCGCAGGCAGGCATAGGGAGGCACAGCGCAAAGAGCGTTGCAAGGACCAGGGCGATCTGAAAAGACATCTTTCCCTTTTTGATTGCATCCTCCGTTTCAGCAGCTATGCCATTACTTAAGCAATGAGCCTGCCAACGTGAAAGCCTTTGACTTTGCTTGCCATATTGCCTGCATTTTTATTTCACCCTGCTGTTTCGTAAGGGATCCCGACGTGTGTGAGTCGGCAAGCTTTACACATCGCAGAGACCTTTCATGGGTATTATTTACCTGTATATGGACGAAAAGGAGAAGAAGGCCGTTTTCCAGATCCTGTTTTCTGCGGGTCTCCTGTCACAAGGGCAGATAGACAGTATCCTCTCAAAAGAGGAGGTATACCACACCAGGCTCCGCAAAACAAGGGCATCGTCTGTCAAACGGGGCAAGGAAGCGCCTTCCGATATCTCCCTTATCGATATCATTGCTTCGCTTCGCCTGAAAATTCCCTGGAGCGATGACAGGTATCTCACGGAAGAAGTGATCATGGAATATATCGCAAAATATTACGAGTATCCCTTCCTGAGAATCGATCCCCTGAAACTCGACACTGCCGTAACCACGGAAATCATACCGAAACTCTATGCGCTGAAACACCAGCTGGTGCCGATAAAGCTTGAAGGCAACACCCTGACCATTGCGACGTCAAACCCTTTCAGGCCCGAAGGGATCGAGGGCATCAAGCATTCAAAAGGCTACGAGGTAAAGACCGTCATCTCGACGAAATCCGACATCCAGAAGATAATTACGGAGTTCTACGGTTTCAAATCTTCCGTGGCGGCCGCACATGAGGAAATTTCCTCGCACACGGACCTCGGCAACCTTGAGCAATACATCAAGCTCAAACCGATTTCAGAGCTGAGTTCCACGGACCAGCATGTCATCAATGCCGTTGAATACCTCCTGCATTATGCCTGCGCGCAGAGGGCCTCGGATGTCCATATCGAACCCAAGAGGGACCACACTATCATTCGTTTCAGAATAGACGGGATACTCCATACCATCCATAAGATCCCGAAATCAGTCCACCCGGCCTTTGTCTCACGCATAAAAACACTGGCGCGTATGGATATCGCTGAAAAACGCAGGTCCCAGGACGGCCGGATCAAAACTGAAAAAGACGGCAAAGAGATAGAACTCAGGGTATCGACCCTGCTTGTGGCCTTTGGAGAAAAGGTGGTCATCAGGATATTCGATCCTTCCGTTCTCATCCAGGAGATCGATCACCTCGGGTTCCTTGACAGGGAATTGAAGCTGTTCAGATCTTTCGTTGAAGCGCCCTGCGGACTCATCCTGGTAACCGGGCCCACCGGCAGCGGCAAGACAACAACCCTTTACTCGGCCCTCAAAAGCCTCTCAACCCCGGATGTAAATATCACAACCATAGAAGAGCCTATCGAGATGATCTACGAAGAATTCAACCAGACCCCTGTCCAGCCGAATATAAACATAACCTTTGCCGGCGCCCTCAGGACCATCCTGAGACAGGACCCTGATATCATCATGGTCGGGGAAATACGCGACCTCGGGACCGCAGAGAACGCGATCCAGGCCGCACTCACCGGGCACCTCGTGCTCTCGACGCTCCATACAAACAACGCGCCCCACAGCATTACGCGGCTCATTGACCTCGGGATCCCGCCTTTCCTGATGAATTCAACGCTCATCGGGGTCATCGCACAGCGGCTTGTCAGAAAAGTGTGCCCCCACTGCGCTGAACACTGCACGATCACTGAAGATGAGTGCAGGCTGCTCGGACTGGATTACAACACATACAAAAACACCCCGGTTTCCAGGGGCGCAGGCTGTGCGCAGTGCAGGGGAACAGGCTATCTCGGAAGGACAGGCATTTTCGAAGTCATGGAGATCTCGGAGAAAATAAAATCCGCTATTGCCGAAAAAGCCCCTCCTGACATGATAAAAAACATCGCAAGGAGCGAAGGCTACACTACCCTGAGGGACTGCGCCCGGGAAATCCTTTTACAGGGCACAACCACCTTTGATGAAATCGTGAGAGTGACCGGCATTTGACGCTGCAGCGTTGACCTCTCTTCCACCGGGAACAAAATAAGAAATTATTTTTAACAATTGGTAATATAGAAGGCACTGGTTTACATTCATCAAAAAAGGGAGGAAAGTCGCTGGCCGGCGGTATTTGAGACACGCCCCGGACCCCGGCATCATGGGGTATCCGGACAGCACGATGAAGGGATAATACGCGTCCAGCTGACAGAGCGCAGAATATGTCACCATCAAAACAGAAAGTTTATGTGTTCGACACAAGCGTTTTTATCCATGACCCCCATGCCTTCCGGGAGTTCGAGGACAACCATCTTGTAATTCCCATAGCGGTAATTGAAGAACTCGACAAACTGAAAAAAGAGAACTATACCGCCAGGGAAACACTCAGGACAATCGACAGCTTCTGCGAGCAGGGGGACATTCAGAAGGGCGTGGCCCTGCAGGAAGGCGGCACTATCAGGGTGGATGTGCGGCTGAAGGATGCCCCGTCAAACAAGCTCTCCGCCGACGACAGGATCATTGAAACAGCCCTGAAGATCAAGCAGGAGTCCGACCCTGATGTCCAGGTGATCATCGTTTCCAAAGACACCTCGGTCAGGATAAAGGCCGAAGCCCAGAAAGTGCAGGCCCAGGACTACAAAAGCGATAAGACCACGATGTTCCAGGACTACGGGAAAGTCCACTACAGCGGCGATTACCAGAACGGGATAGAGTCGGTCAGATACCAGATCGAAGGCGACAAGATATCCAGGCTATACGGCAAGGACAGCCGTATAAGCGTGGGTAGGCGCGAGAAGATCTACGGCCTCTCCTTCAAAAACATAGAGCAGGAATGCGCCACCGATGCGCTCATATCCGACGAGATCTCCATCGTCGCGCTCACCGGAACAGCCGGCGCAGGAAAGACGCTTCTCGCCCTTGCAGCAGGCCTCCATATGCATGAGAAGAAGAAAGTCGAGCAGGTCATTGTGGCACGGCCTGTAATACCCATGGGCAAAGACCTGGGCTTTCTCCCCGGGGACATCGAGGAGAAACTGAACCCCTGGATGCAGCCCATATTCGATAATCTCGAAGTGCTGGTCTACACGCCGAGAGAGGAAAAGGACAGCAAGAGGGTAAAATACAACAATGTGAAGTACCTCATAGACTCCGGGGTGGTCCATATCGAACCGCTGACATACATCAGGGGAAGAAGCCTGCCCAGACGCTATATGATCATCGATGAGGCGCAGAACCTGCGTCCCATAGATACCCTGACCATAGTGACAAGGGCGGGAGAGGGGACGAAGATCATCTTCACCGGAGACCTGACGCAGATCGACAGTCCTTATCTCGACGCCGAGAGCAACGGGCTCGCCTTTCTCATCAGCAGGTTCATCAATGAGCCTGAATTCTGTTATCTGCACCTTTCGAAGAGCGCCCGTTCAAAGCTCGCTGAAAGGGCATCGGAACTGCTGAAGCTCAGATAGACGCAACCGGGAGGAACCGGGCCGACAAACGGCCGATTCCTCCCGGTTATCCTGCACAGCTGACATACACCTACCCGCGCGGTTCGGTGAACTCATCAACTGCAGTGCCTGCCGGCAGTTCTATATAGCGGTTCCTGTTCAAAAACATGCGTATTGCCAGGTATACCACCGGGAGGATCCCGCCTATGATGAAAAGCATGTCCCCGGGCAGGCGCATCCACTCGAAGAACCGCACCACGGGCTGCCGGAAAAACTCCAGCCTCCTGGCGTGCCAATAGGAGTTGTTCAGGCTGTCGCCGAGCTGCAGGTAGCCGATCGGGAAAAGGTTCAGGAACACCATCCAGGCAAGGCCGATATTCAGGCTCCAGAAAGACAGGCCCATTGCCCGGTCGCCGGCCTTGTCATGTGGAATGAAATAGCGGGCCACAAACATGAAGAACCCCATGGCGAGCATGCCGTATACTCCCATCAGGGAACCATGGGCATGATTGGCGGTGAACTGGGTGCCGATTTCATAGTAGCTCACAACCGGCAGGTTGATACTGTCTTTAACGAACGCACACCGTTTGGGCGCAGCCGGAACAACATGTCCAGGGGCCCCCGGCATTACAAACAGCGGGGGAGAGATGGTACTATAAAAGCAGAGGGACTGAATATGAACATTAAAAAAATAACGGCAGTTGCATTAGTGGTACTCATGCTTGCGACAGCAATCAATTATCTGGCGGGAACAACGATTACGGTAAACGGCAGGCAAGTGACCGGGATAGCCGGATACATGGCGGCATATTCGGCGCTGGTTCTCCTTGGCGGCCTGCTGGTTGTCGTAATACCGTCTGCTTTTATACTCATTGCAGTGTTTTTCATAGTCCTGGGCGTCTTTTTCATGCTGTTCTTTCCCCTGTTGCCCATCGCCTTTCTTTTGCTCCCCGGCATCGTCCTCCTCGGCATTGTTTACCTCATTTACAGGCCGGCAAAGAAGAAAGGTAAAAACAAGGGGGCATGAAATAAGGCGACACCATACAAAACCCGGCTAAGAGACAGGGACACACCGCCTGATCCGTTTTTTACTGCCGGGCCCCTGCAGCGGAAAGCACTTTGGCTGTATCGGTATGCTTCTTCTTCACGGCAATGCCGAGCGCAGTCTCGCCGCCACCGCTTTCGGCATTCACGTCCGCACCCTTTTTTATCAGCAGCTTTGCGATATCAGCGCTGTCCCTGTCAGCCGCAAACATAAGGGCTGTCTTTCCTATATCATTGGCGGCTTGCACGGCTGCGCCTTTCTTGATCAGCAATTTTGCGGTGTCCTGCATTCCCGTGTCTATTGCAGTCATGAGCACTGTCGTATCATTGCCGTCCGCGGTATTCACATCCGCTCCCTTGTTCAGCAACAGTTTTGCAATATCTGCCTGCCCGCTCCGTATGGCAGCCATGAGAGCAGTCATGCCGTCAACGTCCGCACTGTTCACCTCTGCGCCTTTGTTCACCATAAGCTTTACCGTGTCAGCCATGCCTTTGGCCGAAGCGATAGCAAGGGCTGTCATGCCGTCGTCGTCCGATATATTCACTTCCGCGCCCCTCTTTATCAGCAGCTTCGCTGCCTCGGCACGGCTTCCGTTTACCGCAGCAGAAAGCGCCGTTCCGCTGCTGCCGGCGGCATTCACCAGCGCCCCCCGGTCCAGCAGCAGCTCCATCAGCTCCGTGTACCCTCCGCCGGATGCCGGCATGAGCGCCGTTGTGCCGTTGCTGTCTGCGGCATTGACTTCCGCACCTTTCCTGAGCAGCAGCTTTGCAAAATCAATATGTCCGTTTCTTACAGCGGCCATGAGTGCTGTATTGCCGTTCACGTCATGGTTGTTCACGGCGGCATTTTCCTCCAGGAGGAACGCGGCTACAGCCAGATGATCCCTGGTTTGCCTGTTCCGCTTGATGACCTCCGATACATGCATTTCCGGCTTGATTGTCTCGAATATGAGTGGGTCCGCCATCGCCGGGATGTCCAGCGCCATGACAAGGGCATCTCTTCCATAATCATCCACTGCATTTATGTCAGCTCCTCTTTTCAGAAGCAGTTTTACTATATCGACAAGGCCTTTCCGCACAGCCGCCATAAGAGGGGTGGTCCCGTTGCTGCCTGCGGCATCCGGGTCAGCGCCTTTGTCCAGCAGGAGTTTTACTGTTTCGATACGCCCGTACGTAACCGCAGCCATAAGGGGGGTCATACCGTTCAGGCAGTCTGCCGCGTCCGGATCAGTGCTGTTGCCGGCCGACTCTTTGATTCGCACGATATCACCGGAAGCCACATCCGCACAGAGCCGGGCATTGGACAGCGCAAGCGGCTTTTCCTGCTCAGGCGAGGCCGGGGGCTGCATGCCGAAACAGGCGGCAGAGCAGAGGAACAAAAAAAGAGCACAAAAAAAGCATTTAAATTTACGGCGCATGATCGGCAGACTCCTCAAGGTGACAGTCACCGCCCCTGGTAGCCGGGGCAGGCTTCAAACCCTTTACATCCCGCTTTTCTCAACTTGCAATTCTTGTTGATGCAGATGGAAGCATGCTTCTCTTTCAGGGAATCCTGTTCAGACCTCTTACTTCCCTTCTCTTTCACGTCGCGTACACTCATCAATGATCTTCTTTATCTCCGCTGAGTCCTTAGGGACCGTTCTCGACCTGCTGCCTCTTTCATACTCGCCCTCATACACATCCCAGTCACCATGCTGGTTTGATACGTATTTGATCCCTTCGCATTCATAGCAGGTGATGAGCAGGCCGTTATAGAACGACTTCACATGGGTCCTCCTAATCATTCCCTTCCTCCTTCATCCTCTCCTCGAAAGTTGAGCAACCTGCCCTGCCGGGCAGCCCCAGACGAAAGACTTTATCATAACTGCGGCAAAAACTCCATAAGCACAACCGGATTGCCTGCTGCGGCTATTTTCCCCCGCACCATTCCCTGGCATTCTGAAACATTTTCAGCCACGGAGATGCCTTGAGGTCTTTCTTCATGTCGTCAGGCATCCAGGCCCACTGCCATTTCATAAATACCCTCTCAGGATGAGGCATGATCGAGAGATGCCTGCCGTCAGGCGTGCAGAGAGCCGCAATGCCCGAAGGAGATCCGTTCGGGTTAAAAGGATATCTTTCAGTCACTTCACCTTCATCATCCGCATACCTGACCGGGGCCAGCCCCTGCTCCAGCACCTTGTCCAGTATCTTTTTATCGGGGAAGTGCGCCTTGCCTTCTCCATGCGCCACCCAGATGCCCAGGACAGAGCCTTCCATGCCCTTCAGCATGAGTGAAGGGCTTTCAAGGATTTTGACTGTGGAGAAACGCGATTCGAACCTTCCCGATTCGTTATGGATAAATCTCGGCTGGACCTCACCATCAATGCCCTGCCAGGGGACCCAGCCGAGCAGAGCCGAAAGCTGGCAGCCGTTGCACACGCCGAGACTGAAGGTGTCGGGCCTGTTGTAAAATGCCCGGAATTGCTCGTACAGTTTTGCATTGAATTTTATTGTCCCTGCCCACCCCTTGGCGGAATCAAGGACATCGGCGTAGCTGAAACCGCCGACAAAAGCCACTCCCCTGAATGCCGGGAGATCCACCCTGCCGCTCAGCAGGTCGGTCATCGTAACGTCCCATGTCTCAAATCCGGCGGAATAAAAGGCTGCGGCCATTTCCCTGTCCCCGTTGCTCCCCTCCTCGCGGATCACTGCAACAGCAGGTTTCGCCTTTTTCCTCATCACCGGCCCGGGGGTCTGCCCAGGGGTAAATGTCACCCTGTACAGGGGGCCGGGGCGGTCATGGATGTGCTCCTTTTCCTGGAGCACACAGGCCGGGTTTGCCTGCAGCATTTCGAGATGATGGCTGGTCTCTTCCCAGAGGGCCCTTAAGTCCCGCATGTCCTCGTCCAGGACCACTTCACTGTTGAAGGTGATCTTTATCTTCTTCTCTTTCAGGGTAGTGCCGATCACATGGAAGGGCACGCGGTGTTCCTTCAATACCGAGGCCACCCGCTCTTCATCAGCAACCGAATACTCGATAACCAGGCCCAACTCCTCCGAGAAGAGCAGCGGGAAGGGGTTGCCCCCGTTATTGTCGACACAGCGGACATTCAGGCCGCAGTTCCCTGCAAAGGCCATCTCCAGCAGCGTGGTAACAAGCCCGCCGTCGCTCCTGTCGTGTCCGGCAAGGATGCAACCTTCATCTATAAGCTTCTGGACCGCATTAAAGGCATCCTTGAGCAGCTGTGTACTTTCCACGTCAGGCGACTCATCGCCTATCTGCTTGAAGCACTGTGCGAGTGACGAGCCTCCCAGCCTGTTCTTCCCGGCCCCGAGATCAATATAGACCAGCCTGCTTTTGCCGGGCCTCTTGATATCAGGGGTGATGACCTTTGTAACATCAGGACAGGCTGCATAGGCGGAGACGACAAGCGCCCCCGGCGACTTCACAACCTCAATCTCTCCCGAGTGAAGGGTGACCCTGGCAGCCATGGAAAGGCTGTCCTTGCCTCCGTCAACGGCAATGCCGAGTTCCAGCATCATGTCGCGCACGGCAAGCGCTGCGTCGAACAGCCGTGCTCCTTCCCCGGGGAGTTTCGGAGCCCACATCCAGTTTGCAGAGCACTTGACGTCTTTCAGCGAACTTATTTTCGCCCATACTATATTGGTCAGGGCCTCGCCCACACTCAGCCGCGCCATTGCAGAGGGATTGATCAGTCCTTTGATCGGCTGCTCACCGATGGATATTGCCGCCCCTGTGTGCAGGGATGTCTGCGCCGGGAAATGGCTCTGGGCAATGACCGCGACATCGGAAACAGTGAGCTGGAGCGGTCCGGCGCACTGCTGCCGCGCTATGAGCCCGGTAACGGACCTGTCTGCTTTGTTGGTAAGAAACCTCTTTGATCCTACCGACACCAGCCTGAAGACCCTGTCCAGCGCATCCGCAACTCTCAGGCCTTCGGGCAGGTGGAGCGACTGCACATGCTCCGGGATGCGCTCCATCCGGAAGGTCTTTTGCGGCATATCGCCAAGGACCTTTTCAAGGCTGAGTTCTTCAACAACGGTGTTGTCGGACCCGTCGTAAACAATAATGTTCCCGTCGCCGGTTATCTCTCCTATCACTGCACAGGGGACCTTCTCCCTCCCGCACAGGGACTGGAACATGCCGATCCTGTCAGTATGCACGAGCAGGGCGTCCTGCTCCTGGTATTCCGCACCCCATATCTCCAGGACGGAAAGGGTGTCGTCGCCGATTATGATCTTCCGGATATCTATTTTTGCGCCGGCAGGGCTGACAATCTCTTTTACCACATTGCAGTTTCCCCCGGCGCCCTGGTCATGGATGCTGACAATCGGGTTCCCACGTCCGAGTTCCACACAGGCCCGTATGACCCTGTTCAGCTTCTGTTCCATCTCGGCGTCGCCCCGCTGCACTGCATTGAAATCAAGGGCCTCGATATTCTCCCCCTGGATCATGCTTGAGGCCGCGCCCCCGCCCATGCCGATACGGTATGCCGGGCCGCCTACTTTTACAACCTTCATTCCTTTTTCAGGCTCTTCCTTTTTTATATGCGCGGCATCCATCTGCCCGACCCCGCCGGTGAACATGATGGGTTTTATCCATTCCCTGCGCTCTCCGTCTGGAAGTTTCAGCCCGAAAGACCGGGTGAAACCCTGGATAAGCGGCTCCCCGAACTTATTGCCGTAATCGGATGCGCCGTTGCTTGCCTCGATTTCTATCTGCAGCGGAGATGCTAGGTTTCCGGGGTATGTAAATGAGCCGTGCTCCCATGGAAGAGGGTAGCCGGGGATCTGGAGATTTCCTACGCAATAGGCTGCCGTGCCCGCGATAAAGAGACTGCCCCTGCCCGTTGCATGCACATCCCTAAGCCTGCCTCCCGTACCGGTCTCCGCGCCGGGGAAAGGCGCCACGCCCGAAGGGAAATTATGCGTTTCCGCAGTAAAGATAATATGATAGGTAACTTCTTTCTCTTTGAAAACAGAGGTGTTCCCGGGTTCTGCAGGCATGATCGTCTTTATCTCATATCCCCTGATGGCGCTCGAATTGTCCTTGAAGGCAATCACGCTGTTGTTGGGATTTCTTTCATACGGCTCTTTCACGATCTGCATCAGGCTTTCCTGGATCTCCCTTCCGTCAATAACGAGCTTGCCCCTGAAAAACCAGTGGCGCGAATGTTCGCTGTTCGACTGGCTCAGGTCGAAGCACTCGACATTGGTGGGGTTTCGCTTCAGGTCTCCGGCAAAGAGATTGTAGTAATAATCGATGTCCCAGTCATCGAGGCCCAGGCCCATTTCATGGTTGATGCGCACAAGGGCGGACCTGCCCTCCTCCAGAAGGGGAACCGTCCTGACCGGCTCAGGCTTTATGCCCGTCTCAAAGGTGGTAAGCGTATCAGGGTAACGGCATTCAGTCATCCGGTCATGGAGGATCTCGAGTAAGGCGTTTCCCTTTTGTCCTCTGCCTTCGTTTTTCCGGCTTCTGTCTTCCGCCTTCGGGCCCATGACGAGCTTGTATCTCCTGGAGCGTTCTATGCGCCTGACCTTGGTAAGGCCGCAGGCATGGCATACCGAAACCGCGTTCGCCGACCATGCAGTGGTAAAGTTCATCCTGGGTCCGACCTCGAAAAGGAGTTCGGAAAATTCCCCTGCGCTCCCGTTTCCTCCCTTTGCTGAAGGCCGGCACGACTCGGTTCCGGGGGGAGCGGCGGCCTTGCCGGCTAAGAAGCTTTCTTCTGAAAAGTTCTGCGGTTCAAAGGTCTCGGCCAAAAGCCACCTGAGGACTTCCAGTTCCCTGCTGCTGAGCGGTGCGGACACATCTATATTGAAGCAAAACTCTGTTTCGATATCACTGATACCGGGATCTATGGTATTTCCGACAGCAGTCAATAGAACATTCTTTTTATATGAAGAAAGGGCGGGTGTGCGGTACAGATGCAAAAGACTTTTTATTGCCATGCTGTTTTCGTCGGCCTCCGTTGAAAGATTTACCATTTTAACATAATATGCCGGGTGCGGAAAAAGATGGACCTGCCCCGGCCTCTCAGCCGGGCGATATTTGACAGACTGTAGGGCCTTTGGATAGAATCGTACCCATGAAACCGGCAGGGGGCCCCCCCTGCACATATTTATGGCAGATATCTCGGAATTGAAAATAGCTTCAATAACGTGTTCCCCTCTTGACTGGCTTTCCAGGCAGTCGAAAAAGTCATCTCTTCTTTTAGGAATTCTTCTGGCCCTGATTGTAGGATTTGCCGATTACCTGACCGGTTACGAACTTAATTTTTCCATATTCTACCTGATCCCGGTATCCCTGACTGCCTGGAACGCTGGCAGGCAGGAGGGCATACTGACGGCCGGCATCAGCGCTGCCTTCACGGTGCTGGCAAATTTCATGAGCGGGTTGCGCTATTCCCATCCCCTGATACTCTGCTGGAACTTCATCTCCGACACCTTGTTCTTTCTGGTCATTGTCTTTGCTGTGACGGCCCTGCGGGATGCCTATGAACGGGAGCGGGCGCTGGCCAGGAAGGATTTCCTGACCGGCATTGCCAACCGGCAGGCTTTTCATGAACTCGCCGAAAGAGAGATAGAACGAAGCAAAAGGTATCGCCGTCCCCTTTCGGTCGCATTCATCGACTGCGACAATTTCAAAACAGTAAACGAC
>JAJZPZ010000224.1 GCA_021847795.1 Nitrospirota bacterium
CTGAAAGTCCGCAGCCCAGATCAGCCGCAACCTGCCTGATCTCATCAACAGCGGGGTGCCCGACAAATTCGCAGGGAATAGCAGCGTCCCTGTATATCTTCTCCTCAAAGGGGAGGATGACCCCCATCTTGCTTACCAGCATGCCGATGGTCCTGACCCGGTTCTTTCTCCACGCCCACACCTGCGGACTCACATAATAGAGGACCTTTATGCCTGATTTCTTTGCTGCCCGTGCAACCCTGAGATTGAAATCAGGGTAGTCGATAAGGACGAGCACCTGGGGCCTGAAAGACGCGAGGGCAGCAGTCACCCGCCGGTAGGTTTTCCTGATCTCTTTAAATGCCCGTACAGCTTCCGAAAGCCCGAAGGCGCTGGATATCCGGGATATAAGCTCCACCCCGGCGGACTGCATCCGCTCACCGCCCACGCCGATGATGCTCACCCCGGGGTTGCGCTCCTTTAAGGTCAGGGCAAGCAGGGCGCCGTACAGCTCGCCGGAGCTTTCCCCTGATATGATCATCACCCTTTCAAGCATTTATGAATTGCTTCTGCAGTAAGATATATGTCCGCCTCATCCAGTTCAGGGTACATGGGCAGCGAAAGGACTTCCCGCGCCGCCTGCTCCGCCACCGGGAAGCTCCCTTCCCTGTGGCCCAGGTATTTCAAGGCCTCCTGCAGGTGGAGAGGGATCGGGTAATACACTACGGACGAGATGCCCTGCTCTTTCAACTGCTGCTGTATAAAGTCCCTCTTCGGACTTCTGATGGTGTATTGGTGATAGACATGATAAGCCCCGTCCCTTTCGACGGGACAGGCAACGACATCGGAGAGCAGGCGATTGTAAAGGGCCGCCTTTTCCCGTCTTTTCCTGTTGTATTCATCGATCCGCCTGAACTTGACGATGAGGACCGCCGCCTGCATTTCATCAAGCCTGCTGTTGTATCCGAGGCATTCGTGTTTGTATCCGCCCCTGGAGCCGTGGTTCCTCAGCTTCCGTATCTCGTCGGCAACAGGGGTATTGTTCAGGACGATCATACCGCCGTCGCCGTATGCCCCCAGGTTCTTGCTCGGATAGAAGCTGAAGCATCCGGCATCGCCGAGGCTCCCTGTCTTTTTGCCGTGCAGTGAGGCCCCGAAAGACTGGGCGCAATCCTCGATCACTTTCAGGTTGTGCTTCGCCGCGAGGCCCGCAATGGCCTGCATGTCCGCGGGATGCCCGAAGAGATGGACCGGCAGAAGCGCCTTTGTGTTTTTCGTTATCTTTTCTTCAATGCGGGCAGTGTCAATGTTATAGGTTTCAGGCTCGATATCGACCAGCACCGGTTTTGCACCCACGTACAGTATGGCTTCCACGGTAGCGAAAAAGGTGAAGGGCGTCGTGATTACCTCGTCCCCTGCTCCGATCCCCAGGGCCCGCAGGGACAGATGGAGCGCATCGGTTCCTGAAGCAACACCTATGGCCTCTTTGGTCCCGTAGTAGTTCCTGACGCCTTCCTCCAGTTCGGAAACACGCCTGCCGAGGACGTACTGCGTGCTTTCAAGGGTTTCGTTTATCAGGTGAAGGACTTCATCCTTGATATCGAGATACTGTTTTTTCAAGTCAATCATCGGTTTCATAATTATAACCACCTTTGTTTTATCTGTTCCCCTATCTGCAGGGCGACTTTCAGTGCGTTTCTGCCCGTCAGCGCGCAGACCCTGGGCCTGCTCCGGCTCCCGATGCACTCCACAAAGTCCCGCAACTCTTCCCTGAGCGGCTCTTTCCTCTCTATGCTCAGGACTTCGTGCAGCATGGCGCCGCCCTCTCTGAAGAACTTTTTTATTTCCATATTCTGATAATCCATCACAAGATAGGAATTTTCCTGGAACACCGTCAGCTTCCGGGCCTTCTCGGTTGATATCCTGCTCGCCGTGAACATTGCATTGACTCCCTCGAACTCTAGCCACGCCTTTGCAAAGTCGATGTTCCCGGTAAGCACCCTGTCTCCGGCAGCCTTGATATCGCGCACCGGTTTGCCCTGCAGGACAGACAGGACAATATCGATGTCATGGATCATAAGGTCAATCGTAATGTCCACATCAATGCCCCTGCCGAGAAAAGGCGACAGCCTTTCCGCCTCTATGAATACAGGCTTGTCCAGCAGCGGATACAGGGCGGACACAACGGGATTGAACCGCTCAAGGTGGCCGACCTGGACAATAACGCCTGCGTCCTCCGATGCATGGATCAACGCGTCAGCCTCTCCAATGGTAGTGGTGATGGGCTTTTCGATAAGGATGTCCTTGCCTGCCCTGATGCAATCCAGGGCAACTTCGTAATGCATGGTTGTCGGGGTGACGATACTGAAGGCATCGACCTTGTCCAGGGCCTGCCGGTAATCTCCGTATGCCGCGCAGCCGTACTTTCCCGCGATCTCCTCCGCCCGCGCCGGGTCCGCATCAATAACGGCTGCAAGCCTGATGCCCCCGTCCTCACGGGAAAGTTCCGAAAAAATACGGGCATGGTGCTGCCCCAGATACCCTACGCCTATGACGCCGATGTTTACCATGGTTTTCATCAGGACCCTGAACTTCTCCTCCTTGCAGCCTCAAATGATTCGACAACGCTTTTTTCGGCCTCTTCAGGCCCCCTGCTCCTGAGGACGGCCAAGACCTCCTCTGAGGCAACGCTCTTGAGAAAGGCCCCGCGTATCTGCTCGTCCGTAATTTCCAGCGATGCCTTCTTGCGCAGCTTTTTTAAAAAGTCGAGAAACGGCCCGAATGACCCCCCGTACATCGATTCCAGCTCTTTTTTTATGGCTTTTGCCACAGCCGGGCTCGCGCCTGAGGTTGAAACAGCAATAGCCAGCCGGCCCCTGCTTATAAAGGAAGGGACAATAAAGTTGGCCAGCTCCGGTTTGTCGACCACATTGACAAGACAAGGGGCATCACGGGAAACTTTTGTGTTGACACGGTAATCAGGGGTAGCAGCTATGGCCAGAAACGCGCCTTTCAGGTCTCCTTTCCTGTATTCCCGTTTAATATGCTCTATCCTGCCCTTGTCTTTCTGCTTCTGTAGGGCGCCGGTGATTTCAGGGCTCACGATCCTGACGGCAGCGCCTGAACGGAGGAGGGACAAAACTTTCCTTTCAGCTACTTTGCCCCCTCCGACAACTACGCAGGGCTTTCCCTTCAGGTCTATAAAGGCAGGATAGTACCGGGGACTCACTCAATATCCGCCTCTGTGGAGATCAGCTTCCACAGCTTCTCAAAGGGCTCCTTTTTTTGCTTCCTTGACATACTTGCTGGAAGGATACTTCTCGAGCAGTTTACTGAATATTTCTTTCGCCTTGTCATACATTTTGAGGCCTTTGTATGATTTACCAAGGAGCAGCAAGGTCTCATCGCCGTGCGTGTAGTCCGGGAATTGCTTCAGCAACCCCTCAAATCTTCCGGCAGCCGCCTTATAGGAGCCTTTCTTGTAGTAGAACTCCCCTATGATGAGGTCCCCGTCAGCTATGGTGGTTTTGCATTTCTCTATCCTGAGCGCGATAATCTCCCTGTACGGATTTCTCGGGTAGATGTCCTTCAACCGCTGGAATTCCTGCAGGGCTTTCTGTGCCACGCCCGAGCCCCTGTCCGGCGCTTCGATCTGGGAGAAATAGGCCATCGCTATCTGGTACTGGGCATAAGATGCGTATCGGTTGTTCGGGTACATTTCGAGAAATTTCTTGTATTCATCGATCCCGAGGTCAGGGTCCTGCTCCTTGATATACGAGTCGGCGATCTTCAACTGGGCCAGGGGCGCGTATTTCTTGGAAGTGTCCCTGTTTTTCACTTCCATGAACGTCTTCCGCGCCTGGTCATAATCCTTGTCATCCACCAGCCTGTCCGCCTTCAACAGGGACTTCTCAGGGTCGAAGGTCTCATCATCCTTCAGGGGTTTATTGCCGCCGCACGCATTGAGGAGCAATAAAAGCGCTGCACACAGGACAAGAAATTTATTGAGGCCCGCAGGTATTTTCACTGTTTTTTCCATAGTGCTTATTTAAACCTTTAGCACACTTTTTAGTCAAGAGTTTCGGCAGGGCAACGGCATCAAAACAGCAATTCAATAAAAAACAACGAGATTGCTTCAGGATACGACCCTTCGCAATGACGGGGTGGAATGACAGTCATTGCGAGTCCCGACACGCACCGGGATAAACTCCGCGCGGC
>JAJZPZ010000043.1 GCA_021847795.1 Nitrospirota bacterium
CATTGAGGACCATGAGTTCATCATTGCCGAGTACAGGGGGGGTGTAATCGGCTTCGGACATATGGACATCGCAAACTCCCTGGTCGCAGGGATCTACGTTTCCCCGGACTACATACGCCGGGGCATAGGGACAATGCTCCTTCAGAGACTTGAGCACAAGGCCGGATTATCAGGGCTGAGAGCCTTACAGCTCTGCTCCTCTTTGAATGCGCTCCCTTTTTATGAGCAGGCAGGGTACAAAGCATACCTGCACATGAGGCGCCAATTGCCCGACGGGACGGAAATACCCTGTATCTATATGATAAAGAAACTGCTTGCCGCGGACGCATTGAACTGATTGAGGAAGTTGCGGCCATAGTCCGCGGTCATGGATGGCAGGCATGTCTCAAAGCCTTTCATCCATGTTGATAATGTCTGCCTGCGTATTGTGTGATTGCGGAGAGCGCATGCCGGCATCCTGTGATACAATTTAATTACGCAGGTAAGCAAGCCGTCTTCCGGCGCACAACACAGCTTTTATAGTTCGCCCTCAGGAGATTTTCAGAAACCCTTCAGGCACCGGAAACCAAATGGCCGATAATGTGTCCGCCGCCAAAACAGAAGATTCGACAGAGCAATTCATCGAAATCCTGAGACGGAATTATTTCGAGAACGATGAGATCATTGCTCTTGTTTCGGATATCGAAGCCTTTGAGCAGCCTTTGCGCGCCAGGGTGATCGAGCTCTGTCTCTCCCTGGCGCAAAAGAGCGCGCCGCTCCTGCCGAATGTGCTCAGGCGGATAAAAAAAGCGGCACAGGCCCTTAATTCCGGAGAGATGAATACGTGGCTCGCAAACAGCATAGATATCCTGAACTCCCAGGGAGCGCTCCGGTTCACCCGCTTCATCCTGAAAACCTCCGGGAAAAGCTTAAAAGCTTACCAGGACCCTGAACGGGTGACGTTCAAGGAAGTTGCCCACACCCTCGAAATCTACCTCAAGGCAATATCCGGCAGGGATCTGGGCATCTCAACAGATACCGAAGCCTATACTGATACGCAGGGGGTCTATTTCCCGCCGACACTCGGCCGCTACGCAGGAATGGAACAAGACATCCTGCTCTACCTTCTGATGGCCGCATACCAGTGGGCGCAGATCGCCCTCGGCACGCTGACCCCGGACCTGCATAAATTTATTGATCAGAACTACCCGGAGGAGGTCCCTTATGATATCGACCTCCTTTTCAAACACTTTCCTGAAAAAAACCTTGCTGTGGACCTCTATGTCCTGCTCGAAGCCTTTTTGATCGACAGTTTCCTGGAAAAAGAGCTGCCGGGCCTTATGAAAAAGGCTGTGGAACTGAAATGCAGGGTTTTTGAAGAGCGGCCTTCCCTGGACGGGCTGAACGAGAAGACCGCTTTTGTGGAGGGAATTTATCACTATTACCTTGCAGGACACACAAAAGGGAACGGGCCTGCAGGACTTCGGGAAACAAAAGAGAAAATCCTCTCGCTCAGAAAGGCGAAAAGCACGGAAGAAATAATCGACGCGCTTGTCGCCCTCTATGAAAAAGCAGAGAAGCTCAACGGGGAGTACAGCCCGCAGCGACCTGTCTTCTTCCTCGGCACCATGAAACCTGAAAGGATTTCCCATCGCCTTCAGGCCAGGAAAGAAGAGGCAAAAAAGAAAATCGAAAGAGCAGTCAGGCAATTGATCACCTCCCCGGAAAGGGCCGGAAAAAGCGGGGCGCCCGGCGCCGCAACACGGGAAGAGCCGGTAAAAGCAGATGAGGAATACCTCGCTATAGGGGGAAAACTCCTCGGCATCGGAGAGGAAGAAAAGGAGTACATACGAAACTCAGGGGGACTGTCCGGCTGGACCCTGGTCCGGGGCAGCAGTCTTGAGAAAGGGAGCAGCTACATTCCCCTCGACTACCTTCCCATCGAGGGGGAAGCAGCCGCACCCGAAGGCGAAGGCGCGCGCTATGATGAGTGGGACTACCGTAATGGTGATTACAAAAGGCAATGGTGCATACTTTATGAACACGACATCGTCCCGGTCGACAAGCCCTTTGTAAGGGACACCATAAGAAACTACAAGGGTTACATTGCGGAATTGAAGAAAAGGTTTGCCTTAATTAAGACCGGCCCGGAACTGCTCAGGCGGCAGAAAGAGGGCGAGGATATCGACATCGATGCCGCGGTTGAGGCCTTTTCCGACCTGCATGCAGGCGTGGCCATGCACGATCGTTTTTTTCTCAAACTCAACAAAGAGGAACGCAGCATAGCAGCGCTTTTTCTCATAGACATGAGCGGCTCCACAAAAGGATGGGTCAATATCGCGGAAAAAGAGGCCCTGGTGCTCCTCTGCGAGACGCTGGAGGCATTGGGAGACAGTTATGCGGTTTACGGCTTTTCCGGAACGTCGAGAATGAAATGCGACTATTACAGGATCAAAAAGTTCAACGAACCCTATTCAGGAGAAGTAAAGGGGCGGATCGCAGGGATCACGGCTAAAGATTACACCAGGATGGGTCCGCCTATACGGCATTCCACCGTGATCCTGAAACTTGTTGAAGCGCGAGTCAAGCTCCTCATTATCATCAGCGACGGAAGGCCTGAGGACTGGGGCGCGTACCGCGGCGAATACGGGATAGAAGATACCCGGAAGGCGCTTATAGAAGCAAAGGGACAGGGCATACATCCTTTCTGCATCACCATTGATGAAGAGGCGGGCTCTTATCTCCCCCGCATGTACGGGGAGGTCAGCTATATCGTAATTGACGACCCGCGGGACCTCCCGACCAAAATCATGGAGATATACCGGAGGATCGCCTTTTAAGCAATCCCCCTGTATCCTTGCCATGCCCGGAGACCTTAAAGCGTAACCCCCCGGTTCCTCAATTCATAGATTACGTTTTCCGTGATCCCCTCGATGCTCTTAAGTTCGTCCCAGGTTTTAAAAGGGCCGTACAGTTCACGATAGTTGATAACGGCATCAGCCAGATCAGGCCCCAGATCAAGCACGCCCTCCAGGGTCTCCCTGTCGGCTGTGTTCAGATTTACCTGAGTAAGTGTGGCCATATTTTTACCTCCTTGCGTCACTTGTGCCGTAATTCGGCTGTTACGGTTGGTCAATCACCTTCACATAAGCTCCTTTGCTGATGAGCGTTTGCATTCAAAATTATACCGCTATTCCCTTATGCAATCCATAGGAACCTGCCCGCCGCCGGTTCCGCGGTCATCATGCTCCGCATACTTTCAGAGGTCTTCAGCATGCCTGCGCTGAGGTCGCGCCCCTTGGGACTAAGCGTCACTTTATCGGTCCCGCCGGACTGTTTCCGCCTCTTCGGACCGTTTCTTCTCTCCGGGGAAAAACCACCTCCCCCGGTGAAATCACCATTTATTAGAGTATGAGAGTATGGCAAAAACACATCACAATAATGCAAAGTGCCACATCAATATTCCTGTTCCTTTCTCCATTCTTAAATTAAATCAATAACTTGAAATTCCGGCATTGCTTTTGCTTTAATAAGCAGCAGCTTTTAAAGCAGCCTTAAATCTGTTCATAAAAGGGGGTATCATGAAAAGATCGTGCGCATTGTTCCTGATGTTATGGATGTGTTTCCTGCTCTTGTGGAACCATAGTGCTTTTGCAGAGGAAATAAAGGTAGGGGCGGGAGCAGCGCCTACGGAGAATGTTCTCAAGCCCATCAAAGAGCCTTTTGAAAAAGCGACCGGGATAAAACTTGCCATCATAGCATCAGGCCCGAAGATGGCCCTTATTGGCCTGCAAAAAGGGGAAGTTGATGCAGCAGCTGCAGGCCTCAGTTTTGAAGAATGGATGGGCCTGATGAAAAAAGAAGGAGCAGAGGTGCAGGATGCGGCATCCCTGCAGCAGGTGACCATAGGGAAAGACAAGATCATAGTGCTCACGCACAAGGACAATCCTGTATCAAAGCTTTCAAAGGAGCAGTTGAAGGGGCTCTTTACAGGAAAGATCGGCAATTGGAAAGAGGTCGGCGGCAAGGACGCTCCTGTTCTCGTGGTATGGGGAAAACTTATCCCCGGCACAAACAGCTTGTTCATAAAGAACATCATGGATGGGGAGTCCCAGGCAAAGGACATTCTTGAGGCGACTACGGCAGAAGACGTGCGGCAGAATGTGGCATCAAATCCCGAGGCAATAGGGATCGGTCCGATGGCCGTAGTGGATGCAACGGTTAAATCTCCCGAATCCCCCGAGATAGCACGCGGGATAATCCTTCTCACCAAGGGCAAACCATCACCCGCCATCCAGAAACTAATTGATTTCATCAAAGGTGAAGGGCAGAAATACATCAAGTAAAAGCAGTTATCTCACATTAATGCAGACACGGCCCCGGAGGTCTTCCGGGGTCGTGTTTATGTGGTCATTCCCCGGGTTGAGGCGGTGCCGTCCCCTCCGCCGGGACAAAATTGCTGAAAATGGGCGATAATACGCTCACAGCCATGAAAGATGTAGCAGCTGCCATATTGGAAAAAGACGGCCTCATCCTGATTGCAAAGAAAAGGGAAGGGACCCATTGCGCGGGGAAATGGGAATTCCCCGGAGGGAAGGTCGAGGCCAATGAGACGCCCGCAGCTTGCCTTCAGCGGGAACTCAAGGAAGAGTTCGGCATAGAGGCGGCAATCGGTGAATTCATCACGGCAAGCGAATTTGATTACGGGACAATCCACATAAGACTCTTGGCCTACCGGGCACGCCACCTCTCAGGAGAAATCACCCTCACCGACCACTCCGAGGTGAAGTGGGTAACGCTGCCGGAATTGCAGGACTATGATTTTGCAGGCGCAGATATCCCCATTGTGAAACAACTCCTGCCGGGCCTGAGAATGCCCGGCAGGACTGTCCGCAAAGAGTTTTTAGTTTGAATAGTTCTCCCCTCCTGTTTTAAAATACGTATCCAAGAAATCTTTCAGAGGGGTAAACAGCGATGGACGGCGTATTGAAAAAAGTTGAAGCACTTGCGTTGCGGCATGACAAACTCGATCCTAAAATCGTCAAAGAGAAAAAAATCAAGTTGGGCCTGCGCAACGGGGACGGCACTGGTGTGTTTGTGGGGATCACCAGCAAAGGGCAGGTAATGGGGTATGAGAAAGTCATCAGCAGCGACGGCACGGAAAAGGTCAACCCCATACCGGGCAAGCTCTTTTACTGCGGACACGATGTAGCCGAGTTGGTGGCGGGAAAGGAGGCAGAGCAGCGCTTCGGCTTTGAAGAGGTCATTTACCTCCTTTTAACAGGAGAGCTTCCCACTGAAGAAGATTTAAAAAGCTTTTCAAGCGAGCTCGGGAAAAGAAGGGAACTCCCTAAAGAAGCGAAAGATATGATACTCAGCAGGCCGCAGCATGACGACCAGATGGGTTCGCTCCACACCCTTGTCTCGGCAATGCATCTTTTCGACAAAAACCCGAATTCAACGGATATCAGAGATGTGACACGGCAGTGTATTGATTTAATAGCAAAGTTCCCGACCATCATAGCCTACAATTACCAGAAAACTCTGATGGACAAAAGAAACGCAAAAAAGCTGCTCGCCCCTGACCCGGACCTCAGCACCGCTGAAAACTTCCTCTACCTGCTCTCAGGCAAAGTTCCCGGCAGGGTCACTGCCGAGCTGTTTGACACCATGTTGATATTCCACGCTGAACACGGGGGCGGGAACAACTCGACCTTCTCGACGCGGTGCGTATCGTCCTCCGGCGCGAACACGTATATGGCCCTTTGCGCAGGAATCGGTTCTCTTTCAGGCCATCTCCACGGGGGCGCCAACGAGGCGGTCGTCAGAATGATCAGTGATATCAAGAAAAACGTCAAAGATTGGGAAAGCGACGAAAAAATCACCGCTTACCTCAAATTGATCCTTGAGAAAACAGCCGGGGACAAGACCGGGAAGATTTACGGGCTGGGCCATGCGGTCTACACCGTCTCGGACCCCAGGGCTGTTTTCCTGGAGAAAAGAGCTGAAGAGCTTGCGCTGATGGCGGGAAAAGAGAAAGAGTTTGCGTTATACAGGAAAATCGCGAAAATAGCGCCGCAGCTCGTCAAGGAAAAGAAGGGCAAAGTTGTCTGCACCAATGTTGATTTCTACTCAGGCTTCGTCTACCAGTGCATGGGGATACCGAAAGAGCTCTTCACCCCGATATTTGCGATGGCACGGGTTTCAGGATGGTCTGCGCACAGGATCGAGGAGATAATCCAGGGGCGGATCATAAGGCCCTCATACGTCTCCTCATTAAAAGGGAAAGTTAAGTACCTCCCGATGTCCAAACGTTAAGGGCATCCCTCCTGCGTACCGGCTCAGGAATGCCATGGCCTTAATGTTTCAGGGGAAACCCGGCGCCGGCTGTTTGAATCACGAAGCAGCCTTTTTCCCTATGTCCCTCAAATCATGGTTCCCCTGATACTTATTGCACAGGGACTCGATAAACGTTTGGAGTTCCCCCGGCGCAAGGAGCGCCGAAGGCATGGTGTCCGGCAGGATGCAGGCGTTGCCGATTTTCTTCAGGAGATTGACGGCGCCGTACCTGATCACCTCTTCAGGGAACGACCCAGGGGCGTTCTCGATCCGGAAGACCTCCCGGTACCAGCCCTCTTTTAACGGCACAGTGCCGGTACAATCACTTCCTCCCAGCGGCCTCATGCTTGTCCCTTGCGCTTGCGCCATGACTACGAGTTCCAGATTCACCAGCTGGAGTCCTCTCAAAGTAGAGTTGGAGGCCAGCCCGTGCCGCCCTTTTGTAATGGGGAGGAAATGAAACATATTGGCCCCCGAGCAATAGATGAATGCGCCCCTGCCCGCGCTCTGATCAGGTCTTACTATAAAATATAAGAATTCGTTGATATACTCATATGACTTGCTGCCTTCATCATTTTCCGGTCTGCCCATTCTTATCCCCTCCCGGTCTTGCTTAAAAGTGTTTCGATCTGAAGAATTCTCTCCTTGTATCTGCAGCAGCCTTCCTCATGCTCTTCCTGCATGGCTTTCAGCATTCCGCTTCCGATATGGGCAGATGTCATCGTAAGGTGGAAGGCATACGTCTCTTCCAGATCGAGGAGGCACTCTTTTACATACGCAAGCTCTTTCATGAGTTCTTCAGGCGACATCTCTTCGATATTTTTGTCCATGCCTATTAAACCTCCGGAACGTCAGATAACAAGGCCCGCCATCCGGTCGAGGCGCTCCCGCACTGCCTTATGCCGGGATTATAACAGAGGGACAAAAGCCGCCACAAGGGAGAAAAAGAGGCCGGGCCTGCACTCGTGCCTTCAGCTGTCTGCGGCTACGGGGGCCCCTGCCGGGAGAGGACAGACTTCAGCGATGGGCTGAAGAGCGCGCGTATCGCCTCGGGGAGCTGCTCAACAGCATCCTGCGCCTCATGCAGGGATATCGCGTCAGAGAGGACGGAGAACACTGCATGGACATGGTTTTCCGCATCCCGGATACCGACCTCCTCTCTCTCTCCCACAAGCCGTATAAATTCCTCCAGGCCGAACTGTCTTGCCGCATTGTTCTGTGTAATCGCATCCCTGATGTGCGTCGGCAGCTGCCCGGCAATGCCGGCGGCCTGCTCAGTTGACAGGTGCTCTCCCAGCACCTCCAGTACAGCACTCGCTGCGCGCTCGGCCTCGCCAAACCGCGCAAGTCCGGCGCGCTCCTTAATGAGCTTTATGAACCTTTCGTATTCCATAGCTTCCTCCCGGCCGCCTGCGGCCTGATCAAACCTTTCTTCCTTTTTATCAGCTAAGCTACAAACAGTCAAGGGGCGCACCGTGAATACCTCCGGAATACGTATACATGCCCCGCTTGACAAGCCGGCTGCTTGGTGATAAGAAATTTATAAGGAAACACCTGGCCCCCCTCACTCCATCCGGCACATTCCGCTGAACCAACGCTGCCGGACCTGTAAGAGACAGGGACATCAAAAGTACAGGCCGCCGTATCAATCGCACTATTAAGGAGGTGTATCATGAGCATCCTGGTTATCGGCTGCACCGGAACAGTAGGAAGCAAAGTCACGGAAAAACTCCTGGCAGCAGGAGAGGATGTGAGATGCCTGACCCGTTCCCTCGAAAAATTGAATAATCTCCCTCCCCGGATCGACGGCTATCTCGGAGATCTCAGCAACCCTGCCTCTCTCGTGGAAGCATTCGGGGGCATAGAGGCAATGTTCCTGCTTTTGCCGGTCGGCCCGAACGAGACCGATCAGGGGATTACCGCAGTGGAAGAGGCAAAAAATGCCGACCTGAGGAAGATCGTGTACATGTCGGTCTACATGCCGCCTGATTCGACCCATATCCCCCATTTCCGGAGCAAGACACCCATTGAGGACGCAGTAAAGATGTCCGGGATCCCCTATACCATCCTGCGACCCAATAACTTCTTCCAGAACGATCTCCAGGCCAGGGACGCGCTACTCAGGCACAGGGCGTATCCGCATCCCATCGGCCAGGTAGGACTCAACAGTGTGGATGTGCGGGACATTGCGGATGCAGCAGTCAATGCGCTGACAAAACCCGGGTATGAAAGGCAGGAATACCCGCTCCACGGCCCTGATATCCTGACCGGGGAAAGTGTAGCGCGGACATACAGCCGCTACCTGGAGCAGGAGGTCCGCTATATCGGGGACAATCTCGACCTCTGGGAGGAACGGGCAAGGACGGTAATGCCCGGGCAGATGGTGCAGGACTTCCGGATCATGTATCAATACTTCCAGGAGCACGGGTTTATTGCAGCGCCCGGCGACCTGCTGCACGAGCAGAGCATCCTGGACCACGAACCGCGCTCATTCGAAGATTTCGTAAAAGAGATCGCACCGGCATGGAAAAGTGAGCTGCTGGTGAGCGCAGGGGAAATGCGATAGGTACGGAACCGGAACGCGGAGCAACAGGCCGCTGCCTTCCCGGCGCTCTTTTACCTTGACAGGGAGCACCCAAAGCTGCTAAGGTTGAGAATCACCAACTGCTGTACCCGGACCAAAACTACATCATAGTAAGCCCCGGAATACACCCGGGGCTTTTTTTATCCCCGAATGCAGAAAAAAGGAGTTTAAGGAATTTATGGATTTCAGCACATTTGATTTTCACCCCCACGTCGCGGCAGGGGTTAAAGCCGCGGGCTTTATCACACCGACGCCGATCCAGGAACAGGCGATCCCCCCGGTCATGCGGGGACAAGATGTTATGGGCCTGGCACAGACAGGCACCGGCAAGACCGCGGCGTTTGCGCTGCCCATCCTGCATCGCCTGATGCAAGGAGGCCGCCGGCATGTCCGGGCGCTGGTCATTGCTCCGACACGCGAATTGGCAGAGCAGATACATGAGGCAATCGGGACCCTGGGGAGCAATACCGGACTCAGGAGCGTAACAGTTTACGGCGGCGTGGGATACAATCCCCAGGTAGACAAGCTGAAACGGGGCGCCGAAATTGTCGTGGCCTGTCCCGGGCGGCTTCTCGACCACATCAGCCAGGGGACAATCGACCTCTCCCATCTTGAGGTGCTGGTCCTCGACGAGGCAGACCATATGTTCGATATGGGTTTTTTCCCCGACATCAGGAGAATCCTGAAGCATCTTCCACAGAAGCGGCAGACGCTGCTGTTCTCAGCCACTATGCCGCAGGAGATCAGGCATCTGGCCAACGACATACTGAACGAACCGGTCACGCTCCAGATGGGCGCTTCCGCACCGGCAGTCACTGTCAGTCATGCACTGTACCCTGTTGCCCAGCACCTGAAAACACCGCTGCTCATCGAATTGCTGCGCCATACGGATACAGAGTCCGTACTGATTTTCACCCGGACCAAGCATAGGGCAAAGCGCCTGGGAGAGCAACTGGTCAAAACCGGATACCGCGCCACCTCCCTGCAGGGAAACCTTTCGCAGGCACGCAGACAGGCTGCGATGAACGGCTTCCGCAACGGCACATTCCAGATACTGGTGGCCACCGACATTGCTGCGCGCGGTATCGATGTGTCCCAGATTTCCCATGTAATCAACTATGACATTCCCGGCACTACTGATGCCTACATTCACCGTATCGGCCGTACCGGCCGCGCTGCGAGGAGCGGTGACGCCTACACCCTGGTAACCGGTGAAGATACGGCCATGGTGCGTGACATCGAGCATGTCCTCGGCGGACCAATCGAGCGCCGCACTGTCGACGGCTTCGATTACAAGGCCTCGGCGCCCCAAAAGGACACCGAGTTCAACCGGCCGCCGAGGCAATACACGCCGGCCCGCAAAAACGGCGGGTCAAAGCAGCCCGGCAAGCCGAGGGGAAATACATACCAGCCGAAAACAGCCCAGGCGAAAAAAACAGCCGCACGGTGGGCGGGGGCAAAATAAGTCTGTTATACGGACATAGTAAAACCCATTGACCCAAAGGCAGTTCTTATATAAGAGAACTGCCTTTTTTCACGGCCTCAGTTCCACTCGTTATCACTGTAAAGGATTCCAACAATAAAATTCGCGCTTCTTTACACTCCAGCAAACCGGAAGGTCCGCTTTACACTGCTCTATTGCACGGGCCCAAACTAAAGTCCATTACCTGAATTGACAAATATATGGATAATGTAATTAAATTGTTTGTCTACCGGGATGGAATTTAAGCTCCCGGGAACAAAGGGAAGAGTTGAGAGGACGGTACGTGGCCGCGCAACATCAGACAAGGTCAGGAGAAGGAAAATTAAGTTTCGCCCGTTTGGCGGCTATTTCCATTCTCGTGACTGTTGTAGCAGCCGCTGTGATGTACTATGCGGCATACGCCTTTTTCGTCAACCAGGCCAAGGAGAAAATCCAGAACATTCTTCTGTCCCACCGCGGCGTCCACCTTTATATCCAGCGGGTAATGCTCCCCGAATTTTACAGGGCAAGGAACAACGGAGATATATTCCGGGGCTATTATTCCCCGGAAATCTTCTCTTCAACCTTTATGGTGAGGGTTCTCCACGGCTTTTACAATGAAGAGCGCAAAAAGGCGGGCCTGCATGAAATCTATTATAAGATGGCTGCGGACAACCCCCGCAATCCGGTAAACAAGGCCAATCCTTTTGAGTCCGGGCTGATCAGGATGTTCAACAAGAAACGGGACGTCAGGGAGTACCAGAGCATCATAAGCATAAACGGCAAGAAATATCTCTACTACGCAATCCCTTTCCTGACGACGAACAACGCGTGCCTCCAATGCCACGGCATCCGCGAAAACTCTCCGCCGGGGCTCCGGATGCGATACCCCGGCAAGGGCGGCTTTGGGGACAAGGAAGGCAACATACGCGCAATCGAATCCATCCGGGTGCCGATCGAGCATGAGATATACACTGCCGATGTCATAACCGCGTCCCTTTCAGCAGGGCTGATCACCATGCTGCTGCTCGGCATGTTCAATTCAAAGCTGCGGATGCTGGTACGTTCAAAAACAGTAAACCTCGAGTCCGAAGTCACTGAACGCAAACAGGCTGAGAGGTCCCTGCAGCTGTTCAGGAATTTAATCGAACAATCCAACGACGCCATATTTGTGGCTGAGGCTGAAACAAGCCGCATACTCGACGTCAATGCCAGGGCATGCAGCAGTCTTGGATACACAGCCCGGGAACTGCTCAGCATGATAACAACGGATATTGAGGCGATTCTCCCGGACCATCCTTCCTGGAAAGCCCATACCGATGAAGTAAAGAACAGGGAGAACATTGTGTTGGAAGGCAGGCACAAGCGGAAAGACGGATCATCGTTCCCCGTAGAAGTAAGCGTAAAGTACGTAACAATGGACCGGAAGAATTATATTGTGGCTGTTGCCCGTGACCTCACTGAGCGCAAAAAGCTTGAAGAACAGCTCCTGCAGGCCCAGAAAATGGAGGCAGTCGGCCATCTTGCAGGGGGCATTGCCCATGATTTCAATAACATGCTTACAACAATAATCGGTTATGGGAGCCTGCTGAATACAAAAATTGAGCGACACAGCCCTCTCAAACCTTTCGTGGACCAGATACTCAGCTCCGCGGAAAAATCAGCCAACCTGACCAGGCAGCTTCTTGCCTTCAGCAGGAAACAGATAATCAGCCCGAGGCACACGGATCTCAACGAACTCATCAGGGGCATAGAAAAGTTCCTGCGGAACATTATCGGCGAAGACATCGAATTTAATATAGCCCTTACAGACAAAGAACTCACGGCCATGGTGGACCCCGGACAGATAGAGCAGGTGCTGATGAACCTCTGCACCAATGCACGGGATGCCATGCCCAACGGAGGACTGCTTTCCATCACTACAGGCCGGGTAACTTTCGATGAACACTATGCCATGACGCACGACCTGAAAAAACCCGGCAAATACGCCCTCATTTCCGTGACTGATTCCGGCATGGGCATAGATGAGAGGATTGTGCAGAATATCTTTGAACCCTTTTTCACAACAAAAGAACTGGGCAAGGGCACAGGTCTGGGGCTTTCCATCGTATACGGCATAGTCAAGCAGCATAACGGCCACGTCAACGTATACAGCGAGCAGGGGAAAGGCGCCACATTCAAGATATACCTGCCCCTGATCGAGTCAAGAGCAGAAAAAGCAGAAGCTGAAGACTCAGTCCCGCCCAAAGGCGGAACTGAACTGATCCTGGTCGTAGAAGACAATGTGGAGGTAAAGGACCTTACAAAGTTCGTGCTTGAGGATTCCGGCTACAAGGTCATAGAAGCGGCAGACGGAGAGGATGCCGTCCAAAAGTTTGAAGAGAACAAGGATGCCGTCAGGCTCGTTCTGCTTGATGTGATTATACCGAAAAAAAGCGGCAAGGAGGTCTACGATGAAATAAGGAAGATGCGGCCGGATGTTGCCGTGCTCTTCACCAGCGGCTACACAGCGGATGTAATACACAAAAAAGGAATGCTCGATACGGATATCGATTTTATTTCAAAGCCCGTTACCCCCAATGAACTTATCACCAAGATAAGAGAAATCCTGGACAGGAGAAAGGGCTGACATAGGAAAGGCCGGACACAGGACTCCGGAGAACATACAGTACCTGTGTCCGGCCTTTCCGGGACCACGCGGCAAGGGACAGCAGGCTGTTGCCTCACTTTTTCCTGAATATCCCCTTGCACATATGCGCCGGATCAGGTCCCGGCTGCCCGGCTAAACAAAGGTTCTTTCGTTTCATGCCTTCGTGCATTGATGCCGAAAGTTGAACGAGCCGGAGCTGAATGATACGTATTGAACACCACAGGCGGGAAGCGTCATCCGGCAGTTTTTCCAGCGTCTTAACCCCAAATTGCATCTCCTGATTAAATCCTATCACCGAACCGGAGCACAGTCAAACAAGGCATGCATGCAGCAGTTCCAGGCGGGCGGAGGCGGGACTCACGCAAAAAGAGAGAGGCGCGCCTCTCTCCCTGATGCCGGAATTCCCGGACCTGCTCGCGGGCTTTACTTTGAAGCAGCCATATGCTCCTCTTTGAATTCAGCCATCCGGTCTCCCAGTTCTTTCCTTTGCTTGCTTTCCATTATTTCCTGCGCCCCCACAAACAACTCGCCCTCTTCCATGTCGATGTGATGTTCGATATTTTCCCTGAGTACGGTCAGCTTTGCGGACCACTGCTCGTTTTTTTCAGGCATACCGCCCAATTCGCCCAGGAGCATTTTAGCCACGTGGTGCTCCTCGACGGCCTCCAGTATCATGGGATGCAGGTCCTCGTCTTCCTGGAGCTGCGGGTAAAGGAGTTCCTCCTCTCCCTGCGTATGCGCCTCTATTTCCTGTTTGAGCTGATTAAACACCTTGTCCTGTCTGCTGCTCTTTTTCCTGCTTTCCTTCTGCTCCATTTGTTCCAACTCATCGAAGAGACTCAATACACTCTCATGATCTTTCTTGAGCAGTTCAAAAATATCCATAACTATACCTCCTTTAACTCATCACCCATCACGCATCACTCATAACTGTTTTTATGTTTATTTGTGCGTCATCTGTTCCTTTTTGAACTCAGCCATGCGTTTACCCATACTGCGTGACTGGTCCTCGCTCAATATCTCCTGCGCTTCCTCAAAAACATCATCCTCTTCCTTTGCAATATGGTGCTTTGCATTTTCCCTGAGCACCGACAGTTTTGCTATCCAATACTCGTCCTTCGGCATCCCCTCCAGCTCCGAGAGAAGCGCTTTTACAACATGGTGCTCTTCGTAGGATTCGAGTACCAGGGCGCGCGTATCTTCCTCTTCCCTGAGTTCCGCGTAAAAAATCTCTTCCTCGCCTTCCATATGGCTTTCGAGTTCCTGTTTCAGCCCGGCAAATAATTTGTCCTGCCCGGCATCCTGCTTCCCGGACACTTCTCCACCGGCGTCCTCGAGTTCTTCAAAGCTTTTTAAAATCTTTTCATGATCTCTTTTCAGGAGTTCGAAAATATTCATGATTGCCACCTCGTATGGTTTGCCATGCCCCCGGCGTGCCGGGAGCGCCGGTCGGCCGTTTTTACACTGTCATCCCGGACGCCGGCTCGCCATAACGCCGTTGTATTGCTCCGGCAGGGGGACACCCATCGCACCCAAACAATGCCCCTGAAGCCTCCCGGCAAGTCCTTCCGCACCCTTTCCCGCAGCATTGATTTCTCCTTTCTCGGTAATTTCAGCCATTAACAATCTCGCCGCCGTTTGGGTGCAGTACCCGGCCCGCCATGTATGAGGAACAGGGATCTCCTTATGCAAGGAACACATAGCACGGGACAATCTCTTAAGGCTGCCCTGCGCGTTTAATGGGGACTATGGGTCCGAACTATTCAACTCCCCCGGGTGGTAAGCCGGCCGGGACCAGGGCGTCCGGACAGGCCCGGGCGCTGCTGCATTGACCGGGATGCCCTTCTCAACCAGGGCCTGTGAAACTGAGCGCGTAAATGCCGCAATCGCTCCCTTTGTTGATGATCTCGGGAACAAGATACTTCAATGCCTGATTAAATTGGAGCATATAAAAAATCAAAAATCAAGACTTCGCCTCACCTCAATCCGCAGGCAGACAAAGGCAGGAGGTGATGACAGGAATGCCTTAGAGCCCGTCTTCAGCAGCCACTCCCCGGTAGTTGCCCTGCCTCAGGGCGTCCAGGAAGTTCCTGTCGTTCACATCGGAAAAGAATTCGGTATAACAACTGCCGACTTCATTCACATGATGGGAATCGCTGCCCCCTGTGGTCGGCAAATTCAGCCTCCTGGCTGCACTGGCCGCCTTTGCGTTTTCGTGATGATTATTGTGCCCGTTGTAGGCCTCAAGCGCGCTTATGCCGTTGAGCTTCTCTATGTCGATGCGCAGAAGAGACCATTCCCTGAAGGGGTGAGGCACCACTACCACACCGCCCTGCTCGTTTACCACCCGGATAATATCTCGGATCGGCGCATAGGGCCCTATCCTGCCGAACCCGTCTTTCTTCAGGCCGAAGATAAGGATGTGCCCTTCCGCTGAATTGTATTCGGCGCCGCGGAATATTTTCAGTTTCCCTTTGTACTTCTCTTTCAGCTTCTCAACAGGCTCTGAAGCCTCATAGGAATCATGCTCGGTGAAGGCAAGACCGTCCAGCCCGAGTTCGATGGCCCTTACAATAGATGCTTCAGGGTCTGCAGAACTGTCGCTGCTGTAAAAGGAGTGATTGTGCAAGTCGAGCTTTATTGCCATATAGCCATTATACCAGCCTTTCTCTGAGGTTTACAGACGGCGCATATTTGCCGAAGCCGGAGAATGTGCCTGCATTGCCTTTGCAGGCACATCTGAGGCCCTGCACATGAACAGGAAAGTCTCATCCCGAGAACCTGAGGACTTCCCCGCACAGCAATGTGGAATACCTTTTGGCAAGGGCCCTGAATTTCCTGCCGTCCGGCGATGTCCCCAGCTCGTTTGCCGCAAAGGTGGCATACCCCATCCTGTAGGCGAGATAGGCGATCAGATAAAAAGGCAGCCGCTCCTGCATATTCCCGCGGTCCCCGAAGGAGCGGTACTTCTGCAGGAGGTAAGCCTGCTCCTCACGGTCCAGCGCAAACTCAATGATGGTGCCGGCCATGTCCCACGCGATGTCCTGGCATCCCGGAAAGAACTGGTCTGCGTGATGATCAACACTGTCCATCTTCATATAGCCCCTGCCTGCGGAGAGCCATTCGTGGGGCATCATCCTCCCGTCTATCGCAACCGCGCTGCTGCCGCTCACCAGGGGCCGGAAATTCTCAAGAAAGGAGAGCCTGCCCGGCCATTTCCCGCCTAACCCGACAAGGATGTTTCTCTCTATCATCATGACGATTTCATCGAACCTGATTTCCTGTTCCACAGGGAAAGTCTTCCTGACGTAATCAAGATAACACGCAAAGGCATCGAGCATCTTTGCGTTCACCCCCGAGTTCGTCAAAGGCCTTCCGTACACAACATGTGTTGTGAGGAACCCCTTTGCAAACCCGGACACCAGCGGGCAGAACCCGTCATAGGCCAGTTTCAGGGCACGCTCGTATTTTGCCCTGCCGTAACGCCCCAGTCCTGCGAATTTTACAAAGAGCGCAGCAGGTCTTTCAGCAGCGGCAGCGGGACCAATCGCTTCCCCGCCTTTAATGGCGAGCACCGCCCGGGGAATGTCCTCCGAACAAAGATACTTCCTCTGTTCGTGATAGGGGTGTATGGCGGGATAGGCAGATACGTCTCCGGAGAAGAGTGGCCGCCACGCCCCGGCAGAAATATCCAGGAGCCCGCCATAGGGGAGATCCCTTTTAAGCTGCCCCTTTGAGAGCCATGCCTTTTCGAAGCTTACGGTATATTTCCTGTGCCTCTGCCACTGCCTGCGGGCGCTTTCTGAAATAAAATTACTTCCATCCGGGTTCCAGCTCGGAAACAATACTATCCGGCTATCGGCAATGCCGAGTTCCGAGAGCTTTTGCGCCACGCAGCAGATCGACGAACCGCTCAGGCCCGGCCCCTCGTCAACAACAATGAAATGGGAGCACTTCAGGGAACACAGCTCCTGCTCAAACCCGGTTGACAGCACAAGGCCCCGGTAAAACGGGTGGCCCCGTGGACGCACCGTATAAGAGACCACAGTGAGCCCTGAAGCCTCAAGCGCTGCGCAGACAACCGAAGAAAGGCTTGTGCCGATGCTGCGCGCACCGATGCAGGCGATACCTTCAGGATGCTCCGCATTGAGGAACTCCATCGCCGCCTCAAGGTATGTCTCGGGATAAAGGCCGTAATGCGCATACCCTTCAGGCACGCGCACGCACACCGCGCCGGGCAGATCGGAGGCGGCAAGCTCCTGGAAGGCAGCCGACATCTTTCCTGTCCAGTTGCCGGTCTCGTCTGTCCTGCCCTCCCATGCCGTTTTGAAGATATGGCCCGACAGGACACCGGCGCGCCGCAGCAGCCTTGTGACATGGCTGTCGAAATCCGCATCAGGGCAGAGGGCATCGGTTATGCCGGACTCAAGCTCTCCGTATTCGATCAGGAGTTCCACTGCCTGATCGTGATGCGCAGAGCTGCCTGCAGTGAGGCCGCCCAGCATGCCGGCCATGCATGCAAGCTCCTGCTTCGGGTTGATTGTCCTTTCCTGCTTTCTGTACACGATCATAGGGGCGGCTCCTGAACTCGGGTGCAGTGCGTACGGGCAGTTAGCACGACTTTACATCAGGATGTCTCTGCCGGCTACTCATCGGGAGTCTCTTTTCCCGCAAGGAAAAAAGCCCTTCCCGAGCCGAGGCTCTCCTCCATTTGAAAATCCCTTCCCGCATAATAGGCGCCGGCGTTGCGGAAACCCGTCAGTTCCAGGGCCGACAGCACTTCTCCTTCAGAGTAGCATCTTTGCAGGAGAGTGACATCGGACCGCCTCCAAACCCCCTCAAGGCGGAACATCGTGATGTCAGTGCGCCCGATCTTTACGGAAGGGTTATAACTGCCGCGGATGACGCAGGCGTTATCTTCCTGCACAATGGCGGACGATTTGCTCCACTGCGACAGATAGCCGTCCTCCATGATAAGGTCGAACACGAACTTCCCGCCTTCAGCCAGCACGGCATAGGTGTTCTGGAAAACCATCATCAGGTCCCCGATGCTCGAAATATGGTTAAGACTCTCGAAAGTGGACACTACTGCATGGAAGACGGGCGGCATGCTGTACGTACGGGCATCGGCTGCAATAAACTGTCCGCCGGGAACATTCTCGCGTGCATATCTCAGCATTTCCTCTGAACCGTCAATGCCGGTCATGCGGAAACCTCGCCCCGAAAGGATCTGTGTCAGGTGCCCGGCGCCGCAGCAGAGGTCGAGGACCCTGGCCTCCGGCGGCAGGTGCGAAAGGAGCAGTTCATCAAGAATGGGCATTACCCGGCTATGGTACTGCCCGCCCCAGTAACGGTTGTAAAACCAGGCAAGGGAATCGTAGTCGCGGTATATCTCCTTGATCAGCATTATCCCTCAAAAAACCGGCAACTTGTCTGTGCTGTTTACGCCGCTCACAAAAAACCCGTATGCCCCTATTCCGGTAATGCTTACCGAAGCCGGGTCACAGGATTCCCGGGTCCTTGTCCTCCGCCTGCGAATGCCAGAGCACCAGCCTGTGGCTTACCCGGTCCTTCGCGCCCCAGACGTATTTGTAATTTTCCTTGCCGCGCAGGAAATCAAACTCCCGGCGCCCGCTCCTGATCGCATCCTCGATGGCGTGGCCCATGATTACCGTGCCGGGACTGAGCCTCGCCATCTCCGGGGCAAACCCGCCCAGATAACAGTACACGCGGCTGCCGTATGCAAAGGCATACAGCGCTGCAGCCGTTATCTCCCCCTTTCGCATAACATAGAGGCGCAGGCAGCCGCGCTTGAGCAGGCCTGCGGCAGCGTCCCAGTGAAAGGCCTGGATATCGTATCTCGACAGCACACCGCTGAGGTTCCTCTGAAGCCAGCGCGCCTGGTGCAGCCTGAAAAGGGCGTCAAGAAATTCCGGGAAGGTGTCTTCGTCAGCGGTCTCGATGCGCATGTCCCCGTATTTAGCCATTGCTTTCTGCGCGCGGCGGACGCGGATACGGTACGATGTGGGGAGGCCTGCATAGAATTCTTCGACAGTTGCCGGAAGCGGCAGCACCGGGCACACATCAGGAGACATGCGCCGCACTTCAAGATGCCCTGGGATCTCAGCGTGCAGCAGCGGCGACCCGGGCCTGATGTCCCGGAAGTCGCAGATGTCCCAGCGTGAGCGGTGCAGCGCCAAGTGTTCCATGATAAGCCGTGTCCCAGCATCAGCTATTTCAGGCTCGATCAGGAAATCCAGGTAATCGGTAATGCCGGCGCCGATGAACGAAACCTGCCTTTTCTTATGCTCCTGTATAGGATGAATGAAAAGAGGGGCGAGCCCGGCAAGGCGGCCCCTGTTCCTCAATGCGAGCACCCAGAGCATATTCCCGCCGAAATGCCGCCACCAGGTAAGCAGCCATTCAGGAGACTGGAAAGGAGTTGCAGCGCCGCACCTCTCCCAGAGGCCGTCCCATTCAGGCCGCAGGGCCTCGAGGGCGCCCATCGTGGTGATTTCTTCAAGCCGCAATGACGACAGGACCGTGTTCATGGATCGTCTCTTCCTCCTGGAAGCATCTACTTAAATAGTCGCACGAGACAGAGGAGGATGCAAGCCCCAAATATCGGCTTCACGAAATAATCGAACAGGCGCAGCATTCATGCAGGACCTGTTTTTCGTTTTTCGCGCTGCGCAATTTTATCCCTTTTGCTTCATCAAGACTGCACGGGACTCTCCAGGGACAACCTCTCATACAACTCGAAATATCTTCCGGTCATGGCATCCGAGGAAAATCTCTCGCGCGCAGCCCTCCTGCACTCCCCGGGGTCCAGGGACAGGGCTGCCCCGATAGCCTCGGACATTTCGTATTCGTCATGCACCAGGAACCCCGTTCTCCCGTCTTCGACTATATCCGCAAGGGCGCCCGCAGGAAAGGCGACCACCGGGGTCCCGCATGCAAGGGCCTCCATTGCCGCCAGGGAACTCGTTTCCGGGACCAGGCTCGGGACGAGCAGGCAGCGTGCAGCGGTAAGGAGTCTCCGTTTCCGCTCGAAACCTATGGGCCCGATAAACCTGCGCCTCCGCCCGTCTATACGGGGGAGTATTTCCCCGGAGTAGTACTGTGCGTGCGCCTCATACGGGTACACCTCACCCGCGAGCAGCATGGCTGTCCCTGCCCTGCCCGCTGCATCAAGCGCGATGTGAAACCCCTTTTCCGGGCAGATCCTCCCGAGGGAAATCACAAAATCACGTTTGCCGACCTTTGTCCTTAGCCTTTCCACAGGAACACCGTTTTCTATGTCCGGCAGCAATGCCACGCCGGCGGGACATGCAGCGCGCTGGGAGGCGGAAACACAGTGGAGGTATGTCCCGGGGCGCTTCGGTTTCAATGCTTCAGGAGAGTACCAGGGCAGAGGGAGATGCAGGGTCGCGAGCACCGGAACTCCGGGCTGCGGCATATAGCAATCGAAATCAATGCCGTGCATATGGACAAGACCTATGTCATGACTTTCAAGCGCCCTGTGGATTTCCAGCCTCTGCTGTTCCTGCACAGACCTCCTGATTCCTGCAGTAATCATCACTCCCTCTTTCCCGGACCAGGGCGACTCGACAAGCAATCCTTCCACCTCCGAGCCCCTGCAGGCCACAACAACGGACCGGTGTCCGGCCTTTACAAGCGCCCTGTCCAAAAGCGCCAGTACATGCTCCGCTCCCCCGGCGGTATCGGGCCTTACCGGGGCAAAGGGATAGGCGACACTCAATACCGCAAGCGCCATTAAAAACCGTTCATCACAGCGGTTGGGCGGTCAGCCCGCATACTTCCTCACCATCCGCGCACAGAACGCGGCATACGCCTCAATTTCCCGGGGCGGACTTGTATGATGAGGATTCACCCCGCAGGACTCCGGGGTAAAACAAAAGGTAAGAGTGACATCAAACCCCTCGATGGCCTTCATCTGCCGGTCGAACCACGCTTCGGCACGGGGCCGCAGACTGTCGGCCCAGCTCAGCCCTGTGCGCAGGTGCCTGACACCGAGCCTGCGCAGCCATCTCACCGCGTCGTCAAGGCGATGGTCTTCAAAATGGAACCACTGGCAAATGCCCAGTGAAGGCGTGTACTCCGGGAAACTGGACAGGGCGAGCTTCGGCGTGCCGTCCTCGCGCAAAAGCCCCATGTAGAAATGCCTGTAGTATGATGAGCCTTCCGCCTCGCGGTGCCGCGTCGTGGCCGGCCATGCGCGGGGCAGATCATAGAGGCTGTACCAGTGAATGCGGCGGCTCCGCCCGATAAGCAGCTCGGCGGTGCGGCGGAGCCCGAATTCCTGCACCTCCTCGGCGCCGAAGGTCGAAACCCCGACTTCCGAAATCCAGACCGGCAGGTCCGTGACTTCCTGTATCTCCCCGAGCCTCTCCGGCCACTCGTGGATGGTCCAGTGGTTCCAGTCCAGCGGGAAACCGTGCACTGCCACCACATCCATGCAGTCAAGCACGCCTTTGCCCTTCATGTTCGCGATAAAGTTCGGGTCGATCGGGGATATGCCGCCAAGCACGCGCAGGAGCTTCGGGTTTTCAGCGGCAATTGCGCGCGCCGCTGCCTTGACCATCCCTGCGTAGATGTCCCACTCCGGGTCCATATGGAAATCCCAGTGAGAGAGATTGTTCGGTTCGTTCCAGAGCATCACTGCTTCAATCATTGCCGCCCCTCCCCTGCGCCGGATACACGGCAAGGGGGCCACCCTCCAGACTGCGCCTCCGGCAGATGAACACCTCGGGTTCGGGATGCTCCAGGATAGCAAACCCGGAACTGCGGAGTATGGCTTCCGCACAGGCCCGGTTCGGGATCCACCAGTTTGTCTCGTCCGATGAATACTTTTTTTCTATAAAGTACAGTTTTGGAAAATCGGGAAGGTTGAAGACTTCCGTCTCGTCGAACGGGTAATTGTCGTGAACAGGCGCTGTTCCTGGACTGCCCCTGAGCATGGACTGAAAGACAAACAGGTCCTTCACTGCATGCTCATGGAGGATGTCCAGTGCAAGCAGCGGATGCCTGAGGTGATACAACACGCCCATGAACAGGACGATATCGAACTGCATTCCGAGTTCAGCCACTTCATAGACGCTCATGTGCTTCAGCTCGATTTCCGCGCCGCAGATCTCCGCCGCAAAGCGGGCCTGGGCAAGATACCCTTCATCGGAGTCGATGCCCACCACGAGATCAGCGCCGCGACGCTTCATTTCTATGGAATAAAAACCTGCATTGCATCCGACATCGAGTACGGTCCTGCCCTTCAGGTCCGAAGGGACGGCATGGGAAAAGCTGCGCCATTTCACGGCAGGATAGTCGCCCAGAAAATGGTCAGGCGCTGTCTTGATACCCTGCAGATCAAGGTTGTGAAACCATTCGCCGAGGTCGCGCACCTTCCTGCGGATAGCATCAGGGCTGATGTCCGCAGAGGGGATAAAAGTTTGACGATCCATCAGGTCCATCCTCCTTCATGAAAGTCTTTTGCTTCCGCACAACTTAAGAATTCACACTCACCTCATCGCGCTCAGCAGCCGTATCGCCTCCCGGTATCCGTGGAGCGTCCCGACATCGACATAGGCCTGCCCTGCACGCACGCCCCTGGCCTCGCCGCCTTTGGCGAGATAGGCGTTGATGAGCGTTCCGAAATATTCATCTCTCATGCTCCGCTCGCGCCACAGGGTATACAGGTCGTGGAGCAGCGCGCCGGAGAGCTTGAAGGCCCCCCAGATCCAGGAGGAATCGGGATTGATCTGCTTCACCTGTATCTCAAGCACCCGTCCCTTGCCGTCGGTCACAACGGCATCGAACAGTTCCGGCCTGTCCACGGGAAAGAGGAGAAAGGAAAGCATGCCGTCGGACAACGAACAGAACCCGTCATCGGGAAACCAGATGGTGTCGGGAAGTCCTATGGCAACCTGCTCGTCTTCGCGTATCATGGGAAGTGCCCTGAAAATAGCATCGCAGAGTCCTGCCGGACGGGGCTGCACGGCGTAGCATACATGCGCTGATCTGATATTCCCGCCGAAATATTCGAGGATGTCCGACTTGCCGGGCGAAATCACCAGGCAGATCTTGGTCACCCCGGCGAGAAGCATGCGTTCGACAAGATATTCGGTCACTGCCTTCGGCCTTTCAATACTGCCGTCATAACGGCTGCCGACCGGCAGGAGTTCCTTGGAAAAGGCAAGCGGCTGGATCCTGCTCCCTGCGCCTGCCGCCGGAATAATACCCCACATATATTTAATCCTCCGCTTTTAAGATCACGAATACATG
>JAJZPZ010000225.1 GCA_021847795.1 Nitrospirota bacterium
AGCAACAGAAACTAATTACTCTCTTACAAACTATCAGTTGTCCGGAAACTGGACTGTTTTTGACGGCGGCAAGAGATATGCGAACAGGCAGATTGCGCTTTTGAATCTGGACAACGACAGCGAAGAACTCAGGAAAACGCTCATCAATCTTGAGTATAACGTCAAAATCGCTTTTTATACGGCGCTGGCCCGGAGGGATTCGCTTGAACAGAAACAGTTGCAGCTCAAAGATGCACAGAAAGACTACGAAATAGCTCGAGGCAGGTATAAATACGGCCTTGCGAGGCTTTCCGATACGCTACAAGCATCGGTGCGTTTTGACCAGGCAAAATATAACGTTGTTACTGCCGATGGCGACCTCAGGAAGGCTATAGACGATTTGAATTCCCTAGTAGGGAATTCACTTACTGCAAGGCCTTTGCTTGACGGCTCTCTTGAGTACTCCCCATTTATGCCCAATATTGCAAGTTTGCACCAATCCGCTCTTCAAAAGCCGGAGATCAAACAGGCAGAAGATGCGGTCAAGATCGCCCGTTTCAACCGATCTGTTGAATTGAGCGCGTTCTGGCCTTCTGTTTCAGCTGATGCATCCTATCTAAGGACAAAAGGGGTTGCGCCAGGTAGTCTGTCAATCCCCGAAGATAGAACTGTCGGAGTATCTTTGACCTGGAATATCTTTGAATTCGGCAAGATGTTTAGGCAGAAGTCAGCAGGGATTTCGACCAAATCTTCCGAAGCAACTTTGGCGGAGAAAAAACGGACACTCTTGCTTGATGTGCAAAGAGTATATGAGGATTTCGTCACGGCTGCCGATAAGATAGGCGTTGCCCGCGAGCAGTTGAAACAGGCGGAACATAATTATGCCCAGGCGCTAGGGGAGTACAAGATCGGAAAGGCCGACATCCTGTCGCTTGTGCAGGCGGAAAGCCTGCTTGCTGATGCCCGTGCCCAGATGATCAATGCAAAGCTGGACCTCCTTGCAGCCAAATCCCAGCTTGAAAGAGTGGCCGGCGTGCCGGCGCTCGAAGCATTGCCGGCAACAGAGGATTCTGCTGATCTTGCTATCCCATGACCAGAATGCTTATCTGTAGAAAACCTCTGAACCATAATCGTGACCAGGTGAAGAGTTCCAGGGGCAACAAACAAACACTGTACCGGCACAATTGAAGAGCCGTAAAAGAGACCCGGGGCCTTGATCCCCCGCTCAATGCCTGCTCTTCCTGTCCTCATGCACCAGTTCTATGATAGTCACTTCAGGCGGCGCAAGGAAGCGGATCGGCGGCCCCCATGTCCCTGAGCCCCTGCTCACGTAGAGATTGGAATTGTCCGGCAGGCTCATCCATCCCGCAGCATCGGGATAGAGGTATTTCACAATGAGGGTAAAGGGGAATATCTGGCCGTTATGGGAGTGCCCTGAGAGCTGCAGGTCGAAATGGCCGAGCGCGCCTTTGTCTATCAACGGGCGGTGTTTGAGAAAGAGCGTAAATTTAGATTGGGGGAGGTCTGAAAGCAGTTCCCTCTCCGTGATCCGGGGGCGGATGCCAAAGGCCTCTCCGGCCGGGTCATCGACCCCGGCAATATTGATGATGGTTGTAGCGGATTCCCCCCTGAGAACGGTAAACCCGGCGTTTTTCGTGAACTCCAGCGCCTCTTTGATCCCTGCATAGTATTCGTGGTTTCCGGGCACTGCGTACTTTCCGAACCTCGGCTTGATCTCCTGGAAGAGCTTTGCGAGCGCCCCGAGGCCGTTGATCTGCCCGTCCACTAGATCTCCGGTCGATACGAGGATATCGGGTTTCGCTTCCCTGACTTTGTCGAGGATTCGCGTCAGGCGGCCCTCACCGACGATCAGGCCCGCATGTACATCGGATATCTGCGCAATGGTAAGGGCGCCGATGTCCTTTGGGACTTTCGCTGTCCTGATGACCACATGCTCTGTGCGTATCATGAGGGCCTCGAAATAGCCATATACAGCTATGGTCAGGGAAACCGCAAGGGGAATGAAAAAGGCATACCTGGCGGATAATGCGAGGTGGGACAGATTCCTGTGAGACAGGAGACCTCCTGAATAGAGCAGCAGGCGGTACAGGTCAAGGACAGCTGATGCGCAGAAGAAGAGGAAGATGACTCCCATCCAGGTGTATCCCACGTAAGACAGCAGCCTGGCCGGGAATTCGAGGCCGTGCTTTTCAGCCTGGCGGATAAGCACGGGGGCAAGGACCATTATTGCCATAAACGCGACCAGGGGAAGGGAGACTTCAGCGCCGAAGGCAAGTGCGGCCCGGGCCCTCAGGAATGCATAGACGTGCATCCCGGAATAAAGCATGAAGAACACGATAAAAAATAAACTCATTATTGCCTGCCTTTCAAGATGTCACATATTCTCCGGTAATCTTCCCTGGTATCCATGTCCAGGATTATTCCTTCATCCGGGACATCGACCAGGCGTACGTTCCCGGGCTCTTCCTGTATTATATCCCGTAAGGTCTTTCCGGGTAAAAGTCTTTTGACGACCTGCAGGGGAAACAGGCACGGATGTCCTCTCCTGCCTTTATATGCAGGAACAATGATCCTGCCGGGGCATATATGATGCGCGCTCATGAGAGACCGTATTGTTTCCGGCAAGACCAGGGGGTGGTCCGACAAGCTTATCAGTACCCCGGATGAGGAGTGGTCAACTGCAGAGAGGCCTGTCCTCACCGAATCCGCCATTTCACTTTCAGGCCTTTCGTTGAAAGTAACGCATACGGGGAGGCCGCTTATAACGGGAAGGATATCTTTTTTGTTTGCGCCGAGCACAAGGATTATGGTTTCGACTCCGGCGGTATGCAGGGCGTCAATGCAGCGCCTGATTGCAAGCTTGTCAGCAATCTGCAGCAGTTGCTTTATCGCCCCCATCCTCCTGGACGAACCTGCCGCAAGAAGTATGGCTGGTATGCGGGGTGTTTTCATTACTCTGCCGGCGCCTGTGTTGTATGACCTGTGCCATGATGCTGACGGCTATCTCTTCGGGGCTCACCGAGCCGATGGGGACCCCCACGGGGGTGATGATTCTCCTGATGTCAGCCTCGGGAACCCCTTCGCTTTCGAGCGTCCTGAAAAGCACTGCTTTCTTGCGTTTGCTCCCGAGCAGCCCTATGTACGGGGCTTTGGTCTTCAGCGCTGCCTTCAGTGCATCGAGGTTGTGGTTATGCCCCCGCGTTGCAATGACCACGGAGGTGCTGTCTCCCACGGGAACGGCTTCGAATACCGTCCCGAAGTCATGGACCACCTCTGCCTCAAGGCATCCTCCGCCGAGGGTCCCTGATATCGTCCCGTCATCCCGCACCAGCATCTTTGCCCCTTCTTTTTGCGGAGAGGACCCGATGCACTGCACGATGGTGGCAAGGGCCGCCGGCCTACCTTCCTTTTTTAACCGCACCAGCTCTTCATAGATGTCCATGGCGCTGCTTACCTCCCCAAAATAAACGGCAAACTCGAAATCCTAATATCTAAATCCTAAACAAATCCCAATAACCAAAATCCAAAACGGTTTCGATTATTTGAATTCAGAGTTTTGATATTGTTTAGAATTTAGTGCTTCGAATTTAGGATTTCTCCTTTCTTACTACCTTTACCCGTACCTGTTTCCAGTCCGCTTCAAGCTCGTCCGCCAGGACCATCGGAAGAGATGTATAGATACCCTGGCCCGTTTCCGATTTATTGATGAAGATGGTCACCAAAAGAGGGACTTCGGGGTCCACATCCACGGTATGACTTTTCCCGTTTATTTCGAGCGATATCATAGCGCCTCCCTTGGGGATGTGTTTGCAACAGCCACTTTTTAAAGTATAGGAGATAAAATTCCAACTTACAACGAACTTAAAAGGATCGCGTGCAGTAGGTCCAGTAGGCAGCGGGGCTGTCCGGCGGGAAGGCTTTCCGACGCGATAAAGACATATTTATCAACCGGCCGGTTTTGTTTTTCTGAAACCTGAGAGGCGGTTTTCAGTAAGGCTATAAACGTGGTATGAAATACTTTTAAAGGTATCGCGGAGAAAGCCTTCCAGCCGGACAGACCCGCTGCCATGACCTGAGGGGACTGCTCCGCTGCCCGCATGCACGGCTGTGGTAAAATACAGGATGGCTAAAATTCATGTGCTTCCGGTTTCCCTCCGCAACAAGATCGCTGCAG
>JAJZPZ010000044.1 GCA_021847795.1 Nitrospirota bacterium
CTCGGCCGGAGGAACCGGCAGCGCAGCCACATCAGCCGCCATTCCGAAAATAGACCGGGCGAGCAAAATAATAGGCATGAGTGTAAAAAATCCGCAGGGGGAAAACCTTGGAGACATAAAGGATATAGCCCTTGATGAGAACACGGGAAGAATCGCTTATGCAGTACTCGCTGCCGGGGGCGCCCTGGGAGTGGGAGAAAAGTATTTCGCCATCCCCTGGAAAGCCTTGTCCCTTAACACAACAGGCGACAACTTTGTTCTTAACGTCGATAAGGACAGACTGAAAAATGCACCCGGCTTTGACAAGAACAATTGGCCTGATTTTGCCAATCAGCAGTGGGGCGCCGAGGTTTACAGATACTATGGGCAGCAGCCGTACTGGGAAGAACGCTCCAGCAGTTCTCCCCAGAGTGGAAGCAGTTATTAGCAGATAATGCCCCCGGCGGGAAACTAAAAAAACAGGGAAAGGAACAAGGCCCACCCAGTCTTGTTTTCTGAGGGAATGCCGCCGGTCAATGCAATGTCTCAGGGAATGCGAGAGGACGCTTCCGTACTCCGGTTCCGGTTTGACTCTACAGGATGAGGAATTCATGCAATGAGCGTGAAATTAAAATACCCGGGCCGCTATCCCTGAGCCCTTAACTAATATCCCGCCAGACATAGGGATTCCAGCTGTCCTGACATCTTCCGGCCATCTCTCCTGAGCGCCTGAAAGCTGCAAAAACAAGTGTTATTTGTTTATAATGCAGGATAAGCGCGCAATTTTAAACCAACAAGGATGTAAGCAGCTATGCAAATAAAATGTCCGGTTTGTAAGAAAAAGACCACCTGGGAAGAGAACCCGTGCAGACCTTTCTGCTCCGAAAGATGCAAACTCATCGACCTCGGGAAATGGGCCTCTGAAGAGTACAGGGTCCCGGAAGAGGGCGACGAGCCGGAAAAAGAGGAAGATAAAAAATAAAGTAAATATAATGAGGAGGATTATATGGTAAGGATTATAGTAACAGGAGTTACCGGGAGGATGGGCAGCAGGATTGCCGCGCTGGCAAGGGAGTACCCGGATCTGGAATTTGCCGGGGCAGTTGAAAGAAAAGGGCATGAGGCTGTCGGCAAGGATATCGGCCGGTTTGCCGGGACCGGCGAAACGGGCGTAAAGGTTACTGACAAGCTCGAAGATGTTATAGATAAGGGAGATGTGATTATTGACTTCACTTCCACAGGCTCTACATTACAGCACCTGAAGATTGCTGCAGGGCATAAAAAGGCCATGGTCATAGGGACTACCGGGTTTTCCAAGGAAGACATTCAATCCATAGGGTCTTTGTGCAATGGAATGCCTGTTGTGCTTGCTCCTAACATGAGCGTGGGGGTCAACCTTCTTCTGAAGATATTACAGGACGTGGCGAAGGTGCTTGGCGATGATTACGATATCGAGATAGTGGAGGCACACCACAGACTGAAGAAAGACGCCCCGAGCGGCACTGCCTTGAAAATGGCACAGGTAATTGCAGATGCGGTAAACAGAAACCTGGACGAGGTTGCGGTATATGCGAGGAAAGGCCTGACAGGCGAGAGGACGAAAAAGGAAATAGGCATCCAGACAGTCAGGGCAGGCGATATAGTAGGAGAGCACACGGTATTGTTCGGCGGGCTTGGGGAAAGAATAGAGATAACCCATAAGGCATCGAGCAGGGATACTTTTGCCCGTGGCGCTCTAAAAGCCGCTGCCTGGATAGCCGGGAAAAAGCCGGGACTCTATGATATGCAGGATGTGCTTGGGTTGAAGTGACGGGTTGCAACGACGGTGAAGAGTGATGAGTAATGAGTTTAAAGGCGATTAGTCCTTGTACTTCAACTCATCACTGATCACTTTTCAGTAACGTTCAGGCCTCTTTTTCGAACATGTCCTTTGAGGCGCCGCAAACAGGGCATACCCAGTCATCAGGCAATTCATCAAAAGGGGTGCCCGGTGCAATCCCGGAATCAGGATCGCCTGCCTCAGGATCATATACATAACCGCAAATTGTGCATTTCCACTTCTCCATAATCATCCTCCTTTTTTTCAGGAATTTGCATACGGTCACAGGCTGCTTTTATCATCCTCACCGTGAATTTGCTCCAGCTTTACTTTGGCTATTCTCTGCGCAACCATTTCCACAACCTTCAGCCTGTTGTGGTTCAAGAAAACAGCATCCCCTGTTTTGGGAATCCTCTGGAGGTTGGTGACGATAAATCCGCCTAAGGTCTCGTAATCAGCCGATTCGGGGATTTCCATGCTGTAGTCCTCATTCAGGTCCCTGACGCTTATAGAGGCATCAATAATCATCGACCCGTCGCTGAGAAGGATAACCGGGCTCTCGGTGTCGTACTCATCCCTTATCTCTCCGACAATTTCTTCCAGAAGGTCTTCAAGGGTCACCAGGCCGGAAACAGCGCCGTATTCGTCAATAACTATCGCCATGTGCACCCGTTTTTTCTGCATCTCCCTCAGGAGGATACTGATTTTCATCGTCTCGGGAATGTACATAGGGGGTTTCACGATTTTATGCATCTCGACAGCGCCGGTCCTGGGGACGATTGTGTAAAAATCTTTAGCGTAAAGAATCCCCCTTATGTCGTTTATGTCCCTTCCTATGACCGGATAACGTGAGAACTTTTCCTCCGAGATAATGGATTTAACCTCATCGGCTGTCATAGTGATCCTTAAGGTAACCATCTGGGGGGCCGGGATCATCACTTCTTTGACAGAGGTATCGGTAAACTCGAAAACACTGTGTATGAGCTCTTTCTCCGCAGGCTCAAATACCCCCTGTTCCCCGCCTTCCTCTATAAGCAGCTTTACTTCTTCTTCGGAAACATATTCTCTCTGGGTAAAGGCCTTCCTGTGAAAGGGCTTTAAGAGGAGATTCGTACTCACGGTAAGAAGCCCGACCAGCAGAGTTGCCAGCCGGGAAAATCTGTCAATAATCGGCGCAGACCAGAGGCCGACTGCTTCCGGGCTCGAAAGCGCCAGGGACTTTGGAATAAGCTCGCCGAATATGAGGGAGAAATAGGTGATTATCACGACCACAATTCCGATCGCTATGGCCTCGCTTGATGCAGCGATGAATGATATCGGCACTGCTTGTATAAGAGGTTTGACGACTTTGATTGCAGCGGCCCCTCCTATCGCCGACGCAAGGGCAGCGGAAAGGGTGACCCCGATCTGGATGGTTGCAAGAAACCTGTCAGGCTCTTCCCTGAGCTGATAGAGGATGCCCGCATTCTTGTTCCCCTCATCCATGAGCTGTTTGATGCGCGTCCTGCGGTTGGTGACTACTGCAATTTCCGTAGCGGCAAAAAAACCGTTGATAAAAATGAAGAGAGCTATGAGAAATATATTAAGCCACATATATTAAGAGGTAAGGGGGAAGACGTCTGCTTTGAGCGCTTTTTCCTGACCGGATAGGTTTGGATCCATACTAGTATAATTATATCAATAAGTTCGCCTTTTATTCAATAGCGATGTCGAACCTGGACCGGTAGCCGGGCAACAACAGACTATATATACAGGATGGTTGAGTGCAAATCCTGTCCTGATGGACCTATAAGCCTGCTTCGTCTCCAGTGTCCTGCGTCGAGCGGCAGGCATCGTGCATAAAGATGTGAGTTCTCCATTTTTACGCACGACGCACAACACTTGACGCATGCTATGAGAGTGGGCTACGGTTTGCGTTTTGTTATTTCCCTGGCTATCGCAACTTTTCCGGTCCTGACAAACTCTTTGATGCCCATCGGTTTCATCAGCTCTATGAACGCCTCTATTTTCTTCTCGTCACCGGTGATTTCAATAGTGTATGTATTCGGACTGGAGTCAACGATCCTTCCGCGGAATATCTCTGCTGTCCTCAGCGCCTCTGCCTTGTTCTCCTGGCGGGGCGCCACTTTTACCAGCACCATCTCCCTTTCCACATGATCGAGCTCTGTGAGATCAGTAACCTTGATGACGTCTATGAGCTTGTTGAGCTGCTTGGTGATCTGCTCAATGATCCAGTCATCGCCGCTCGTGACGATGGTCATGACCGATACCATGGGGTCGATGGTTTCCCCGACTGAGAGACTTTCTATGTTGTACCCTCTCCCGCTGAAAAGACCCGATATCCTCGAAAGAACGCCGAATTTATTTTCTACAAGTATGGAAATGGTGTGTCTCATGAATAACCTCCTTAAAATCGTAATGCGTTATCCGTAATGCGTGATGGGTTAAGAAAAACTTTCTTTGCACCCGTTACTGATTACGCATTACGCATCACGGCCTTTATTTTACCGCTTTGAGCTTTTTTTCAGCCTTCTTTTCCTTCTCGTCAAAGAGCATGGTGTCCAGTGTTGCTCCGGCCGGCACCATCGGGTATACCTTTTCCTTCCAGTCTATGACGAAATCCATAAAGACAGGCTTTTTGGTCTTAAATGCCTCTTTCAATACCGGCTCTACTTCACTGGGCTTGGTTGCCCTCAGTCCTACCGCGCCGTATGCATGGGCAAGTTCAACGAAATCAGGAGTGACGTCAAGACTTGTATGAGAGTACCTTTCCTGGAAGAAAAGTTCCTGCCACTGCCTTACCATACCCAAAAAGCGGTTGTTCAGGATAGCCACCTTTACCGGCAATTTGTAAATGACCGCTGTGGCAAGTTCCTGTATGTTCATCTGGATGCTGCCGTCGCCGGCAATATCTATAACAAGCTTGTCCGGGTAGGCCAGCTGTGCGCCGATTGCCGCGGGAAAGCCGTAGCCCATGGTGCCCAGTCCCCCGGAGGTCAGAAGCCTCCTCGGCTTGTCGAATTTGTAAAACTGCGCGGTCCACATCTGGTTTTGGCCGACCTCTGTGGTGATAATCGCATCTCCCTTGGTGAGTTCGTGTATCTTTTCAACGACGAATTGCGGCTTGATGGTATTTGTCGAGTACTCATATGTCATGGGCCTTTCTCTTTTCCATTCATCGACTTGCTTCAGCCACGACTTTCTGATCTCTCCCCAGGGTTCTTTTATATCCTTTTTGAGAATTTTATTGAGGTCTTTCAATACATTTTTCACATCTCCGACAATGGGGACATCGACGCGAACATTTTTCCTGATGGAAGTAGGGTCTATATCTATATGGATGATCTTCGCATGAGGGGCAAAGCCGTCAATCCTGCCGGTGACCCTGTCGTCGAATCTCATGCCTATGGCGATAAGCAGGTCCGAATCCTGCACTGTCTTGTTTGCATAGTATGTACCATGCATGCCGAGCATGCCGAGTGACAGGGGATGGGTGCCCGGGAAACCGCCAAGTCCCATGAGGGTCATGGTAACCGGGACATTTGTGTGCTCCGCAAGCTCTTTAAGTTCATGGGATGCATCGGAGAGCACGCAGCCCCCACCGGCTATAATCACGGGTTTCTTTGCTTTTGCGATCTCATGGGCCGCTTTCTCGATCATCCATTTGTTGCCTTCATATGTTGGATTGTAGCTCCTGAGGTCTATTTTACCGGGCCAGGAGAATTCAGCCTTCTCCGAAGTAACGTCCTTGGGGAGGTCGATCAGTACAGGGCCGGGGCGCCCGGTTGTAGCGATATGGAACGCCTCTTTTATCTGCCCGGCAACGTCTTTTACATCTTTTACGAGTATGTTATATTTCGTACACGGACGTGTAATGCCTACGATATCAGCTTCCTGAAAGGCGTCGTTGCCTATAAGGACCGTGGGCACCTGGCCTGTCAGGACAACTATCGGGATGGAATCCATTGATGCTGTAGCTATCCCGGTAACGGTATTGGTGGCCCCCGGCCCTGAAGTAACGAGCACAACCCCCGGCTTTCCCGTTGCCCTGGCATAACCGTCGGCGGCATGGACCGCCCCCTGTTCATGCCGCGTGAGGATCAGTTTTAAATCCTTATCATCATGAAGGAGATCAAAGATATTCAGGATAACCCCACCGGGATAGCCGAAGATATGTTTTACTCCCTCTTTCTTAAGAGCCTCTAATACGATCTGTGCGCCTGAAATTTTCATAATTTTACTCCTTGGTTTTTAACCTGAAATTAAGGTTATAAGTTATTAAAATAGCATACTTTCCATGAACTTTTCCACAGGGAAGAGAAGAAGCGGCAATGCTGAAATACAAAAGGGGAAACAGCGGCTCGCCTTGAAAGGCATGGACAGGGCTGTTCCTGCCCTTGAAACGAAGCCTTGCCGGCTTTTCGCAATCCGACTATACCACATCGTTATAATGCAAAGCTATTGAATCATTTGGCATATTGCGTATTCTCACGCACGTGCCTGTGTGAATAGACACAGGGGTGTTTTTATGAAATCTATATTAAACAAACAGTTAAAAGGCAGGGGGGCGGATTTTTTGTGAAAAATCAAATGGCATTAAAAATGCAATTATGAATATAACCGATACGTGTCAATTGTTCAATTAAGATGAATTTGTCGCGGAAACAGTCTTCCTGTCTGCGTGTAAAAAATGACTGAAAGAAACAGATAATGAGAAAGGGCAAGAGATGAAAAAAGGGCTCATTATTTTGCTTCCATTTTTTCTTATCATTCTTTTTATCAATGCGGATGTAAGCGCCAAGGTGACCGGTCCCTGTGCCAATTGTCATACCATGCACAACAGCCAGAACGGGGCTACAGTGGTAAGGACAGGTGCAGGTGTAGGCTGGAACGATAGCGGACAGCTCACAGGGGGAAGTCTTCAAGGGCCCACGGGATTCTCTCGTGGTTACCAACTGCGTGGGATGCCATTCCTCGACCACAAACCAGACCATCATCTCTCTCGGCGGCAACAGGATTCCGATCGTCTATAACACGGTTGCGCCTGACTATAATACCCCGGGGCCGACCAACGCCCTTGCAGGGGGCAATTTCTATTGGGTAAGGAGCGGCGGAGGCGACGACAGGATGGGGCATAACGTATACGGCATATCCGCTGCTGACAGCAGGTTGACTGTAGCTCCGGGATATACCACCTTAGCATGCGATGGTTGTCATAAAACTTTTGCTTTTGACCAGGAAAGCGTGAATGGAGTAGCTGTGCACAGTGCCTGCCAGTTTTGCCACATCAGGACTTTCCATCATGTGGATAACAACATATACCGTTTTTTGACGGCAATGGATTACAGAACAGATAGTTATTTTTCTCTTATGGTTCTCTACGTTAAAGGAGTAGAAGATCCCGACTGGGAACAAACCACCAGCAGCACGAAGCATAATTATTACCAGGGGACCACGGTAGCGTATAATGGAGGACATGCTGTTGCTGAGCACAGTATTACCCAATTCTGTGCCGGCTGCCACGGCCAATTCCACGGCAACGGCATGGGTACCTCAAGCCCCTGGATACGGCATCCGGCCGATATCGCCTTGCCTTCAACAGGCGAATACAGCGGATATGATCCCGTCAACAACTATAGTATCGAAGCCCCTGTTGCCTGGCTCGATCCGGCGAATCCATCAAGAGCAGGAGTCGTGGTAATGTGCCTCTCGTGCCACCGCGCACACGGCAGCCCTTATCCTTCCATGCTCAGATGGGATTACAACACCATGGTAGCGGGTGGCGGCGGTAGCGGGGGCTGTTTCACCTGCCATACGCAGAAGAAGTGAAGGTTGCTGCCCCTACACCTTTTTCCGATAGTTCTTTTCGATATCTCTTAAAAAGAGATTGAAATCGGATAAATGCTTTTCCAGCACGCCGAAGATAATTGCATCGTCTATCTTGTCGTAACCATGTACAAGGATATTCCGGGTTCCTGCCATGGGCACGAGAAATTTTAAAGAATCTTTACCGATAATTCCATTTTCAGCGAGAACAACAAATACGCCTTTATTGTCTTCGGGTTCCCTCAGTCCCTCTCGCTTGATTATGATCCTGGCAATATCAATGCATCCCTGGACAGCAACCTCGATATTCCTCTCCACAGCATCCTTTACCGTCATATCTCTCAGATATGATTCAAGAGATAGTTTTTTGAATTTGGAGAGCCTCCTTACCCTTTCCTGAACAACGGCAATCTTTGCCTTAATCTCTTCCAACAAGGACGCTCCTCTTTTTCTCCCTCAGTTCGTTGATGAAGGGGATAAAATCCTGGTACTTGTTGTCCAGGGCAACTTCATAGAGTATCCTGTCAGCGCTATCTCTTTCGTAAATACACACGCCTTCCCTTACCGCATGATAGGCAAAGCTGAGAGAAGACCCGTTTAAGATAACCGCGTCAACGGGGGTGCACATTCTTTTACTGACCTCGGCGCTGAACAGCTCGGTTTCCTGGAGAGCCCTGAAGGAATCCTCTTTGTAGAACTTCTCATCGAATACAAAAGCGAGGTCTATATCAGATTTTGCCCTTTCAGTCCCCCTCGCAAGAGAGCCGAACAAGTAGACAGCTATCAAGCTTTTTTTCATGCCGCGCCTCGGTAAGATACTGTCCCTCACAATCTTTATTACGGTCTCGAGTGCCATTATCAGGTCTCCTGAAGTCTTAAAAACATTATACCATAACAGAAAATTATTCCCGTCAGCTTTTGACAATATAACTTTGTTTATGGTTTAATAAAAACAACCTTTAAGGATAGCCCCGTGAGGCTAAGAAGGAGCCTGATTGACATCCAAAGAAAATAAACCGCGCCTTTCCCGGGAAGCAGGGGAAGGCTTTTTTTATGCCTGAAATGGCCAAGGAACTGCTCGGCAAGAAGGACATCGAGAGGATCCTCTCCCGGATCGCCCATGAGATCATAGAAAAGAACAAGGGCACGGAAGACCTCTGTCTGATCGGCATACAGAGGGGCGGGGTCCATATCGCCAGGAGGCTCTCCCAGAAGATACGGGCCATCGAGAATGCCGAGATCCCGGTCGGCTCCCTCGATATCTCGTTGTACAGGGACGACCTCGGCATGCGGAAGGAGCACCCGGTGGTCAGGAAGACCGATATCCCCTGCGACGTTACGGACAAGAGGGTGGTCCTGGTGGACGACGTCATTTTCACGGGGCGCTCCATACGGGCTGCTATGGATGCGCTCATGGACTTCGGGAGGCCTGCCCAGATACAGCTTGCGGTGCTCATCGACAGGGGGCACAGGGAGTTGCCCATACGGCCCGATTATACAGGGAAGAACATCCCCACGTCGGGCGTCGAAAGCATAGAGGTCCAGTTCGAGGAGGACGGCATGGAAGACAAGGTCCTCATACAAGCGATGGGATAGAGAATGCCTAAAGACCTGGTCGGCATAAAAGAGCTGTCAAAAAGGGACATCGGGCAGGTGCTCGATACCGCCTCATCCTTTAAAGACGTATTGCGAAGGGACATTAAAAAGGTTCCGGCCCTGAGGGGAAAGACGGTGGTAAATCTTTTTTTCGAACCCTCTACAAGGACGAAAACATCTTTTGAACTCGCCGAAAAAAGGCTGAGCACGGATGTGCTGAACTTTTCCGTGCCCACGAGCAGCGTGGTAAAGGGGGAAAGCCTCTTCGATACCATTAAGACTATTGAGGCCTACGGGGTCGATTTCATCGTAATACGCCACGCGTCAAGCGGAGTGCCCCATTTCATAGCGGAGAACGTGAATGCCTCGGTCATCAATGCAGGGGACGGGACAAACGAGCACCCCACCCAGGCGCTGCTCGACGCTTTCAGTATCATTGAAAAGAAAGGCACGCTGGAGGGGCTGAACGTAGCGATTGTCGGAGATATCGCCCACAGCAGAGTGGCAAAATCGAACATCTATCTCCTCTCCAAATTCAATGCCCGCATAAGACTCATCGGTCCTCCCACCCTGATCCCTTGTATGGAGGATTACGGGGTAGAGGTTTTTTACGATATGGACGAGGGACTCAGGGGCGCCGACATTGTCATGATGCTCAGGATACAGATGGAGAGGCAGGGGAGGAGTTTTTTCCCGTCCACGCAGGAATACTTTAAATACTGGGGATTGGACATGAAAAGACTGGGACTTGCAAGGAAAGATGCGCTTGTCATGCACCCGGGCCCTATGAACCGCGGCATAGAGATATCCTCTCAGGCTGCCGACAGCCCGCAGTCCGTTATCCTTGACCAGGTCACGAACGGGATAGCTGTGAGGATGGCAGTGATGTACCTGCTGACAGGAGGGGAGAAACAGTGAGCAAGGATATACTGATAAAAGACGGGCATATTGTCGATCCCTCCCAGGATATCGATTACGTTGGCGATATCCTTATTGCAGACGGGAAAATAAAGGAAACCAGGACTCAAAACTCAAAACCCAGGGCCCAAAACTCCGGACTGGAGACGATTGACGCCGGAGGAATGTTCGTGTTCCCCGGTCTTGTGGACATGCATACCCACCTGAGGGAACCGGGCTTTGAGCACAAAGAAACAATCAGGACAGGCACCCTGGCTGCTGTGCATGGCGGTTTCACTTCGGTCTGTCCCATGCCCAATACCAGCCCTGTGAATGACAACCCGACAGTTACGGCCTTTATAATCAAGAAGTCCCTGGACGAAGGATTCTGCCATGTCTATCCCATAGGCGCAATCACCAAGGGGCAACGGGGAGAGGAAATCGCCGAGATGGGGCTGATGTATGAGGCGGGTTGCGTCGCATTCTCCGATGACGGCAGGCCCGTTATGAGCAGCATTATCATGAGGCGGGCCCTCGAGTACTCAAAAAGGTTCAATGTGCCCGTTATCTCCCATTGCGAGGACCTGCCCCTTGCTGACGGCGGTGTTATGAACGAGGGCGGCCTTTCAGCAATGCTCGGCCTCAAGGGGATTCCTTCCGCTGCGGAAGAGGTCATGGTCGCACGGGACATCCTCCTTGCTGAACTGACCGGAGGAAGGCTGCACATTGCACATGTCTCAACACAAGGCTCTGTCAGGCTTATCAGGCAGGCAAAGGAGAGAGGTATTCCCGTAACCGCAGAAACATGCCCGCATTACTTCAGCATCACCGAGGATGCGGTAAAAGGATACAATACAAATGCAAAGGTGAACCCGCCCCTTAGAACGCAAAGGGATGTCGAGGCCGTCCGGGAGGGCCTGAAGGACGGGACAATAGACGTTATTGCAACCGATCATGCCCCGCACCACCTTGATGAAAAGCTTCTGGAGTTTGATAAGGCCCCTTCCGGCATATCAGGGCTTGAGACCGCGCTGGGCCTCAGCTTAAACCTTGTCGGGAGCGGGACATTGTCCCTGAAGCAGCTTATCGGGAAGATGACCATAGTTCCTGCAAGGATTCTCAATGTCGACAGGGGCACATTAAAGCCCGGGTCCGATGCGGACCTGGTCATTGTTGACATGGGAAAGGAGTTCAGGGTGGATGCGAAAAGGTTCGTATCTTTGGGCAGGAATACCCCTTTTGAGGGAATGAGCCTGAAAGGCATGCCCGTGGTGACCATAGTGAAAGGAAAAATTCACCGATGACAAGTGACTCTAAAGGCAGTAACAAGTCACCAGTAACAAGTAACAAGTTAAAGACTAAAGACTCCAAAAACTCGCCACTTGTCACTCGTTACTCGTTACTGTCTTCGGACTTGTCACCGTCTTCAGGTCCTTTACTTGTTACTCGTCACTCGTTACTTGTTACTATATTTATGGAGGTTTGATGAGCAAGGCATTGCTTGTGTTGTCCGATGGTACGGTTTTTGAGGGGAAGAGCTTCGGCGCTGAGGGTGAAACTATCGGAGAGGTAGTGTTCAACACCTCTATGACCGGGTACCAGGAGATACTTACGGATGCATCGTATAAGGGGCAGATTGTTACCATGACCTATCCCCAGATGGGCAATTACGGTGTGAACAAGGAGGATATAGAGTCTGCAGGAGGCGCCAAGGCAGAAGGCTTCATAGTGAAGGAATACCTCGGGTTCCCGAGCAATTGGCGCTCCGACATGTCCCTCGGAAGCTATCTCAGGGAAAACGGCATTGTCGGGATAGAGGGGATTGATACGAGGGCGCTCACCCGGCATTTGAGAAACCACGGGGCGCAGATGGGCATCCTCTCCACAACGGAGACCGGGCCTGCGGAGCTGCTGGAGAAGGTGCGGGCACACCCGGGGATATCCGCCTTTGACTTTGTTAAAGATGTGAGCACCGGGAAGGCGTATACCTGGAGTGACGGCTGCTGGAAGTGGCAGCCGAAAGACAGTAATGCGTTATCCGTAATGAGTAATGAGTCAACGGATAAAGACAACGAATCCTTGGACCCATCACGCATCACGCATCACGCATCACGGTCGTTAGAGGACCCATCACGCATCACTCATCACTCATCACGAGTAGTTGTTTACGATTTCGGCATAAAGTTCAATATCCTGAGAAACCTGATCGATGCAGGGTTTGCCGCAACGGTAGTGCCTGCGCGTACACCTGCAGAAGCAGTGCTGGAGATGAATCCGGATGGGATAATCCTGAGCAATGGCCCGGGAGATCCTGAAGCCGTTACCTATGCAATCGAGAATGCCAGGAAACTTATCGGCAAAAAGCCTGTCTTCGGCATATGCCTCGGGCATCAGATCCTGGGTCTCGCAATGGGCGGCAGGACCTATAAACTGAAATTCGGGCACCACGGGGGGAACCATCCTGTAAAGGAACTGATGAGCGGTAAGGTGGAGATAACCTCCCAGAACCACAACTATTGTGTCGATATCCACAGCCTTGGCGATAAGGTGAAGCTTACGCATAGAAACCTGTATGACGGAACGGAAGAAGGCATGCAGCATGTTGAACTGCCCGTGTTTTCCGTTCAGCACCATCCTGAGGCAGGTCCCGGGCCGAATGATTCAGCCCATATTTTTGAGAACTTCAGGGCGATGATGCGGAGCAGGTCATGATCAAGGGGTTTGCACCTTCTTTCTTACCGGACAGCCGGTAATGAGCAATGCGTGACAAGTAATGAGTGACTATAAATTAGAGATAAACGACGATTCTCTTCTGTTCGAAACAGCCTCTTTCAAAGCGGAAAGGGGCAGCATTCTTCACAGCGGTATCTACAACCGCGAACTCGCATCCAGCCTTGCGGCAAGCGCATGCATAACCCTCCTCGGATTTTTTTTTGCCGGCAGGGTTAAGCCGGATGCCCTTTCCTTTGTTTCTGCCTTGTCCATATTCCTGGCGCTCTTCCTGGCTTTCAGGACATTTCTTTTCCGTGATGTCCTCCTCGGGGTAATTGTCGACAAGGGAGCAGGAGCTGTAAAAATCACGGTGAAAAACCTCCTCGGCACAAGGGGTACCACGTTCCCTCTCACTGCGCTGGAGGACATCAGGCAGGATTACACGACGATAGCGCCTGAAAACCCTGATGGAGTAAGGCTTGTAGAGATGATCTCCCTTCAGCATGGTACGGTCATCCCCGGCTTCGGCAAGACACTTGAGTTCTACACCGTTGGGATGGAATTCAAAGGCGGCAAGAGCTTTATCATTTACTCTTCGAACGAGCCCTCACGGGTCGAGCACATTCACAAGAGTTTTAAAGACTTTTTAAATACACAATTATCAACAAGGTAAGAGGGAAAATGCCAAAAAGGACTGATATCAAAAAAATACTTCTCATAGGGTCAGGCCCTATTGTGATCGGGCAGGCCTGTGAGTTCGATTACTCTGGAACACAGGCCTGCAAGGCCCTCCGCGAGGAAGGCTATACTGTGGTGCTCGTGAATTCCAACCCTGCCACGATCATGACGGACCCTGAAACAGCAGACGTGACCTATATAGAGCCTTTGTCAACGGAGATTCTGGAACTTATCATCAGGAAAGAGAGGCCTGATGTACTGCTTCCGACAATGGGAGGACAAACTGCGCTGAACCTTGCCGTTGAACTTTCGGAGGCCGGGATCCTCGACCGGTATGGAGTGGAACTGATAGGCGCAAAATTGCCTGCCATCAAAAAAGCCGAGGACAGGGAGCTTTTCAAGGAGGCAATGCGGAAAATAGGCCTTGAAATACCGAAGAGCGCAGCCATAACCAACATGAAAGACGGCATGGACATTATAGAGCACCTGGGGTTTCCGGCGGTCCTCAGGCCTGCCTTTACTCTCGGCGGCGCCGGCGGGGGCATTGCGTACAATATCGAAGAGTACCGCGAGCTTCTTGAAAAGGGGCTGAAGCTGAGCCCTGTCAGCCAGGTATTGGTTGAAGAATCGGCCCTCGGATGGAAAGAATATGAACTTGAGGTCATGCGTGACAAGCAGGACAATGTGGTCATTATATGTTCCATAGAGAACTTCGATGCCATGGGCGTCCACACCGGCGACTCCATTACTGTTGCGCCTGCCCAGACCCTTTCTGATAAAGAGTACCAGAGAATGCGCGATGCTTCGATCGCGATTATCAGGGAAATAGGCGTTGACACCGGGGGGTCCAACATCCAGTTTGCCTTGAACCCCGAGAACGGGAGAATGATTGTCATAGAGATGAATCCCAGGGTGTCGAGGAGTTCTGCGCTCGCCAGCAAGGCAACGGGTTTCCCGATAGCAAAGATCGCGGCAAAACTGGCCGTCGGATACACACTTGACGAGATAAAGAATGATATTACGAGAGAGACCCCGGCTTCTTTTGAGCCTTCCATTGATTATGTCGTTACCAAGGTGCCGAGATTTACCTTTGAGAAGTTCCCCGATGCCGATGCCACTCTGACCACCCAGATGAAATCCGTTGGGGAGGTGATGTCCATAGGAAGGACCTTCAAGGAGTCACTGCAGAAGGCGCTGAGAAGCCTTGAGATCGGCTCTGCCGGCCTGGAGCCGGTGGAAGCGAGCGACGATGAGATAAAGGCCAGGCTTAAAACTCCGAACGCCGACAGGCTCTGGTATCTGGCCCAGGCGATGAGGAAAGGGATGAGCGTTGATGAGCTTTATGCCTTGACCTGGATAGATCCCTGGTTTCTGCACAACATGAAGCAGATCGTGGAGATGGAGGATAAGCTGAAGAGCAACGGTTCGCTTGGTCTTGCTGTGCTGCGCGAGGCCAAGGAGTACGGTTTTTCCGATAAGCGTATCGGCAGCCTTGCAGGTAAAACAGAAAAGGAAATAAGGGACTTAAGAAAGCAGCTTGGGTTGAAGCCTGTTTACAAGCTGGTCGATACCTGCGCTGCAGAGTTCGAGGCATATACCCCGTACCTGTATTCGACATATGAGAAACCTTTTTATACGGTAACAAGTAACTCTAACGACAGTTACAAGTTACAAGTAACAAGTAACGAGTTAAAGACAAAATATAAAGACTTGTCACTGTCTTCGGATCCTTTACTTGTTACTCGTCACTCGTTACTCGTTACTAAAGAGGTTACTCGTCACTCGTCACTAACAAGTGAGTGCGAGTCGAATCCGACGGATAAAAAGAAAGTGGTGATCCTGGGCTCGGGCCCGAACAGGATAGGGCAGGGTATTGAATTCGACTACTGCTGTGTCCATGCCGTGTTTGCCCTGAAAGAGATCGGGTACGAGACCATCATGATCAATTGCAATCCGGAAACCGTAAGCACCGACTACGACACTGCGGACAGATTGTATTTCGAGCCCCTGACCATAGAGGATGTGCTCAGTATCGTTGAATTGGAAAAGCCGGAAGGGGTTATAGTGCAGTTCGGCGGCCAGACCCCGCTGAAGCTTGCCGTCCCGCTCGAAAAAGAGGGGGTCAGGATACTCGGGACTTCCCCTGATTCCATTGACAGGGCTGAAGACAGGAGGAGATTCAAGGAATTGCTCCATAAGCTGGAACTTAAGCAGCCTGAAAGCGGCACAGCCATGTCTATTGATGAAGCGATTGCCGTTGCCGACGGGATCGGCTACCCGGTGATGGTGAGGCCTTCATATGTACTTGGCGGAAGGGCCATGGAGATAGTATACGACGAAAAGGCCCTGACGGACTATATGAGGAGGGCTGTCAAGGCATCACCCGAGCATCCTATTCTCGTAGATAAATATCTGGAAGACGCCATAGAGGTGGACGTGGACGCTATCTCGGATGGCGCGGATGTCGTTATCGGCGGAGTTATGGAGCATATAGAAGAGGCGGGGATTCATTCCGGCGATTCCGCCTGCTCGATCCCCCCGTATTCTCTTTCCGACACTGTGGTTGAGGAAATCAAACTGCAGGCAAAGGCGCTGGCAACGGAACTGGATGTGAAGGGGCTGATGAATATCCAGTTTGCAGTCAAGGATAATGAAATATTCATCCTTGAAGTTAACCCCAGGGGCTCAAGGACGATTCCCTATGTAAGCAAGGCTACGGGAATTCCCCTGGCGAAACTCGCTGCAAAGGTAATGCTGGGGAGCACCTTGAAGGAACTCGGGTTTACACGGGAAAAGAAAATCAAGCATGTTGCGGTGAAAGAGGCGGTATTCCCCTTTGACCGGTTCCCCGGAGTAGATACCATACTTGGACCTGAAATGAAATCAACAGGCGAGGTGATGGGAATAGATGAAGACTTCGGGCTTGCCTATGCAAAGGCGCAGGCGGCAAGCAGCAACAAAATACCGACGTCGGGGAAAATCATCATCAGCGTCAAGGACAAAGACAAGCAGCATACCCTCGATATCTCGAAAAAGTTATCGGAAATGGGGTTCCAGCTTGTTGCAACCAAAGGCACTGCACAGTACCTCTCCGACAACGGGATCAGGGTCGAGATAATCAACAAGGTAGCCGAGGGGCGACCGCACATTGTCGATCTGATTAAAAATAAAGAGGTGAGTTTCATTATCAACACGGTTACCGGTTCCCAGGCGCAGAAAGACTCCCTGTCCATCAGGAGGAGCGCGCTTCAGTTCAAGATTCCCTACACCACCACCATTTCAGGCGCGCGGGCAGTGGTGCGGGCGATAGAGGTGCTCCTGAAAAAGCAGCTCAGCATCAAATCGATCCAGGAATACCATAAGTCGGTGGAATAGTCAGAACCTGCTGCCGGAATCTGATCAGGGGGTGAAACAATTTTTTATGGATACTATGAATTTCGAAGAGCTTTTGCAGGAATCCGCCAGGGTCCATGGGCACCTTTGCCCCGGGCAGGTGCTCGGAGTAAGGATGTCCCTGCTCGGGCTGGAGGCAATCGGCATTTGTGATCCGAAGGGGGCTGATAGTAAAAGCCTTATCGTTTTTGTTGAAATGGACAGGTGCGCCACCGATGCCGTCCAATCGGTAACAGGATGCAGCCTGGGCCACAGGACAATGAAATTTATGGACTACGGCAAAATGGCCGTGACCTTTATGAACCTTGGAACAGGCAGGGCGGTCAGGGTAGTCGTGCGGGAAGAGGCGCGTTCAAGGGCACAGGAATATTTCCCGGAGATCGAAAACAAGTATGATGCCCAGCTGAAAGCATATAAAGCCATGCGTAATGAGGAGCTTTTCAATACCATGGACGTCAAAGTCAAGGTGCAGGACCAGGATATGCCGGGCAGGCCCCTGAAAAGGGTGAAATGCGAAGCCTGCGGTGAGTATGTCCAGGATATGCGGGAAGTCTGCAGGGACGGCAGGATTCTGTGCAAACCTTGCGCACAGGAAGGATACTATACGATTTAAAATGGGCGGAAACGGCACGCATCCCCAGCCATAAAACATAAATACTCCGGTAGTGGGGCATCCATTACCAAGACTCCGGTTTTTTTGTACACTGGATTCTTTTTTGATATAATTCGTTATGCGGAATAGTCACAACTGAAATGCAGAGAAAGACGGCACATCGTTGATAATAATTCAGGGAAATTTTCCATGGCAGGCGAGGAGTCCTTATGTGCGATATACGGAATAATGCGCATAATAGCAGGCCCGGCGTTAAAACCGTCCCCTTGGATAATGCGCTCGGAATGGTCCTTGCTCATGACATCACGGAGATCCGGGCCGGGGAATTCAAGGGAAGGGCTTTTAAAAAAGGGCATATAATCAGGGATGAAGATGTGCGCCGTCTCCGCAAGCTCGGCAAGGAGCATCTCTTTGTCATCACTATATCCGGGGATGAGATGCATGAGGATGATGCTGCGTATGTACTGGCCCATGCCCTTATGGGTGAGGGGGTTGGGATAGCGGGTGAGCCGAAAGAGGGGAAAATTAATATTATCGCAGAAAGGGATGGGCTCTTGAAGATCAACAAACAGGCGCTCACTGAATTCAATATGCTTGGTGAAGTTATGTGCGCAACCCTCCATGATAATACGATGGTCAAAAAGGGCCGGACCGTGGCAGGAACCAGGGCGATTCCTCTTGTGGTCAAAAAGGATATCGTAGAAGGCGCCTCGGCAGTTGCAAGGGCGTCAGGGGGAGTGATCGACGTAAGGGAAATGAGATCTCCGAAAGTGGGGGTGGTCATCACCGGCAACGAGGTCTACTACGGGAGAACCAGGGATGCCTTTGCCCCGGTCATAACAAGGAAGGTGCACGACGTCCACGGGGAACTGGTAGGTATATATTTTGCTCCTGACAATGAGGAGTTTATAGCAGCAAGGCTGAATGAGCTGATAGAAGCCGGCGCCGACCTCCTGATAACGACGGGCGGCATGTCCGTCGACCCTGATGATATTACGCGCTTTGCTGTAAAAAAACTCGGCGCCGGCAATATTACCTATGGTTCTGCGGTATTGCCCGGAGCCATGTTTATGATAGCCTACCTTAACAACAGTGATAAGTTGCCCATTCCCATCCTCGGCATTCCTGCTTGTGGGATGTACCATAAAACAACAGTATTCGATCTGGTCCTGCCGAGAGTTCTTGCCGGGGAGATTATCGGCAGAAAGGAACTTGCCGAGCTTGGACATGGGGGGCTCTGTATGAACTGCAAGGAGTGCAGATACCCGGCATGCTCTTTCGGGAAATAGAATAAAAGCCGGGCGATATACGTGAGGCGCCGGTAAAAAGAAGCGTAGTCTTTTGCCTGTGATCTTCGCCTCTTGCCTGCAGCTTGTATTTGACATAAAAGGGCATTTTTGATATTCTCTTTTAACTATGGGGAGCGCTATCATACAAAAAACAGTTGTAGGATGTCGGAGACCGGAAGGTAAAGGCCGGAGTACAGGGGCAGGGGAACAGAGAGTGAAAATCAGGTTCTTTTTATCTGCATTCTGCCTTCTGTGTTCCGTGCTTGGCCTGCAGCTTCCCGCTGAAGCTTTTGATATCAAAGGACTGCAGCCCCTTCCTCCCTATGGTGTTTTTTCAACCTTTAGCGCTGAAAGCCTTCCGCGACAAAAAGTAGGAGTGGGCCTGAATTTCGAGAAATCCAGAGGTCCTGATTTTTACCGCACCACCTTCCAGTTCGCCTATGGCTTGCGCGATAATATTGAGTTGAATGCCACACTCCCTTACATAACGGGATGGAGCGGCAGCGCCGACGGCTTTGAGGATGTGAATTTCGGGTTCAAACACAGGATCATGGAAGAGGGACAGTTCCAGCCGGCAGTCGCTTACATGCTGAATGCGGCGCCGGGAACGGGCAGGGCTGAATTCTCCACCAACGGCAAGCTTGGAGGCGGGTTGCTTCTGACAAAAAAGGTCGGCCCTTTCAAGGGGCACATCAACGCTTTTTATTCAAGTCCCCATAAAGATGATCTTAAAGATGAATACTCTCTCAATATCGGGTCGGAATTAGCAATAACACATAGTTCCAAGGTGCTTGCGGAAATCGTGGGGAGAAAGAACTATTACAAGAACAAAATAGATCTCCTGGAATGGAGGTTCGGCTATCGCATTGCAACTACCGACTATATATACACCACCATAGGGGCCGGCTTTGATATCAAGGCCAGGACGCCTGATTACCGTCTGCTCTTCTCCGTAAGCTTTATCCTTCCGAAGGAAAAGAAAAAGGTGCAGAGGATGTATGAGTATTAGGATTCAGTATACATGGTATACTATCCGGAAAAGGTATGTTTGATTTAGGAATACAGGAACTTATCGTCATTTTCATTGTCGCCCTCCTTGTTTTTGGTCCTAAGAGATTGCCTGAATTGGGAAAATCGCTTGGAAAAGGCCTTGCTGAACTGAAAAAGGCTATGCAGGGGGTGAAAGAGCAGATGGATGTCGAGCTGCATGATACAAAACAGCCGGCTGCGCATGCTGAAGACAATGATAAAGCGAATAATGACCGGGAAGGAAAGACAGCAGGCCTGACAGATACCCATGAACCAGCTAAGGACGATGCGGAAGACCCTGGGAAAACTTCCTCTTAAATGCTCTCAGATACCGGAGCGGGGCAATAGATGGAAGAAATAAAGATGCCCCTTACCGAACACCTCGGCGAACTTAGAAAGAGGATACTGATATCGCTCGCTGCGCTGTTTATCACTTTCATTTTTACCTTCAACTTTTCCGAAGATATTTTCAGGGCCTTTATGTTCCCCATCAAGTACAGCCTTGATTTCTCTGTAAAAGGAAGGTATGTGCATTTCATTCCACAGGACAAACTGCAGAATACCAAGCTGGTGTTCCTGGCGCCTGCAGAAGCCTTCTGGATGAACCTTAAAGTCGCTTTTTTTGCAGCCTTGCTCCTGGCTCTTCCCGTTATCTTTCACCAACTGTGGAAGTTCATATCCCCGGGCCTCCTCCCTAAGGAAAGGAAATATGTGTTCCCCTTTATCTTCTCGACAACAACACTTTTCCTTGCCGGAGCATCTTTCTGCTTCTTCATAGTACTGCCCTTCGCAATAGGATTTCTCCTCACCTACAAAGTCGGTGATTTCCTCATGCCTATGCTTTCTGTCGGGCAGTATATCGACTTTTGCCTTAAATTCATCCTCGCCTTCGGGGCGATATTCGAGCTGCCTATTCTTATCGTGTTCCTTACAAAGATGGGGATTGTTACGCCCAGGGGCCTTGCCAAAAACAGGAAGTACGCTATCCTGGTCGCATTCATTGCCTCGGGCATACTGACCCCGACCCCTGATGCATTCAACCAGACCCTCATGGCTGTGCCCATCATGGTGCTGTATGAAATAGGCATATGGTTATCCTATCTTTTTGCCGGGAAAAAGTCTCAAAAGCCGGGGAAAGAAGTGGTTAAGGCCGATTAGGGATGGCTGAACAGCCGAAGAGAAATTTCAAGGCGATCGTTGCCGATGTCACGGAAGGCTTTGTTTCCATCAACCCTATCTTTCTGAAACCCTTTAATGAAGGTGCCCTCAAGTCCCTTCATGCCGCGATTGAGAAAAAGCAGATTGAGATACGCATAGAAGTTTTCCCGTACCATGACGTTGAGCTGATCAGGAAAAGGAATCTTAAGCTTCAGCGCCTGTATACGGCCCTGATCGTCATAAAGAACTTTGCACGGGAAAAGAAAATCTCCCTGAAATAGTACGGGAGGCGCAGCCTTAGCTGTCCCCGGCTTTTTCAATCTCCACTACCAGATACCTGGCCGCTATGCCGTTTATTGCCCCGGTAAGGGTTCCCGCACCGATCAGTACGGGCGCAACAAGCACGAATGCCTCGATCCTCTGCACGAAAAGCAAATAAGCGACAAAGAGCTGCGCTATATTGTGGAAGAGAGCGCCGGTGAGGCTCAACCCAAAAAGACTGAAGAGCCTCGGGAAAAATGTAAAGACCGCTCCCATTGCCAGGGTGCTCGTCACGCCGCCGGCAAGACTGAGAAAAAAAGCAGGGCCGAGAAAGGTGCCGAGCAGCAGGGAACCGAGCAATACCCTTACCAGAGTGACCATGAGCGCCGGTCTCAGGCCGTAAAGGTAAAGGGTGATAAGAGTGATTATATTCGACAACCCGGGTTTCAGCCATGGAACAGGCGACGGGATCAGGGCCTCAAGGCCCTGGAGCGCAAGGGCATACGAGGAGAGGAGTGCGATACGGTATTTATCTTGTAATTCCATCCAGGCCTTCATCTCCCTTGCCCGGGAGCCCGCTTATGCTTACTATTACCCTGTTGGGGAGACAGATGATCGCTCCATTTCTTATCCACCCCTGATGGATACAGATCTTATTATTGCAGGGAGCATCCTTCATACTCACCCTGTTGTCCTTTATTTCCACGATTGCCTTGCCCAGCGGCCCGTTTACCTCAACGGTCTTGTCAATGGAAATGGGTAGGGAGTATTCCAGTTTGCCGGCTACTTCGATTTTAACATCCGAGCCTTGCGGCATGACTTCTTTTATGAAAATAAAGCTGGTTATGGTGAGAAAGGCAAGGAGTGCAGTCAGGACCTTATCGGCAAAGGTCACCTTATGTTTTTTTTCGCGCGAACTCAACCTTGCCCCTTATGCCGTCTGTAACGGAGATGGTCCCGTCATCACTGACGATCACCCCGTCAAAACCGAGCCTCTTCAATGCCTCCATGCCTTTACGGGGGCCGAGAATAAAAACAGCCGTGGAGAACGCGTCAGTATGAACCCCCTTTCCCGTTATGACGGTTACGCTTCTGCAACCATAGGCTGGATAGCCTGTCTTGGGGTCAAGGATATGGTGATAGCGGACTCCGTCTTTGAAGAAAAATCTCTCGTAATCCCCGGAAGTCGATATCGCCTGGTTCGAGAGGGAAACGACGGCAAAGACCTCGTCGCCCTCATCCTTCTTACGGGGGTTTTCAATCCCTATCTTCCAGGGGGTACCGTCCGGTCTTGCGCCGAACGCTCTGATGTCTCCGGCAGCCGCAACGATCCCTGAATGTATCCCCTGTTGCTGCAATACTTTCGCCGCCTTGTCCGCTGCATACCCTTTTGTTATCCCCCCCAGGTCTATCGCCATGCCTTTCTTTTTCAAAAAGACAGTCGCATGTTCCTTGTCGAGCACGATATTCTTATACCCGACAAGTTTAATTTTTTCCTTGACGGCGTCCTTAGAAGGGAGTTCCTTTTTGTGGAAATCCCAGAGTGGCGATACGGCGCCGATAGTGATATCGAAGGCCCCGTCGGTTTTTTCAGCCGTGTCGATCGCTTCCCCTATTATTTCCAGCGTATCCGGGGACACTTTGACGGGCGCAATCCCGGCTGACCTGTTTATCTGCGTTACTTCGCTGTCCGCGGAGAAAAAATTCAATAATTTCCCGATCCTGTTGATCTCAGCGAAAGCGCTGTCGATAGCCTTATCCGCACCCTTTTCCGAGGAGGAGACAACGGTTATGGTGACAAGGGTGTCCATGGAGATAGCGCTCTTCTTGTAAAGATTCCCGCCGCCCTTGCAGGAGACAGAGAGGAAGAGTACGCAAAAGATTACAAGCGGGAAGG
>JAJZPZ010000045.1 GCA_021847795.1 Nitrospirota bacterium
GTCAGCCTCCTGCGGCAGTATCCCTGGCCCGGCAATGTGAGGGAACTGAAAAACGTGATCAGGAGGGCCGTCCTCCTCTGCAGCGGCGACTCGGTCACCGCTGAACATATCGACCTCCTCGTCGGAGGAAAGTTGCCGGAGGAGGAGCTTTCGGGCAGAAGTATGCTTTCAGGGTTGTCTTTAAAAGAAATAGAGAAGATCGCGATAAAACAGACCCTGGAACTCACGAAAGGGAACAAATCAAAGGCAGCATCCATCCTGCAGATAGATTACAAGACCCTCCTTACGAAAGTTAAGGAATACGGCTTCAAATAGTATGGGAATAATTCCATAATATGGAATAATTCCACACATCCCGTCACCTCCGGCCTTCGATTTTCCTTTGTTTTCAATATACTCCACCTCTGGCATTTCTTTTGTATATAGATATCCCGTTAAAAGGAATTTCCGGGGCATCAAGGCCCCCGGTTTTCCATATCAGCAGCGGGTACCATTCAACCCAAAAGAGTACGAGCCGGGCGCAACGCATTTCAAATACGGGGCAAAAGAAGCAAAGGGGAGACAAACCGGAGGTGTCAGATGGCGAAAGTGCAATGTTGGGATTTTACAAAGTGCGGCCGTGAAAAAAATTCATCCTGTCCGGCAGTAACACAATACGCAGGCAGGTCGTGCTGGCTGGTGGCCGGGACCTTATGCGGAGGAAAAGTACAGGGAACCCATGCTGAAAAGCTCCATAACTGCAAGCTCTGCGACTTTTATATAAAAATAAAAAAGAGCGAAATTTAGGAGCGCATGCGCTTCTTCAGGAAAAAAAATAAGGATACCGCGCCTGCCCCGGCAGCAGTTGAAGCCGGGCCCGCAGACCAGCAACTGCAGGAGGCCCTTCAGAAGCTCGAAGCAATTTTACGCGCCTGGCAGCCGAAGATCATCGAGATAGCTTCAGGGCTGACAGGTGTTTCCGCCGATACCGAGGCGGAATTTGTTTCCATCGGGGCTGAACTGCAGACCTTTTCCAAGGGCTGCGCCGCAAGTTCGGAGGGCGCATCCGCAATAGCAGCGATGATGGAGGGAGGCAGCGGGTTCAATATAGAGGCGCTCAAGGAACTCTTTGAACACGCCCACGACAAAGTGGAATCCTGTGCCATATCGCTCTCAGGCGGCATTTCCGGCATGAAGGACCTTATGCAGCGCATAGACAGCATCCTTGAGCTGAGGTTATTCCTCAAAAAGCTCGCGCACTCCATTTCGGTTTTGGGAACGCTGATGAAGATAGAAACAGCAAGGGTGGGAGAGGATGAGTTCAACATTATGACCTCCATAGTCGACGACCTGTCCAGGGAGATTGAAGACGGCAGCGATGAGATCGTGGCCGCTGCCGGGATTGCCGGGTCCAGCCTGTCGGGATCGAGCGCGCGGATATCCGCAGTTCTTGATAAATTCAACAGGGAACTCAGCGCGAATAAGGAGCATATCATCACGATACTGAACGAGATGGACCGCATGATCATGCAGTCGAAATGGGTCTGCAAGCGGCTGGGAGACCGCGCAGCCCAGATCTCGCCGGAGGTCGGCAACGTGGTCACGGCATTGCAGTACCATGACATATGCCGCCAGCAAATGGAGCACGTAAGCGATGTATTAAAAGACATAGCCTCCGGGATCTCATCCATGGGGGGGTCGGATACGGCAGAGCAGGCCTCCTTCAGCCGCTGGACGGCTCATGCAATCACCATCCAGATATCGCAGCTTGAACACGTCATTGCGGAAACGGCTTCGTCCGCCGAAAACATATCCTCCCACCTCTCCCGCATCTCGGACATTGCAGGTGCCCAGACTGAGGATGTGAGCCTGCTGCTCGAAGAGGGAGATACGGAAGATAACCGGATAGCAAAGATCGGCTCAGAACTGAAATCACTATCCGGCATGCTGTCGGAGAGCAAGGAGATGGCAATAAGCCTCGGCACAGCGGTCGCCGACATCGCCGAGGCCATCAGCGGCATGTCCCGGCAGGTTTCCAACATAGAAATGATAAGTGAAAATATAAACCTCCTCGCTTTAAATACCATTATAAAGGTTGCCCGCACCGGCGAGACAGGGAGGGGCCTGGAAGTGCTCGCCGGAGAGATCAGGAAGCTCTCTGTCAATGCCAAGAACGAAATAACAAAGGGGTCTGAAGTCATCACCGGTATCCTCACCACGTCATCTGAATTTAAAAGGACCGTTTCCGATGAACTGGAGAGAGAGATTGCCGCGACCGATGAAATCTTCCTGCGGACCAATAATACCGTACAGGAACTTTTAGAGACGGATGCGCGGGTAAAGGGCGCCCTGGACGAAATCTCGGCAAAGACAAAGGCGCTCGAGGCCGATGTTATGCGGTTGATCTCGGACATCAAATTCGACGCTACCATCAAAACCGGCCTGGAGGGTATGGTAATCAGCCTCCGTTCCCTGCTGAAGGAGCTGGAAGAAAACATGTCGGGCCTTCCGGAGGCCGGCACAGCCCGGCAGGACATAAACCATCTTGAGAACCGTTACACCATGCACAGCGAAAGAGAGGTGCATATTGCTGCGCTGGGCACAGGAAGCAAAAAGGAGAACGGCAACAACGGTAAGGGCAATGGGAACGGGAACGGGTCATCAGGCGCCTACGCAGCGGCTGTTGACAACAGTTTGGGAGACAATGTCGAACTTTTTTGATACAGAGGAGGGCAGAGATGGATTTTACTATTGAGCAATCAGGCGCTGTAGGCGTCCTGAAAGTCGATGGGGAGATGACCGTGCAGTATGCGGGAGTACTGAAAGCGGCATTGCTGAAGTCTTTCGATTCCGTTGACCACCTGATCCTGAACCTTGACAAGGTCACTGAAATAGATCTTTCCTGTCTTCAATTGCTTTGTTCTGCTCACCGGACTTCTGCAAAACTGCAGAAACAGCTTACGATCACCAGCAATCATCCCGAAGCATTACAACAGGCCGTTGCTGCGGCAGGCTATGCACGCCATGTGGGGTGCCGCTTTGATTGCAATAAAAACTGCCTGTGGGTAGGAGGTAACTAACATGGGAAAGAAGATCATAACCGTTGATGATTCCACCAGTGTGCGCCAGATGGTAAGCTTCACACTGAAGGATGCCGGCTACGAAGTTATGGAGGCGGTCGACGGCAGGGACGCCCTTTCCAAGCTTAACGGAGGACAGGTGCATATGGTGATAACCGACCTGAACATGCCTAATCTTGACGGCATCGGGCTTATCCGCGAACTCAGGGCCAATCCCAATTACAAATTCACCCCCATAGTCATGCTCACGACAGAGTCGCAGGACAGCAAGAAACAGGAAGGTAAAGCAGCAGGGGCCACGGGATGGATCGTCAAACCCTTCAAGCCGGACCAGTTGCTGGCAGTCGTAAAAAAGGTACTGGGATGAGCGGCAATACGGACAAACATAAGGAAGCCTTCAGGGAAGAGGCCAACGAACTTCTTACCGAGCTTGAGACCGCCCTCCTCGAGCTGGAAGAGACCCCCGGCAATGAGGAGCTGATCGGGCGCGTGTTCCGGGCCATGCATACCATCAAAGGTTCAGGGGCGATGTTCGGCTTCGATGATATCGCTGCGTTCACCCATGAAGTCGAGACGGTCTTTGATCTTGTGCGCAACGGGAAAATGGTCGTCACCAAAAAGCTCATCGACCTGACCCTGTCCGCCCGCGACCAGATACGGGCAATGCTCAACCCCGACAGCGGCGAACCCGTGGACGTCGTGCTTTCAGGAGAAATCATAGCTGCTTTCAGAAACTTCATTCCCGGGCGAAGCGGGGAGAAAGGGCCTGGGGACAGTCCCGCCGTTGACAGTAAAGCGCAGGCGGTCGACGGGGCCGCTGCCAAAGCCCCGGAAGTCACCTACCGGATCAGGTTCCGGCCGGTGCAGGACATCTTTGCAACAGGGACGAACCCTCTCGGCATACTCACGGAAATAAAAGGCCTCGGCAACAGCCGCATCGTGGCGCAGACCAGGGACATTCCGCTCCTTGGGGAAATCAACCCTGAGGAGTGCTACACCTACTGGGACATCATCCTTACTACGAACCAGGGGATCAATGCCGTCAAAGACACCTGTATCTTTATTGAAGACAGTTGTGAACTGAAAATAGACGTGATAGATGACGGAGGCTCCCTTGACCAGGAGGACAGCTATAAAAAACTCGGAGAGATCCTCATCGAGCGCGGAGACCTTTCCGCCGATGATCTCCGGAAGGTGCTTGATGCCCAGAAGCGGATCGGCGAGATGCTCGTGTCCTCCGGCATTGTGGGGCCGGGACAGGTGGAAGCGGCGCTGGTGGAGCAGAAACACGTAAAGGGAATCCGCAAAGAGCGCCAGGCGAGCGAGGCCATATCCAGCATCAGGGTGCCGTCGGATAAACTGGACAGGCTTGTGGACCTGGTGGGAGAGCTTGTGACCGTGCAGGCCCGCCTGAGCCAGTTCTCCGCCACACAGAAGGAAGCCGCCCTGGTCACCATAGCCGAGGAAGTCGAACGCCTGACAGCAGAACTCAGGGACAACACCATGAATATCCGCATGCTGCCCATCGGCACGACATTCAGCAAATTCAAGCGCCTGGTCCGCGATCTCTCCAATGAGCTGGGCAAAGAAATAGAGATGACCACCGACGGGGCGGAAACAGAACTGGACAAGACCGTGATAGAGAAGCTGAACGACCCCCTGGTGCACCTTATCCGCAACAGTATAGATCACGGCATAGAAATGCCGGAAGCGAGGGAGGCCGCTGGAAAGCCGCGGCTGGGCACGGTGCACCTCTCAGCCGTTCATTCAGGGGCTTACGTGCTGATCCGGATAAAAGACGACGGAGCAGGACTCGACACGGAAGCGATCCGGGCAAGGGCAATCGACAGGGGATTGATCGCAGCGGACGCCGAACTCGCTGAAAAGGACCTTTTTGCGCTGATCCTCGCCCCTGGATTTTCCACAGCCAGGACCGTTACCAATGTATCCGGCAGGGGTGTCGGTATGGACGTGGTAAAGCAGGCGATTGACTCCCTCCGCGGACAGATCGAAATAAGCAGCCGGAAAGGTGAAGGGAGCACCATTACCCTGAAGCTGCCGCTTACCCTTGCGATCATCGAGGGGCTGCTGGTAAAGATCGCCGAAGATTTCTTCGTGTTTCCGCTCTCTGCAGTAGAGGAATGCGTGGAACTGACCCGCGAGGACGCGGCAAAGGCCCACGGCCGCAACCTGGCAAATGTCCGCAACCGGATCATCCCATATATCCGCCTCAGGGAGAGGTTCGCGATAGGCGGAGAATTGCCCGCCATCGAGCAGATCGTCATTGTCGGAACTGAAGGCAGCAGGGTCGGGTTTGTGGTCGACAACGTCATAGGAGAGCACCAGACAGTGATCAAGTCGCTCGGCAAATTCTACCGCAAAGTTGAAGGGGTGTCCGGGGCGACAATATTGGGGGACGGGACCGTGGCCCTGATCCTCGATATCCCGAAACTCCTGAAAATGGCGGAAACGGACGAACAAATATCTTTTTCATAGGGCGGGGTCGAACTCCGAATACAAGGCAATGGTTGCCATGGAGGCACAAAAGACAATGAATCCGGGAAATCTCTGGAAGGAGGAAAGATGAGCGTAGCAGGAATAACCGAAACAACCCAGTATCTGACCTTTAAGCTGGACGAAGAGGTCTTTGCCCTGGACATCACCAAAGTGCGGGAGGTGCTTGATTTCACCACAGTTACCAAAGTGCCTCAGACCCCGGAATTCATGCGGGGAGTGATCAATCTGCGGGGCTCCGTGGTGCCGGTGGTGGACATGCGCCTGAAGTTCGGGATGAGCAGGACGGAGAAGACCGTCCATACCTGTATTATCATTGCGGAGATAACGATTGACAGCGAGACCGCGGTCCTGGGGGCCCTGGCTGATTCCGTGCAGGAAGTGATGGATCTTGAGCCGGACAGCATCGAGCCTGCCCCGAAGATCGGCGCCAGGCTGAATACGGAGTTCATCAGGGGCATGGGAAAGCGTGACAGCAACTTCATCATGATCCTCGATATCGACAGGATCTTCTCAGCCGATGAGCTCTCCATAGTGCAGGATGCAGGCAAAGAGACTGCTGCCAATTAAGAGGCCGGAGAACAAGAATCCTGAAAGTAAAAATTCAACCACGCAGGGAAAGAGGCAGCTTGCTTCTTTCCGCCAAGGGGGATATATGGATTTGAGCAACATAAAAATAGGCAAGAGGTTAGGACTTGGATTCGGAATGCTTGTGCTGCTGCTGGTAATTATCGGCGCTTCCGGCTTCTGGGGCGTAAAGTCGATTTCAGGGGTAACGAAACAGATGCTCACCGGGGATGCGGTCATTTCTTCGTCTGCAGCCAGGGCGCGCGCCGATGTGCTCGGCCTGCGCAGGTTCGAGAAAGATTTCTACCTGAATATCGACTCAAATGAGAAGAAAGACGAATATTTCAAAAAATGGAATGAGCAGAAAGAGCATCTCCAGGCCAGGATAAGCGACCTCGAGAAGGTAATCGTGCTCCAGCAGGACAAGGAAATCGTCAAAAACATGAAGAATGAATTTTCAGCTTATGAATCAGGCTTCAACAAGGTCCGCAGCCAGATACAGGCCGGTAAAATAAAGACACCCCAGGAGGCAGACAAGGCCATCACTGAGTATAAGAATGAAATAAACAGGATGGAGAAATATGCAGAGGACTTTGCGGCAGAGGGGAACAAGCGCATGGACGCGCATGAGCAGATCGTGGGCAGCAATACAAAGCGCACTATCTACGTCCTGGTCGGCTTCATTGCAGTTGCTATCGCCCTCAGCATCGGGACGACCATCCTGATTACGCGCAGCATCGTCAATCCCCTTAATGAAGCGGTCTCTATATCCAAAAAGCTGGCAGAGGGAGATCTATCCATAAACATTGAGGTGACCGGCAGGGATGAAACCGGGCAGTTGCTGACTGCAATGAAGGGCATGGTCGGCAAACTCCGGGAGATTACGGGTGATATCAACACCCTTACAGAAGCAGGGCGGGACGGAATGCTCGACGTCAGGGCTGATACTTCCAAACACAACGGGGATTACAAGAAAATCATCAAGGGGATCAACGAAACACTCGATGCGCTGATCGGCCCGCTGAAGGTTTCGGCACAGTATATGGACATGATAAGCAAAGGGAATATCCCTGAAAAAATAACCGATACGTATAAAGGTGATTTCAACGATCTAAAGAACAGCATCAATTCCATGATAGAAAATCTTACGGACATCATCACGGAGATAAAATCAGCTGCCGAGCAGGTAGCCTCAGGGAGCCAGGAACTGAGCGCGAGCGCCGAGCAGATGAGCCAGGGGGCAACAGAGCAGGCGGCCTCAGCTGAAGAAGCCTCATCGAGCATGGAAGAGATGTCCTCCAATATCAGGCAGAATGCGGACAATTCCCACCAGACCGAAAAGATCGCCCTGAAATCAGCAGATGACGCCCTGGAGAGCGGCAAGGCAGTAACGGAGACGGTAGGGGCAATGAAAGACATAGCGGGCAAGATCTCCATTATCGAGGAGATAGCGCGCCAGACAAACCTTCTGGCCCTGAATGCGGCCATTGAGGCGGCCCGCGCCGGCGAACACGGAAAAGGCTTTGCCGTGGTTGCCTCAGAGGTAAGGAAGCTGGCGGAACGAAGCCAGACAGCTGCCGGGGAAATAAGCCGGCTTTCAACAACAAGCGTACAGGTCGCAGAGCAGGCCGGGGGGATGCTTGCCAAGCTCGTGCCCGATATACGGAAGACGGCAGAGCTGGTGCAGGAGATCAGCGCTGCGAGCAAAGAGCAGAACACCGGGGCTGAACAGATAAACCAGGCCATCCAGCAACTCGACCAGGTCATCCAGCAGAACGCAGGAGCATCGGAAGAAATGGCCTCCACTGCCGAAGGTCTCGCCGGCCAGGCAGATCAGCTCCAGAATACCATAGCTTTTTTCAAAATCGAAGGCATTAACAATACGGGAAGAAAAGCAATACCGAATGCAAAGGCGGCCCCGAATGCCACACACAAGATCAATATAAGCCATCTGGCAGGACAGGGCGCAAAAGGTATTACGCTGAAGAAACAGACTGCGAACATTCCTGCAGGGATTAATATGGACACGGACAAGGGAAGTAACGGATCGGACCCTGAATTTGAGAAATTCTGATTTTAACTGAGAGGCAGGGGCCCGCAGGCATAATGCGGGCCCCTGCGCCGGGCTTTTGAACGAACGAGAGAGGAGCTGGTAAATACCCGATCATATTGATCACAGGTACTGAACATGGAAAATAATTGCAACCAGCAAAATATAACTAATAAGAACGCCGGCCTTTCGGACAGGGAATTCAACCGTATGAGCGAATTCATCCATACGCAGTACGGCATAAAAATGCCCCCTGCCAAGAAAACCATGCTTGAAGCGCGGCTGCTCAAACGGCTGCGCAGCCTTAACATGCGCTCCTTTACCCAATACTGTGATTATTTGTTCAGTCCCGAGGGCATGGAAAAGGAACTGGTGCACATGATCGATATGGTCACCACGAACAAAACCGATTTCTTCAGGGAGCCCACGCATTTTCACTACCTGGTCCGGACTGCCTTGCCGGAACTCATCAGGATCGCCGATTCAGGTTTGAACAAGACGCTTATGGCCTGGAGCGCAGGGTGCTCCACGGGAGAGGAGCCCTATACCCTGGCAATAGTCCTGAGCGAATTTGCGCAGCAGTGCCCCGGCTTTCACTTCTCGATTCTGGCCACCGATATCTCCACCCGGGTGCTGGACAAGGCGAAAACAGGCATTTATGATCAGGAAAGGGTCGAACCCGTGCCCATGGACTTGAAGCGCAGATACTTCCTGAAAGGCAAAAACTCGCAGGCAGGGCTGGTGAGAATGGCGCCCGAACTCAGGGAGGCGGTAAGATTCCGGAGGCTTAATTTCATGCAGGACGATTTCGGGTTTCGCGAAAAGATGGATGTCATCTTCTGCCGCAACGTGATCATCTATTTTGACAGGCCTACGCAGGAGATGCTCATAAACAGGTTCTGCCGCCACCTCATTCCCGGGGGCTACATGTTCCTGGGGCACTCCGAGACCCTGCACGGCCTGGACATCCCGCTGGTCCCGACGGCCCCGACAATATACAGGAAACCGCTATGACACTCCCGAATACAAAGCTCCCGACCATATATCTGAAGCCCGGGGAAATACATATTTCGAGCAAACCCAGCCGGGTGACAACAGTGCTCGGCTCATGCGTGTCGGTCACCATGTTCAGCCCGCGGCACGGGACCGGCGCAATATGCCATATCATACTGCCGAAGTGCAGATGCAAAAACAATTGCGACAATGACTGCATGCAATGCATCTATAATGCCCAAAGCGGATGCCGCAAGGACTGCGCCGATGCGCTCAGATATGCCGATTGCTCCATTGACAAGATGATTGCCGAGTTGAAAGCGAGAGGGATCAGGCCGGACGACATTGAAACGAAAATGTTCGGGGGCTCGGACCTGGTCTCATTAAATCAGGGTAGAAACAGCGTGATAAATGTGGGTAAACAGAATATCGAGGCCGCCCTGCAGGGGATTGAAGAGGAGGGCCTGAAGCTTATGACCTATGATGTGGGCGGGTCTTACGGGCGGAAAATCATTTTCCATACACACACAGGCGAAGTTTTCCTGAAGCGCATTGAAAAGTCCGTTTTGTGACCAATTGACAAAAATAAGGGGTTCCCGATGCCGAGAAAAATAAAAGTTCTTGTTGTAGATGATTCTGCGGTAGTGCGCCAGACATTGAAGGAAATTCTTTCCTCCGACGAGCAGATCGAGGTGATAGCCACCTCGCCCGATCCCTTTGCAGCAGTGGAAAAGATCCGCGCGCAGGTCCCGGACGTAATAACCCTGGATGTGGAAATGCCCCGGATGGACGGCATCACCTTCCTCCAGAAGATCATGAGCCAGCATCCCATACCCGTGGTCATGTGTTCAAGCCTTACGGAAAAAGGCTCTGAAACAGCGCTGAAGGCCCTGGAATACGGGGCAGTGGAAATCATACAAAAGCCCCGGATGGGAACAAAGCAGTTCCTTGAGGAGTCGCGGATCCGCATATGCGATGCGGTAAAGGCAGCTGCAATGGTGCATGTAAAGAGGATTTCCGAAGCTGCCTATACCGTAGCGCCGAAACTTACCGCTGACGCAGTGCTGGAGAAGCCGACGACGCATGCGATGATAGAGACAACCGAAAAAATCATTGTCGTGGGCGCCTCCACAGGCGGGACGGAGGCCCTCCGCGTCTTTCTTGAGGCCATGCCCCCTGATGCCCCCGGCATCGTGATCGTGCAGCACATGCCGGAAAACTTCACGGCGTCCTTTGCAAAACGGCTCGACAGTCTCTGCAGCATATCCGTCAAGGAGGCCGAAAGCAACGATACGGTGATCAGGGGCCGCGCATTGATAGCCCCCGGCAATCACCACACCTTACTGAAACGCAGCGGGGCCCGTTATTATGTTGAGGTCAAAGACGGCCCCCTTGTCTGCAGGCACCGCCCTTCCGTGGATGTCCTGTTCCGCTCGGCAGCCCGCTATGCAGGCAGGAATGCCGTGGGTGTGATCATGACCGGCATGGGTGACGACGGGGCAAAGGGAATGCTGGAGATGAAAGAGGCCGGCGCGCGCACCATCGCGCAGGACGAAGAGTCGTGCATTGTCTTCGGCATGCCCAAAGAGGCCATCAAACTGGGGGGCGTGGACCGCGTCCTTTCCTTAGGCAACATTGCGGGAGAAGCAATCAGGTCATGCGGGTAGGCGAGTAATTTCCGGGCTGATCACCATACGGAAACAAGAGGCATCAGCATTCCCATTGAAAAGGAGTTTGATCATGCACAGAGAGCAGGTCCGGCAGTCAGGAGGATTAACGGCAAGTCCGCTGTTTGTTGCCCTGGCATATGCGTTTTGGGGCTTCCTCTGGATATCGCTTTCCGGCAGGCCCGCCTTCTCCATAAGCCATAGCGCCTCCCCCCTGCTGTCGTTCCTCTCTGCCTACAAGGACTGGTTCTACGTAACGCTGACCGCCCTGGCATCCTATCGGCTCCTGCGCCGGTATGCACATATGCACGCCGCAACACTCAGGCAGGCTGAACGCATGCTTGAGAACTCGGCCCTCAGGACTGAAATCATCCTAGGCGCCGCGAAAGAGGGTATTTTCGGCCTGGACGTGAACGGGAACATCTCCTTTATCAATGCGGCTGCAGCAAGGCTGCTCGGGTATGCGGAGGAAGAACTCATAGCCAGACCCAGCCACCAGATTTTCCATCACTCCAGGCAGGACAACAGTCCATATGAGGAAGCAGAATGCCCCATTCATGCCGCATACGCGGAAGGGAAATCCTACCAGGTAAAGAACGACGTATTCTGGAAGAAGGACGGCGCCTGCTTTCCTGTCGAATACATATGCACCCCGTTCCGTGAGCAGGAAAACCTGACCGGCGCAGTAGTGGTATTCAGCAATATTTCTGAAGAAAAAAAACTGGAGGGCCGGCGCCGGCATGCACAGAAAATGGAATCCATAGGGACCCTTGCAGGCGGCATCGCCCATGACTTCAACAATGTCCTCACCGCGATCATCGGGTGCGGGAAACTCCTGCAGATGAAGATAGAAAACAGTAATCCCCTTTCCGTTTATGTAGATCAAATCCTGTCTGCAGCCGCAAAAGCAGTGGGTCTGACAAAAGGGCTCCTGGCCTTCGGCAGGAAACAGACGCTCGATCCCAGGCCCGTGGGCCTCAACGAGACGGTAGCAAACGCGAAAACCCTCCTGGCACGGCTCACCGGGCCGGAGATAGAACTCAGGGTGACCCTGCAAGATCCTGAGCTGACGGTTATGGCAGACAGTATGCAGCTGGAGCAGGTGCTGATGAACCTTGCAACCAATGCACGGGACGCCATGCCCGAAGGCGGTATATTTGCGATCACCACGGAACGGACTGAACTGGGCGCGCGGTTTATAAAGATGTACGGCTACGGCGCTCCGGGGGAGTATGCCCTTATTTCGGTGTCCGACACCGGGGCAGGCATAGACGGCAGGATACGGGACAGGATCTTCGAGCCCTTTTTTACGACCAAGGAGACCGGCAAGGGCACGGGCCTGGGACTTTCCATCGTTTACGGCATAGTCAAGCAGCATAACGGCTACATCAACGTATACAGCGAGCCCGGAAACGGCGCCACCTTTAAAATCTATCTGCCCCTTGCAGATCCGGCGCAAAAGAAAACACGCTCTTCGCTTATCATCTCGAACATCATCTCTCCCACCGGCGGCACGGAGACAGTGCTTGTTGCAGAGGATGACGATGCCGTGAGGAGCACGACGAAGGACATACTCCGGGAATTCGGCTATCGCGTTATAGAGGCAGCTGACGGTGAAGATGCCGTCTGTAAATTCAAAGAGAACCAGGACACCATCCAGCTCCTGCTGCTTGATGTGGTCATGCCGAAGAAAAACGGCCGTGAGGCTTATGAAGAGATTAAAGCCGTCAAACCCGGGATCAGGGCCATTTTCACGAGCGGGTACACAGCGGACATCATCCACAAAAAAGGGGTCATCGACAAAGAGCTGAACTTCATCTCAAAACCCGTGTCGCCGGGGAAACTTTTAAGGAAGATGCGCGATGTCCTGGACGCATGAAAAAGCTGCGCGGATATATTTACGCAAACCTTTCCTTACTTTCCTCCCGGCGCAAGGGCCGTGATTGCAATATCCGCCTCGCCCCTGATTAAAGGGTCCCTGTCTTCCTGTGCTGTCCGCTTCAGGAACGGAACGGCCTGGGGGTCGCCTATTTTCCTGAGCGCCCTGACTGCGGTGATCCTGACGACAAAATTCTTGTCCCCCAGGACGGAGATAAGGGGGAGAACGGCTTTCGGGTCACCCGCCTCTCCGAGGGACTTCACGGCCGCCTCCCTGATGTAGAGATCGCCGTCATCCAGCGCGGCGATAAGGGAGCTGACAACGCGGTAGTTTCCCTGGAAGACCCCGAGCGCTGAAACGGCATTCCACCTGATTGCAGGGCAAAAATCAACAGCAGCAGTCATAAGGGAGTCAACAGCATTGGGGTCGCCGGCTTCGGCTAGCAGGCGGATCGCCTTTATCCGCATTCTCCAGTCCTCATCGGCATTGCCGGCTATCCCGGCCAGGGCATGTATTGCCCTGCCGTCCCTGCTCCTGCCCAATTCCTGCATCGCGGATATGCGGACCTGCCGGTCCGGGCTTTCAAGATCACCGAGGAACTTTTCGATGCTCCCCGCGGGGGGCGCCTCTCCGGAAAACGCTGCCGGGGCAGGTAACAGTAAAGCCGCCAAAAGCAACAGGGACATCTTCCTATAAATGTTCGATCTCATCTTGCTCCTCCTTTTTCAGCAGTTTTGTCTCCAGGTATGCCTTTGCCGCGTCCTTCCCTCCAGGCCCGAAGGCAAGGGCGAGCACAACGCCCCCGAAGGTTATGGCAAAGGCAATAAGAATAAGGAACACCAGGCCCCCGATGAAGCGCGCGATTATATGCGGGAAGGGTCCGCGGATCCCGCCTTTGGCAACAATCCTGTTTACGCCTGACCTCTCGAAAAACGTATCCAGCCTGACCGTTCTGAACAACCTGGCATATGGAAAGCCTTGCAGCCGGGGAACCGATTATGTCCATCAGTTCTTCGACCCCGAACCTGAACTTTCCGATCATCCTGCCGGGGTTTACTGGATAGAAAGGCGCGGTGTAATCAAAGCCCCCATCGATCACGGGCTTGAGCAGGAGTTCGATCCACTCAGGGGCAATGCTCCGCAAATCGGGAAAATATTTTGCAAGACTTGCCTGTATTGCCCTGACCACATGGCCAATGGTATGCGCATTATTGTAGCTTGGAACCCCGATGAGGATGTCAGCCTCATGTATCTCGCGAACCCGCTCCTGAAGCTCTTTCCTTAAGAGTGCGCTTTTCATATCGGAATCTCATTGCCCGGCCGCTATTTTCTGTATGAGGGCCTTATTATCATGCCGCCCTTGGGGACTACCGCGATGCCCGAGGAATCTATGTGGCACCTGAAGCGGTCTTTATCGGCCTCAAACCCAATGCGTTCGTTTTCCTTAACTACGTTCAGCTTGTCCACGATCACCCTGCGCAGGCTGCAGCCCTTCTCCAGCACGACATCGTCCATGATTATGGAGTTTTCAATGCTTACGTTGTTTTCGATGATCACCCCGCTGCGGATGACGGAATTGCGTATCTTTGCCTTTTGGATGACCGTGCCCTCGGCGATGATGCTCTTTTTTATATCGCCCTGCAATATCTGCGCAGCCGGCCCCGCGTAGAAAGCGGGATGGACCGGCCACAAGGTATTATGAATCCGGAAAACAGGGGAAAGGCCGAGCATGTCCATATGGGCCTCGTAAAAGGCCGGAATACTCCCCACGTCCCGCCAGTACCCTTTTTCCTCATAGGGCAGTGATCCGGGGATTACATTAGTCGCAAAATCATAGGCAAACACCCTCTTTGTTGAGATCAGATCAGGAATGACGTGGGCGCCGAAGTCATGCTGCTTTTTCCTCTGCGCCCGGGCAAGGGCCTCAAGCAGGGCGTCCCTGTTGAAGATGTAGTTGCCCATGGAGGCATAGGCGCGCTGCGGGTCATCGGGCATGGGGACGGGCTTCTTCGGCTTTTCCTGGAATCCTGTTATCATCCTCTTGCCGTCCACGGTGATGATCCCGAAAGACGGCGACTGTTCAAGGGGCACGGGCCGCGCAGCCACGGTCACCAGGGCGTTTTTTTCGAGATGGAAGTCTATCATCTGCCGGATGTCCATCCTGTAGATATGATCGGCCCCGAACACGGCCACAAGCCCGGGATTGTGCTGCCTCACAAGGTTGATGTTCTGGAAAACGGCGTCAGCAGTGCCCTGGAACCATTCAGGCCCCATCCTCATCTGGGGCGGGACAACAGTTACAAAATGACTCCCGATAAGGGAGGAGAGGGTCCAGTTTTGCCGCACATGCTCGATAAGGGACTGGGATTTGTACTGGACCAGGAGATATATGGAGTAAATGCGGGAGTTGATGAAATTGCTCAGGGCAAAGTCCACAATCCTGTATCTGCCCCCGAAAGGCACGGAGGGTTTGGACCGGAACGCGGTAAGGGGAAAGAGCCGTTCCCCCTTGCCCCCGGCCAGGACAAAAGCCAGTATCTCGGGATGCGCCATTCAGTTCACCCTCTCCAGCAGGGCAACGGGGAAATGGGTGAAAACCTCGCCAAGGCCCAGGACCGCGGCCCCCCGGCGCTCAACGGCCTTCACTGCCGCATCGGTAAAAATATTTTTGTATTCCGCCCCCGCTGTTTCAAAGGGGAGCGCCACAAAGGAGTCCCTCCACACCTCTTCCCCCAAAGGCAAATCACCGGGCTGCTGCACGAGTTCGGTGAAAAACCTGGGAGCGACCGTAAGCGTTACGTCCTCTCCGGACCTCCGCGCGAAGGCGCACACGTTCCCCCTCCTCAGCCCCCCGGGTTCAAGGACAATGTACTCCCCGCGCTCAAACAATTCCCTCTTGCTCCTGCGGTAGTTAAGCGCTTTGCAGGTAACGTAGAGTTTGACCATTCCATCCTTTCCGTTAAAGGCCAGTTCCCTTGCGAAGTCCTTCAGCGGCGCTGCAGACTCACGGGTTTTCAAGGCCCGGAGTTGTTCCGTTCTTATGCGGTAATCAACAGGCCTGCGGTTATCGGGATCAACCAGGCTCAGGGTCCATATCTCGGTCCCCTGGTAGAAATCAGGGACCCCCGGGCAGGTGATTTTCAGCAGCGTTTGCGAAAGGGAATTGAACATCCCGCAATGCGCGATCAGCCGGTGAAACGTTTCGAAGTCCTGCAGGAACTGGTTGTCCTGCCTGTCCTCCAGGACAGTGTCTATGAAAGACATGAAAGCGTCCTCATAGGCCTTGTCGGAATTGATCCAGCTTGAGTTGACCTTGGCCTCCCTTACCGCCTTCAGCATATGATCCTTGATCCTTTTTTTGAATTCATCGTACTCCTGCCCTCCCCCCTTTTCAAGCGGCCAGGCCCCCACAAGGGTCTGGTAAAAAAAATATTCCTCGTTCGGTTCCGGCGCCGGGCAGCCCTCGACAACGGCCTTCTTTTTCCTGTTAAGCCGTTTCCACCTGATAAGGCCTTTTCTCCACTCACCAGGCATTTCGGAAAGGACATTTATGCGGGCCCTCACGTCTTCGCTGCGTTTTGAATCATGCGTGGAGGTTGCAATAAGGGCATGGGGCCAGAACTTGATGCGCTCGATGTTCTGCCCGTGAAAGGTCTCCAGCGGGACCCCGAACCTTTCCGGGCTCCCGCCGACCTCGTTTAGGGATATAAGGCGGTTGTAGACGTAGAATGCCGTGTCCTCCACCCCCTTTGCCATAACAGGGCCGGTGATCTGCTGGAACTTTTTTACGAAGCCGAACCATTCACTTTTGTCCTCATCGCTGATGTCCTCCGGGTATCTGAGCAGGAGAATGTCCCGGAGAAAGTCGTAGATATTCCCGCTGATCGCGCGGTTTTTGCGCTTTGCCTTTGCCACGGCCTGCTCTATGTAACGGTGATCGGTATCGTTAACGCCGGAGGCGTTGATATACGTCCTGTATACCGGGAAAAAGGCAATTACTTCCACAATAGCGGCGCTCAGGCTGTTCAGGGTGAAGTCCCTTGTATGCCTGTCCCTTTCAGAGATGCGGTTAAGGTAGTTCCCCAGCGTATTGATCTCGCTGGACATGGAGACCTGCATGATCAGTTTCTTTTTCTCATATATTATTTCCGAAGGCAGCAGCTTTTCCCCGGTAAACTTCGCATAAAGAGAGTCAAAGGATTTTGCATTTTCCGTTTTCACAAAGATGCCGTTCAGGGAATTCATGAACACATAGCCCGTAGTGCTGAAGATCTGCCAGTCTTCGGGCATTTTTTCTCCCTTGCTCAGGATCTTCTCCCCTACGATGTAAAAGGGCTTGAAATGCGGCTCGGACAGCAGGATCTCATCATACCGTTCCAGTATTTTCAATTCGATATCAGGCTGCGTAGCGGATTCAGGCAGGCCCATTTCCTCTCTCAGCCTGCGAATGTTCCCCGTATTCATCTTCAGGAAGCAATCCCGCTGCAGCCACCTGAAGTACTCGGCGGGGTCATACAGCCCGTCAGGATGGTCCACCCTGAAGCCGGTGACTTTGCCCTCCTCAACAAGCCTGAAGATCAGCTTGTGGCTTTCCCTGAACACCTCATAGCCTTCCATCCTCACCGCCGCAATCTGGTTGATGTCGAAAAACCTCCGGTAATTTATCTCATCCGTTGCAACGCGCCAGTAAGACAGCCTGTATGGCTGCTTGTCGAGCAGGGCGTCGAGGAGATCAAAACTGCCGGGGTCGCCCTTGCGGCCGTTGTATATGCGTATGTTTTCATCGATAAGCGCCCTGGTTTCCGCGCTCTGCAGGTAAAGGCCGGACAGGCGCCTCTTGATGATCTCTTTTTCACGGTACCGCTCCAGGACCTTGCCGCTTTCCTTTTCCGTATACGCGGGGAGGTTATTCAGGGCGGTAATGATGCTTAACAGCCCGGCAAGAGGCGTGTCCGGGGCGCCGGGATTGTCCTGCAGGTCATCCAGGCGAAACCCGAGTATGTCGGCGTAGGTTTTGGGGTCCAGGGGAAACTTATTTTCATAATACGAGATGAAAAATGCCCCGTCCTCAAAGGCCAGCGTCAGTTCCTGCCTCTCAAGGACCTTGCCGTACTGGTCTCCCAGCAAGGGCAGGAGCACCTTATTGGTGAGTTCCTTCTTCACCGGAGACCAGTTTATATCAAAAAAATCCGCATAATGTGAAACCGGCCCGTTTTCAAGGACGTCCATCCACCAGGTATTGTCCTTGCTTGCAATGCACATATGGTTCGGCACGATATCGAGCACCTGTCCCATGCCGTTCTTCCTGAGCGCCCCGGTCAATTCATCGTAATCCGCCTCTGTGCCCACCTCGGGATTCAATGCATTCGGATCAACAATGTCGTATCCGTGGATACTCCCCTGCTGCGCCTTGAAATAGGGAGACGCATACATGTCGCTTATGCCCAGGCTGTTGAGATAAGGGACAATGGCGCGGGCGTCTGAAAACCTGAACCGGCAATTGAACTGCAGCCTGTATGTTGATACGGGTATCCGGGCCTCATAATTCAAAAAATTCCCCCCCTTTGTTTTCGAGCACATACCATACTGACAGATAGTCCCTGGTCTGCCTTGTTATCAGGAAATTCGTCCTTACGTACTCTCTGCCTTTTTCACCCATCCTTTTTACCATGCCCGGGTTGTTGAGAAACTGCCGGATCCTGAACGCTGCGCCTTCCACCGAATGGACGAGGAACCCTGTAATCCCATGGACGATCTGGAGCGGGATGCCCCCTACAGCGCCCCCTATTACCGGTTTACCCTTCCACATTGTCTCGGACACGGTCAGCCCGAACCCCTCTCTAAGGGATTTCTGGAGAACAACCGTGGCCGAGCGCTGCAGGGCATTGATGTCTTTGTCGCTGAAAGGAGGTAAAAGGAGGATAAAGATGTCCGGGTCGTTTTCCGCATACTCCTTCACCTCGTTCAGGACCGCCTCTCCTTCCGGATCATCAGTTGCCGGGCTCCCCGCAAGGACAAGAATACAATCATTGTATTTCTTTACGAGCCGGTATGCCTTTATGACTCCGATAGGGTCCTTGAACCTGTCGAACCGTGAAACCTGCAGGATCATCTGCTTGTCCCGGGGGATATGGTATTTCACGAGTGTTTCATCTGTTTCCTCGGCTGTGAGTTCCCTGTTCTTCTCGCTGCTGGGGTCTATCGAAGGCGGGATGATGAATTCACTGATATCCATGGCCATCGCGAATTTAGCGACCGAGAATACCGCGGCGTCGTACCTCCTGGCATACCGCATGATGTTGCTGCGCACCTCGCGGACAGGGTTTGAGACATCAATGTGGCATCTCCACATCCATTTCCCTGATTTCCTGTACTCGATAAGGGGGACCGGCTGGGGGTCATGAATGAGGACGGCATCGGCCTCAAGGTCGAGCCTTTCCGCATTTCTCCGGTTGACTTCCAGGTGGTATTGCCACATATCTTCCGAAATCTCCTCGAAATTGCCCTGGAGGGCGTTGTGGACCTTTTTGGTCATGTCAAAGAAGCCGGCATCTCCCTCGATGGTTTCCCACCGTGTTTCAATCCCGAGCGAGTTGATAATAGGGACCATCCTTTGCAGTATTTCGGCAACGCCGCCTCCGGCGCGGGTGGAATTTATATGAAGGAAGGATTTGCCTTTTAATTTTTCTCCGAGCTTCTGCAAGAGCATCAAATCAGATTTGGGCGCTATGCCGGAATACTGGGCGAGCATATTTTCTCCTTTGCCTAAAAAACGGCTGTCGTCTGCTGGTGGCCGTACATGTCGCTCCTCACCTCTTCCTCTACGAGTTCAGCTATGCGGTCCCTTATCCCTTCTATGGTATGCATGAACAGGTCGATTGTCCGTATCCTTTCGGCAAGCTCTTTTTTCCCGAGCGCATCCTCAATCCACCGGGAGAAATCGTCCGCCCTGCTGCCGAGGCGTGTCCTGGCCTCATAAAAGTGGTAATATATCGAGCCGCCGTCCACATACTTGACGGCGATAAGAAATTCCGCAAGGTTTTTTACCTTTACCTCGACAGGGAATACAAGGGTCACGGTCTGGTTGAAATAGAATTCACTGCCCGGCAGGGCTTCTTTCGGCCCGGGGAACTCCCGGAGGTACTCGTCTATGACGGTAACGAGCCTGTTCCGCAGCTCCTCTATGTTCCCGAAGGCATAGGGATCTGTATTGGAGAGGTGCTCGGACAAAGGGCTTTCTTCGAGTGTTTCACCGACCCATTGCGCAAAATCATTCGTGTATTCGAGGATATGGCCTTTGAGAAAATACTGGTACACGTGATGAAAGATGGAGGCCTCGTTGACAACAGCCAGCAGGTCCCGCAATCCGCGCAGGTTCCCCGCCTTCTTCCCCGTAGACCGGCGGATACTGACACACTGCCTGAATTCAAAAGGCTCTACCGTCCTTTCCATGTGCCCTCCTGTTATGACAACCCGGCCGATGGGAAACAGGACCAAAAGGGCCCTGGTTGTCATCTTCAACAGCGCTCCTGATCATGCTGAGTATGTCGGGGATGGCCGAAATCACCCTGTCCCAGCTTGAAATCAGCGGGACCCCCAGGGGGTCCTCCGTAATTATTTCAGATGCCTTTTTTATCCCTTTTGTAAATATCTCTACTGCAAGGCTTTCCTGGTGCCTGTCGAAAAAAAGGTTGTTCACGGCCGCATCATCCTCATACCGCTTCAGCATGTCCTGCGCGGTTATGGAATAGGTGGCCATGAGTGTCTTAAAGAAGGCCTCTGAAAAAACTATTCCTTCCGATGCGAGGGTCCTGAATATGGCCTTGCATATGTCAATGCCCATTTTGTTCAGCCCCTTGGCGGCATCGTCGGCAGAGAGGTCCTGGTGTTTATGGTCGTAATTTTCCGCAATGTCGACCTGGCAGACCCTTCTCGCGGAGGTATTGCGGTAGACCTCTGCGAGCACTCCTATCTCAAGTCCCCAGTCGCCGGCAACCTTGTTCACCTTTGCAAGATTGACATCCATCGAGAACTCTCCTGCAAGGGGATACCTGAAACTGTCGAAAAAAACAAGGAGCTGATGGTCCCCGAGTATTCGCTGCAGCGTCCTGAAGAGCGGAGTGACCAAAAGGCGTGTCACCCGCCCATAGAGCCTGTCAGTGACCCTGCTGTAATAGCCTTTGCAGAAATCGTAATCGAGGTTGGGGTTTATCACGGGATAACACAACCGCGCAAGCATGTTCCTGCTATAGGTGAGGATATCGCAGTCGTGCAGGGCAACAGCATGGAACTCCTGCCGGGAGAGGACATACCCGTAAGCCATCCACGCAGCCCTCCCCTTTCCGTATTCACCTATCGGCAGGCCCGCATCTTCGATAACCCGGCAGATATCATTCACCCGCGGGCCCGTATTCCAGATGATGCTCGTCTTCTGGGGCAGGACGGAAAAATATTCCCTGGCACAGATAAACTCCTCTTCCGAGGCCGGCCCGAGTGTCACCACGACCTCGCGTATATATCCCGCAGTCCCCAGTTCCCTTAAAATAACGTTCAGGGCATCGCCCTCGAGTTCGCTGTAAAGAGAGGGCAGGATGAGGGCAATGGGCCTTTCGTGCCCGTACCACGACAGTTCCTCCTCCAACCTCCCGGTGTTGTCTCTCCCGAGCCTGTGGAAGGTGGCAATAACGCCCGTTTGGTAAAAATCGGACATCCTGTCTCCTGCGCGACCGATGAAGGATTGTGCTGCGATTTACAGGCAATTGCATGCGGTTCTACATAGATGAATACGATGCTGAACCTATATCCTCGAAATATGCCCGGACCTTGCCCAGGAGATGCCTTACCGCCCACCGGCCGTAAAGTCCTATCATGGCATAATGGAAGTCGAACTTCACAAGGTGATTGAGAATGTATTTCCAGGAATAAAATTTTTTCATCGCCTTCAGCGTTTCCACCTGGAGCGTTTCAGGCTTCATCATGGCGGGGCTGAAAACCACGTGGTGCATATCGTACTTGCTCCAATCGGTATGCAGCAGCCTGCCGGCGTCTTTCATCTCCGAAAACACAGGAGTGCCCGGCAGGGGAGTAAGAGGCATGAACTGGGCAGTGTCCAGCCCGAGGTCTACGGCAAACTCCGCAGTGCGCCTGATCGTATCGACGCTGTCCGTGTCTGCACCGAGCACAAACATCCCGTGTATGTCGATGCCGTGCTCTTTGACTATCCTGATGCACTGTACGATTTCATCGACGTTCTGCTTCTTGTCATAGAGCCGGAGCGTCTTCGGGTTTATGGATTCAAAGCCTATGTAGAGGGTGACACAGCCGGAATCAGCCATCAGGCGCAGCAGCCCGGGGTCCTTCGCAACATCGGTCCTGACCTGGGCGGACCAGCTGTGCTTTACTCCCCTTTCCACCATTCCCCTGAGTATGGCCTTTGCCCTTTGCTTGTCTGCACTGAAATTGTCGTCGACGAAAAAAATGGTGGCCTTGTACGCAGCGGCGACCCGGCAAAACTCCCGGAGGGTGGCCTCAACCGATTTGAACCGGTATTTTCTTCCGAACAATTGAATAACCGAGCAGAACCTGCAGCCGAACGGACAGCCCCTTGACGTTGAAATCGGATAGGTGTTTGAAGGCTCCCAGCCGTGGATAAGGGAGAAATCCGGTTCAGGCAATATGTCCATGTCCTCGAGAAAACCCCTGCCGGTATTATGCATCTTTTCACCGGACGGGCTTCTGTAGGATACGCCGTGGATGCGGCCGGGCGGCGCCCCCCCCTTGGCCAAATGGTCGATCAGTTCCGGAAGGGCGATGTCGCCTTCTCCCCTCACAACATAGTCCGCATGTTCCAGGGCCTCTTCCGGCATAAGGGACGGGTGCGCCCCCCCCATTATTACGGGAATGCCCAGCCCTCTTAACCTGTCCGCAACCGCATAGGCCCGCACAGCAGTGGATGTGATGGTCGAGATGCAGACTATGTCCGACTTTTCGATAAACGGCCAGTCGGGCTCAGCCGCATCTTCGATAAAAACCCGCGCATGATAGCCCCTGCCCGCCAGGATCGTAGAGAGGAGAACAGAGCCGATCCTCGGTATCGGGAATTTGCTGAACACATGTGCGCCTGGGGATTTGATATCGATAAATGAAATGTTGTCAATCAGCATATTAAAAGTATATCAGATAATAATTTTTGTGAGATCG
>JAJZPZ010000226.1 GCA_021847795.1 Nitrospirota bacterium
AGCAGATTGGCCTTATACAGGCGCCCGTTTATATCCAGGCCCACTGGAATGTTCTGCCGGAACAGTTTGAGAATGGTGTAGGTGGCAAATGAGACCTTCTCTTCCGTGTTTTTCGCAGTGATCCCGTCAAAATCGATTATGACCGGCCGGCGGGTAAGGGATGAGAGCTCCTTTATTTTCAGTTCTCCTGTCTTTGCGCTCCCTTTCCAGTGGATGTATTTAAAGGGATCGCCGGCGGCATAATTCCTGAAGGAGATGATATCCCCTTCGTAACCGGTCCTGCCGGAGGCCTGCTCGCCCTTCTGTCTCCTGTCACGGTCCAAAAAGCTCCACAGCTCGCATTTCCCGGCCCTTGGAAATACTATGGCCTCGTAAAGCTTCCGTATCTTCCGGAACCTGATGAAAAAATTGAACGGGAATACCGACCTGACAAAGATGTTCCCGAGAGGATGGCGGCCCCGCCGGTCAAAGACGGCCTGCATATATTCAGCAGCCTCCTGCCCCGGCCCGATAAAAGGGAACAGCACGCTGCCTTGTTCCAGCTTTACGCCTATCAGGAATGCGGGCAGGAATTTTCTTTTGTTGATCACCCTGACCTTGAGCAGAAAACCCGCACCAGCGTAAATCTCTTCGGGCAGTTCAATATCCACATCAACGCCGGATATGTTCGTTTTTCCCGCCAGACCCGACACAGCCATCAGGCTGAGGAAAGCGGAAACGATCAGGTAGACGAGATTATTTCCGGTATTGACCGCTGAAAATCCCAGAAAGATGGTCAGGATTATATAGACCCAGCCTGCTTTTGTCCCCTGTATTAAGCCGGGACCGGTATCTGCTCTATTATTGATTTTATAATCTCCTTTTTATCAAGGCGCTCGTGTTCCTCTTTGAATATGATCCTGTGGGGCAGCACATATTCCGCAAGTTCCTTGATATCTTCCGGTATTACAAAATCCCTTCCATGGAAATAGGCGTTGGCCTTGGCAGTACGGCTGACGGCCAGGGCGCCGCGCGTCGAAATCCCGGCCAGGATATAATTGCTCGCCCTCGTAGCTCCCACGATATCCATAATGTATTCCAAAAGCTTGTCCGAAACGTGCACGCCGTCCCTGATACTCTCCTGGATATGGACCGCTTCCCCGCTGCTCATCAGGGGCCCGATGGAATACAGCTCATTTCTCCTGCTGCCTCCCTTGATTATCTCTCTTTCCGCCTCCCTGGAAACATACCCGATGCTTATTTTCGCCATAAACCTGTCCAGCTGCGATTCAGGAAGGGGGAAGGTCCCGAACTGTTCTACGGGGTTCTGCGTGGCGATGACGAAAAAGGGCTGCGGGAGTTTGTAGGTTTTCCCTTCCGTGGTGGTCTGTTTTTCCCCCATGCCTTCAAGCAGGGCGCTTTGGGTCTTGGGAGTCGCCCTGTTTATTTCATCGACCAGGACAATGTTGTTGAATATCGGGCCGGGATGAAATTCGAACTCACCAGTGTTCTTCCGGTAAATCGACAAACCCGTAATATCCGTCGGCAGCAGGTCACTGGTACACTGCACCCTTCCGAAACTCAGGCCGAGGGCCTTTGCAACGGCAATGGCAAGGGTGGTCTTCCCCAACCCCGGCAAATCCTCTATCAGCAGGTGCCCTTTGGAGAAAAAGGTTATCAGGGAAAGCCTTAAGGCAGCCTCCTTTCCCTGGAGATACTGCGAAAGAAAACTTATGATCCGGTTGATCTTCCGACTGCCTGGTTCCATAGTCGTCCTCATTTAAAGGTTGAAGGTTGAAATTAAAAACAAAGAAGGCAGTTGGTCCATGCTGTTTTTCAACCTTCAACCCTCAACCTTCATCCTTTGATGGATTTTATCGCCTCTTCAAAAAGCCCGGACATCTTCTTCGTTTCATTATAAATCTTACCGAGGATATCCGCCAGTTGCCGGTTGCCGAGGGCCGACGCCTTCTCCGACCATTCCCGGTACGTATCGGCATGCTCATTATTGTGCTCTATCCAGTGGTGCAGCAAATGCTCAAGTTTCTGCAGATCGTCCATGTTGAAGCCTCCTTATACAGGTAAATTTCCAAACAAATCCGAAACAAAAGGCAAACTCTAAATCCGAATTTCTGAATCCCAAACAAATTCGAAATCCCAATGACCCAAATTCAAAACGGGTTTGGAGCATTTGAATTTAGATATTGTTTAGGGTTTCGTGCTTAGGATTTCGGATTTATAATTTCCTCATTTCTCCTTTCAATGCTTATGGAAAAAATAGTGCGAATGCAGATGGGAATGCGCCGTCTGACCGTGAAAATGGATGTGCTCGTGGATCAGGTTGACCTTCAGGAGCAATTCTTCATCGGAGAGGATATCCTCGGCGCTCCCCGTCTTCTCAATCCTGTGGGCCTCGGAGAGGACCGCGACCCGCGCATGGAGTTCATCCACCAGGGACAGGTCATGGGTGGCGATCACTATCGTCTTCCCTGCATTGCTCAAGGCAACGAGGAGTTCCATAAGAAAGCACTGGGTCCGGGGATCAAGGCCGTTCGTAGGCTCATCGAAGAGCAGCACTTCCGGATTTACGGTAAGCACGGACCCGATTGCCACCCTTTTCTTCTCTCCCCCGGACAGCATGTAGGACGGCCTGTCCCTGAGGTTTTCTATGTTCAGCATTTCCATTATCTCTCCCGCCCTCTCCAGCGCCGCGGTCTCGCTCAACCCCATCTGCATCGGGCCGTACAGCATCTCATCAAGAACAGTAGGACAAAACAGCTGCACCTCCGAATCCTGGAACACATAGCCGAGCCGCCTGCGGAAAGACTTTGTAAACTCCTTATTGCGCAGCGCCTCTTCCGACAGTTCCTCCCCGGAGAAGAACACCTTGCCGCTTGTGGGGTGGATCAGTCCGCCCATGATCTGCAGGAGGGTTGATTTGCCGCTCCCGTTGGCTCCTATCAGGGCGAACCGCTCGCCTTTCCTGATTTCAAAAGTCGCATCCAGAATTGCCGGTATCCTGCCGTAATACCGGTAGCTCACATCTTCAGCTTTTATTATGCTTTCCAAACCCACCTCATATGAACAAAAATAAAAGTCCTGCAATAAAAAACAGCACGGCAGAAACCCTGTCCGCAACCGTAAGGCGCCCGGGACCGTATAATCTGATTTCGCCCGAATAGCCTCTACCCACCATGGCCTTAAACACATCCTCGCATTTCAATCGGGTTTTCCTGAATATGAATGCGATCCTGTCCGCAATCCAGTTCCTCCCTTCCCTGCTGCTTTCTTCCCCGATGAGCCTGCTCTTCTTTGCCAGGTGGATTTCCCCTATTGTCCTTGCGAAGATGAGAATGTACTTATAGGACAGCGTGAGCATCATAAGAAAGATATCGGGGACCTTCAGCGCCTTGAGCGCCTTTATCAGCTCGGGGAACAGCGTTGTCGAGAATACAAGGAAGGACAGGGAAATGGAATTGAAGACACGCAGGGTCAGCAACGTGACCACATGGAGGCCCTCTTTCGTTATAGCGATATTCGCGGGGATATGATAAATCCAGAAGTCGTACGCCTTTGGAAAGGTGATGAGGGGGACCGCGATCTCTCCCCCGGTAATGCTGCTGAGAGAGGCCGGCAGCGCAACCAGGAAACCGAAGATGAAACCGAAAAAAAGCGCCCGCTTGTAGAATCTGAAAAGGTTTATCCGTGAAATGGCCGCGAGCAGGAATATAAACGCGCTTATCGCAACCTCGGCATACACCTCTTTTTTCAGGCTTATGATAACGATAAAAAACAGGAAGAAGAAGACCTTCACCCGCGCATCAAGCCTCTGCAGCGGCCCCTCCTTTGCAGCAGCTTCCCACTGGGAATAACCGGTGTTCACCACCCCGGCAACGTGCTTCAGGCCCTTATCGATAAAAGAGGCGCGCAGAGTTCCCCGCCCCCACCGTGAAACCTTGCGCCGCGCAGGCAATGGAGCTGAAGGCAGTTCCCGGGTCAAAAAGGAAGGTATCTTATTTGCCATGCCTGTCCAGGAGTTTGGCTATCAGGAAGATCGCGAATCCCACGATGAGTATGCCCGCGATCGCTGAGATGATATAGGAGATTATATGGGC
>JAJZPZ010000227.1 GCA_021847795.1 Nitrospirota bacterium
TTCCACTGTATTCTTAAGCCCCTCTTCAAGCCCGGTCTGCGGTTCCCATACAAGCAAGTTTCTCGCTTTTGTTATGTCCGCGCTTGTTTCCATCATATCGGCCTTGTGGAACGGCTTATATTCCAGCGCTGCTTTCCTGCCCAGGTATTCTTCCAGCTTTTCAATTACGAAATTCAGCGACCTGGGGTCCCTGCCGCCGCCGATATTGAGGACCTCGTATTCTACATCCTTAAGGGCTTTTATCGTCCCCGCGGCGATGTCATCAATGTAAGTGAAATCCCTGCTCTGGGACCCATCGCCGAAGAGTTCTATCGGAGTCCCTTCATCTATCCATTTTATAAACCTGAAGATGCTCATATCCGGCCTTCCCGCGGGCCCGTAAACCGTAAAGTATCTCAATACCGATATGTCCAGTCCGAACAGGTAGTGGTAGGCGTACGCCATCGCCTCTGCAGCTTTTTTCGATGCAGCGTACGGGGAGATCGGGGTATTTACCGGCAAATCTTCAAGGAAGGGCATCTTCTGCCCTGCATAGAGAGAAGAGGTGGAAGCCAGGACCATCTTCTTTACCTCATACTTCCGCATCAACTCCAGCAGGTTCAGGGTGCCCTGGGTATTGGTGCTCAAATAAACAAAGGGGTTTTCCAGGCTGTATCTCACACCCGCCCGTGCAGCGAGGTTGATGATTGCATCTATTTTGTTGCTCTGAAAAATACCATCCAGGTCCTGCAGGTTTTCAATGTCGATCCGATGGAAGATAAAATTCTTGTGCTTCTTCAAGTCGCTGAGCCTGTGCTCTTTGAGGGCCACGTCATAGTAATCGTTCATGTTGTCGATGCCGATTACCTGCCGGCCCTGATCAAGCAGTTTGCCCGTTGTCCTCGCACCGATAAAACCTGCAGCTCCTGTTACGATAATTGCCTTCATTCCTTATAATCTCCAGTATATAAACCCGTTATGTATCGCTTCTTCTCTGCTGTATGCGCCTTTGATGTCAATTAATATGGGAGTCTCTCCATTTGACAGCTTCTTAAAATCGCTCAGGGTGAGCTCATCGGTAAACTGCTTGTGCCGCACAGCGAAAATTATCGCATCGTAAGGGGCATGTGTCCTGTAGTCGTCCACGAGGTCAATGGAGTACTCATGCTTCACTTCATCGCGATAGGCATGGGGGTCTGTTAAACAGACTTCTATCCCGTATTCCCTGAGTTCCTTGTATGTGTCCGCCAGTTTTGTGTTTCTGATGTCGCTGATATTCTCTTTAAAGGTCAGGCCCAGCATCAATACCTTGCTGCCCTTCACCGCTTTGCCTGCCTTTATCAAGCTCTTTACCGTGTTCTCAGCCACATGCTTGCTCATGTTATCGTTTATTCTTCTCCCTGCAAGTATGACCTCCGGGTGATAGCCGATATTCTGGGCCTTGAAGGTCAGGTAATAGGGGTCCACCCCGATGCAGTGCCCCCCGACAAGCCCTGGTTCAAACCTGAGGAAGTTCCACTTTGTGGCTGCTGCATTCAATACCTCTATAGTATCTATGCCCATTTTATTAAAGATGATGGAAAGCTCGTTGATCAGCGCGATATTCAGGTCCCTTTGTGTATTTTCTATTACTTTGGCCGCTTCCGCTGTCTTTATATCAGGGGCCTTGTGGATCCCGGCTGTTATCACAGCTCCATAGAGCGCAGCCAGGAACTCTGTTATTTCCGTAGAATCTCCGGCTACTACCTTTTTGATCTTATCTATTGTGTGCTCTTTGTCGCCCGGGTTAACCCGCTCCGGAGAATACCCGACATGGAAGTCACTTTTCCATTGAAGGCCGCTCTCCTGCTCAAGGATCGGGATACAAATTTCCTCGGTCAGCCCCGGGTACACCGTCGATTCGTACACTACTACTGATTTTGTACTCATATGTTTCCCAACAGTATGCGTAGCGGACTTTATGGGATACAGATCAGGGGCATTATGCTCATCTATCGGGGTAGGAACGGTGATGATGATGACCTTGCACTCTGCTATCTCTTCAGCGTTATCAGTGAACTTTACCGATGTGCTCTTTAAGCTCTCCCTTGAAATCTCTCTTGTCCTGTCATATCCGCTTTCCAGTTCCTTTACGCGCTGTGAGCTTATGTCATATCCGGTAACGGCAAATTTCTTGCCGAGCAGAACTGCCAGCGGCAAGCCTACATAACCAAGCCCCACCACGCATATTTTCTCTTTATTTTTTAAAAAATCCTCTGGTCTCAGCATATGTTTTAGCTTTTAACTTATTGGAATATAACAAAAGAATATGCAAGCAGTTACTATGTACCAAGAGTTTGCGGTCAGCAGAAAAAAGACGGGCTACCGCCCATCATGTCTTATTCAGACACACAGCATTGAAAGCCTTTTTGAACGAGACCTTCTCCCGAAAGAGCATGGAGATTCTTAAACAAGGACTAAATATTACCATAGATTGCAAAAATCTATCCACCTTTAAGTCTGCTTTCATCGCGGTCCCAAAAGGTCTTTTTACAGAGGATGCTTGTATTACGTTTATCATCGTTTTTTGAGCGCCTCCTTCTCGATTTCAACCCTTGCCTGGTATTCTATGGTGTTCAACAACACGACAACGCGGTCCTTATCTTTCATCTCCCTGTCGAAAATACCGATAAAGCCCGCCATGGGCCCTTCGGTAATCTCCACCTTATCGCCCACCTTGATGTCCGGCCTGATTACAATAACCCCATCCCCGGTCATCCTCGATTTAATGATGTCTATTATTTCCTTGCCGACAGGCCAGGGTGAGCCCTGGTTGCCGAGTATTCCACTCACTCCACGGGTATATTTGATCATGTGGTACTGTTTGACAGGCTCGAACCTTGCGAATACATAACAGGGGAAGAGCGGCTGGATTACCTGCTCATATTTACCGCGCACAGGTTTTTTCCTCCGGAGTTTCGGATTAAAAACTTCTATAGAAGCACGGGACAGGTTCTCTTCCACTCTATCTTCCTGTTTTGGTTTTGTGTAGATGGCGTACCAGTTCATTTGTTTCATGTTCCCAAACTACATTTTTAAATTGTAGCACATCCCTCCCTTTCCGGGAATACTCATTCTTTGCCCCTCTGAAATTTAGCCGTTAAGTATGGTATTCTAAAAAATTATTGTCGGATCTGCGCCGGGCCTTATCCGGTAAATACAGGAGATGCGTGCGGAAAGAGAATGACATATCCCGACTTTAACACATTCAAGACATTATCCGGCCAGGGCAACCTGATACCCGTATACAAGGAGATATTGGGCGATACGGAAACGCCGGTAAGCGCCTTCTTCAAGCTGGATAAGAAGCCGTCCTTTCTGCTGGAAAGTGTGAGCGGCGGGGAAAAATGGGCCCGCTATTCCTTCCTCGGCATAGATCCCGCCATGACCATAACCTGCTATGGCAAAAAAATTGAGATAAAGGATGCGGGCGGGATACGGCATTCGGAAGCAGCTGACCCTTTAGAGGCCGTCAAGGAGGTCCTCTCCGGGTTTCAGCCTGTTGCTGTGGAAGGCCTCCCGCGCTTTTCGGGCGGATTCGTCGGCTATATAGGATACGATGTGGTCAAGTCCTTTGAAAGGGTCCCGGACACCCGGAAGCCCGAAGTGGAGATGCCCGATGTTTTTTTAATGCTCACCGACACCATCCTGATCTTCGATAACCTGAAACAGACAATAAAAGTGGTTTCCAATGTGCATATCAAAGGAAAAGACATTAAGAAAACATACAAAGATGCAGAGAAGCGCATAGACAAAATCATCAAGGCGTTGAGGAGCAGCAAACAGTCCGCCGGGATCCCGCAGATCGCGGATCCTAAAATATCGCAGTTGGAGAACTTCTCGTCCAATTTCAGGAAAGAGGACTTTTTGCATGCAGTCGCAAAGGCAAAGGAATATGTCATGTCCGGCGATATTGTCCAGGTGGTCCTTTCCCAGCGCTTTGAAACGAAATCCGCTTCAAGCCCCTTCGATATATACCGTGCCCTCAGGGCAAACCACCC
>JAJZPZ010000228.1 GCA_021847795.1 Nitrospirota bacterium
GCTGGGATCCTTCATTTATGCAGGCCCAGCTCAGCAGGATAAGTGATGAAACAGGCACGGTGATCGGCTATGAGATGCGGCCGCTGTACCAGCCTTTTACTTTCGGGTTTTCCGATGTGCTCGATATCAACTACCGGATCAAGGACAATAAGGTCCTTGTCTGGATAAAGCTCCTTCCCTCAGTTGAGCGGAGGGTCGAGGGTGACAATAGCCCTTCTATAGACCTGGGCAGATAGAGACGTTTACTTCACCAGGCGCTTCCGCATCAGCCTGAAGGGATAGGGCGCCAGCAAGACCGCAACAACCAGTATCCAGAGAATATCCCAGCCGATAGCTGTTGTTACCTTCCCGTATGCAAAGGCCCTGCAGATATTGACCATATGGTAGAGGGGCATGAAAAATGCTATTTTGGTTACTGCCGGAGGCATGGAATCAAGGGGAAAGAAGATCCCGGAGAAGAGGAACATCGGCGTCATCAGCAGGGTGTAAAAGTAATTGAAATAATCGATGCCCGGCGCCTTTGCCGCAACAATAACGGAAATTTCGGAAAAGATCAGCCCGCTGATGAAAATAACCGGGATCGTGAGCACTACCAAAGGAGAGTATACGAGACCGAAGGCGGAGATGACAATGATAATGGTGGTCCCGTAGATCACGCTTTTTGTGGCCCCCCACATCAGCTCGGCGGCAACAAGGTCCTCGAGGTTGACCGGCGTGGCAAGTATAGCGTCAAAGGTCTTCTGGAAAGTCATCCTGATGAATGTCCCGTAGGTACATTCATAAATTGCGGCAAACATGGATGAGGACGCGATGATGCCGGGAGCTATGTAGTTGATATAGGGCACGCCCCGTATCTCTTTTACAAAGGCGCCGAGCCCGAGGCCCATGGCTGCCAGGTAGAGGATCGGCTCCACGAAATTCAGCGCAAAGCTCGACTTGTAGAGCTTGGTATAAACGGTAAAGTGCCTTTGCCAGACCCTGAATGCCCTCCTAACCTTCAAGAGACCTCCCGGTGAGTTTCAGATAGACATCTTCGAGGCGCCCGCCGTGCATGCTCATCAGTCCTGACGGCGAATCAACGGTGACGATCTTTCCCGAGTCCATAATCGCCACCCTGTCGCAGAGGTTTTCAGCCTCTTCCATGTAGTGGGTGGTAAGTATGAGCGTGGTGTTTTTCGATTTCAGGTAATTCAGTTTTCCCCATACCGCATGCCTGCTGTGCGGGTCAAGGCCGGTGGTCGGCTCATCGAGGATCAGGAGCTCAGGGCTGTTGATCAGTGACCGGGCGAGGAGAAGCCTGTGTTTCATTCCCCCTGAAAGCTGGTCGATCTTGACCCGGGCCTTTTCCCTGAGTTCGACAAAGTCGAGGAGTTCCCAGGCAAGGGGGGTGGAGTCCTTTTTCATAATATCGAAATACCGCGCGTAGACGATCAGGTTTTCAAATACCGTGAGGTCAGGGTCGAGATTGTTGTCCTGTGGCATGACTCCCAGGCGGGCCTTGATCTCGCCCGGGTTTCGGGTCACATCCATGCCGAATACTTTTACTTCACCCGAGGTGGGCGGCATATAACAGTGAATAATGCGCATTGCCGTTGTCTTGCCTGCGCCATTGGGCCCGAGAAACCCGAAGCACTCACCCCGCCCGATCTCGAAATCAATACCATCCACCGCGCAGAGAGAGTCATACTTTTTTACCAATCCTTTTGCACTGACAATAACCATAATAAATTATAACCGACCCATTGACAATCGTGTGTATCCAAATTATGATACTCGTATGAAAGGCGTTGAAGTAAAAAGCTTTTGCGAGAGAAATGCTATTGAGCTGCTTATCCTTTTCGGTTCTCATGTTTCTGGAGGAGTGCATCTTGGAAGCGATATGGATGTGGCGGTTAAATTCAGAGAAGGAGTAGAAGTTCCGAAGCTCGAATTAATTTATCAACTCGATGAGATACTCGGCGGCGAAGGGATTGACCTTGTTGTCCTCACGACAGATACCGAGCCTCTCCTGCTTTATGAGATTTTTTCCAAAGGGAAACTTCTTTATGAGAGCCGTCCGGGCATTTTTGATGCCGGGAGGTTAAGGGCATGGAAACTTTATATCGATACGGAAAAATTGCGGGCAATGCAAAATAAATATCTGAAAGAATTTGTAGAGAGGGTCTCCAATGTCGCCTGATGTCATCCGGAAAAAACTTGTATCAATAACTGCCTATCTGAATGACTTACTGCCGTATAAAGATATTTCTTTTGATGAATTCATGAAAAGACATTATGAGATAGAGCGGTTACTTGAACTGCTTGTGATAACCGCCAGCGATACAACTTTTCATTTGATCTCAGCAAGAGGCGAACCTGTGCCGGCGTCATACCGGGCTGCTTTTTTGAGGGCAGGTGAGATGGGCATAATCAGTGAAGAGTTAAGTAAAAGCCTTGCCCTTGGCGCAGGGTTAAGAAATATACTTGTCCACGAATATGAGGAAATAGACTATCGCCTTGTGCATAAAAGTATCCCTACCGCCATAAAAGACTTTACCGCATTGATCAAAGAACTCTCGTAAATTAAGAGCGTGGTTGCCCCCGCGCCCCTTAGGCTGGTCGTTATGTGTGCTGAATGGTCAAGGGGAGTCCCAACCATTTCCCTTCCTGCTTGAATTGACAATCCCACAGGCGAAAGTATACACTTTGAAATATATACTTTGAGGTGTGAAATGAAAACCGCAACCGCAAAAGAACTCAGGAACAGGGCCGCCTCGATTCTCGAAAGTGTGAGTAGGGGGAACGAGGTGATCATTACACGGCGAGGAGAATCCATTGCAGTCCTGAAGCCTCTCAAAAAAAACGGAAAGCAATTCTATCAAGTAGGTTTCGGCATGTGGGAGAAGAGAAAGGACATGAAAGATGTGCTGAAATGGGTTCGTGAACGGAGGGAAGAGAGATTTCAAGGATAATGTTCGACACAGATGTCCTAATTTGGTACTTCAGAGGGAATCCCGGAGCGCGCGACTTTATTGCAGGGGTCCCCTTTAAGGACAGGCTTGTCAGTGCGCTCTGTGTAATGGAGCTGATTCAGGGATGCCGGGACAAAAAAGAAATAAAAACGGTAAAGGCTTTTATCCGCATGAATTTCTCAGCCATACTGCCGCCGGATGAGAGAATATCTGAAAAAGCGATTCTCCTGCTCGAAAAGCACTCGCCTTCCGACGGATTGAGAACCGTTGACGCCCTTATTGCTGCATCTGCTGTGGTAAATCATGCCTCCCTTGCAACAGCCAATTACAAACACTTCAGGAACATACAGGGCCTCTCCATTCTGAAATTCGAAGCAGCAGAGATGTAGTGTGTCCTTTCTCAGGCCTTGTCCTTCAGTAAGGCTTACGCTGTCACGCCCGGAAATGCATGCGGCGGTCATGCCGGACAGCTCTGTTTAACTGGAATGGAAGAAAACAGTTGCAAAGAAAAAGACAAAGGACCTCAGGTAAAGTCCTGAAGAGACCGCTGCGGGAAGTTCCTAATTTCCCTATATCTCACAACACCTTGGGAGAAGGGTTTTTTTCATTCTTATCAATATGTTAAAATAAGAGATCAAATCGAAAAAGGGAAGGTTTTTTATGTCACTCACAAAGACGTCGATCAGCATAGAAGAAGAGATGAAGGTAAGCTACCTCGATTACGCCATGAGTGTAATCATCGGCAGAGCGCTGCCTGAAGTCAGGGACGGGCTGAAGCCTGTCCAGAGAAGGATCCTGTATGCGATGTTCAGGGAAGGTCTTCTCCCCAACAAAAAGTATTCAAAGAGCGCCGGTGTCGTGGGCGAGGTTTTGAAAAAGTATCACCCCCACGGCGACTCCGCAGTCTATGATGCCATGGTAAGGCTGGCGCAGGATTTCAATATGAGATACCCGCTCGTGGACGGGCAGGGCAATTTCGGCTCCATTGACGGGGACCCGGCCGCAGCGTACAGGTATACAGAGGCAAAGCTGGCTAAGATAGCTGAGGATATCCTTGCCGAC
>JAJZPZ010000046.1 GCA_021847795.1 Nitrospirota bacterium
TGCATTAAGCAGCCCGTATCAATGGTTAAAAGGAGTATAGCAGATGAAAAAGGTTTTTGCCAAGACTTCAAACGTTATTAACTTTACTTCCGCAATGACCAGGTTGACCCAGCGGCAGGACGGCATCCCTGGTATGTCACTCATGTATGGCGAGCCTGGCCTGGGGAAAACACGGACAGCCCTCTGGTGGGCAGCACAGAATGACGGGGTATTTCTCCGCACAAAGAAACTCATGTCGGGCAGATGGTTATTGGAGGAACTGGTAGCTGAACTCGGCGAAGCCCCGATGCGGCGGATATCAGACCTATTCAGGCAGTGCGTTGATATGCTCTTTGAAAAGCCGCGCACGGTCTTTGTTGACGAGGTTGATTACCTGACACACGACGCCCGCATTATCGAGACCCTCAGAGATATCCACGACACCACAGGGACACCGGTCGTATTTATCGGGATGGGCCAAGCGGATAAAAAGTTGTTGAGGTTCAAACACCTCTACGACCGCTTCAGCGAGATCGTTAAATTCCATGATTTGAGCGAGGCCGACGTCAAGGCAATTGCCGAGCAGATTTGCGATGTGAAGCTCTCAGCCGATGCCGTGTCATATATTCACGGCCAGGCGAACCGCTTCCGGCGCGTGGTGGTATGGCTGTACAAGGCTGAGGCATTTGCGCGGACGAACAGCCTGAAGGAAGTGACGGCGCAGCATCTGAGCGGAGTGAAGAGATGAAGCGTGCGCCAAACACCATCAAAGCCAATACGAATCGGGGAAAGGCCTGGAAGGTGATGAGGGCGATGATCACCTTCACCGCGACGGATGTTGCAATTACCGCAGGGGTTCCTTATGAAAACATCAAGCATTTCATCCAATGCCTGATAGCAGCGAAATACGTGCGCATGGAGGGACACAGGGCAGTCCCCGGCAGGTCCGGCACAGATAGGATGTTGCGTCTTGTAAAAAACACCGGGCCGCGCTGCCCCATACAAAAATCGCTTCGCTGGCTCTTCGACCCCAACAACAACACATATTGGTGCGAGGCCGATACAGAGGCAAACACGTCTTTGCGGGGCTCTGCTATCCAGGGCAATGCCGGGCAGGGCGCTCCTTTGCAAGGAGAGGCAAGGCAAGGGGGAGGGGTGCGCCCCTCCCAAAAATTTATCCCTCTCCTCTGCCCGCGGAAGAAAAAGGAGGGTACGTCGAATGTGGCTTGACATCCTGCGCAAAGAGGTGGAAGCGAAGGGGCCGAAACAGGTGGCAAAAGAACTTGGGGTCTCACGTTCGACCGTGGATCTCGTATGCCAGGGCAAATACCCGGCAAGCACCGCGAGGATTGAGGAGCGCGTGCAGAACATCTACGGGGAGAACGGCCTTATCAGGTGCCCGGCGATGGACGGTGACATGATCGCGGCGGATCTGTGCGCCGACCGCTGGAACAAGGCGAAGCGGATCGGCATGAGGGCATCTAATCCCGAAACTCTCAGGCTCTATAAAACTTGCCTGAGTTGCTCTATACGGAGGTAGACCATGTCACAGGCACAGGCTCAGCCGAGAGGGCACGAATCTAACGGCGGAAAGATATCGCGGTACCAGGTCAAGATGCTCCATGTGCTCAAGAGCAAACTTGCTCTCTCTGAAGACGAGTACCGTGAGCGCATCCAGGATTTGCACGGCTTCAGCGGCACCTGCAAAGACCTCTCCTATGATGAGGCCGATTTCATTATCTCAAAATGGAAGGCTGAGGCAATCGAGAAGGGCGTATGGAAGAACTATCGTCCTGTCCGCTCAGGCAACCGGAACAACAAGCTCAAATACGAGGAACTCGGCAGGCGTCCCGGCATGGCGTCTCCCCCGCAGCTTCGCATGATCGAGGCGATGTGGAAGGATGTCTCCAAATATCACGCCGAGGACAAGAGGGCCAGGGCGCTCAGGAAATTTGTCTTCAGGATTACAAAGGTCGATGACTTGCGTTTCCTGGAAAACTGGCAGGTGAGCAAAATAATTCGCGCCCTTGAGGCAATGAAGAAGCATGGATCAAGGTAAGAGCTTCATCTTGACAGCCCGGAGGGATTTTGGTAAGTCAATGCTGGGCCAGGCGTTGCCAGGCAAGGCATGGCGTTGCAAGGCGCAGCCAAGCGCTGCAAGGCAAGGTTATTTAGAAAAGATGAAAGCGCAAGGGGTCCCCAAAAAGTCCGCAACTTTTCGGGGCGGTAATTAGGAGGGTTTATGAAACTGCGCGATGCCAGGCTTTGTGCGGATTGTGAAGAGGTATATGAGGCAGAGGGCTGCCTCTACGCCGCATGTCCGTCATGCGGCTCAAAATCATTTTATCTGGTCAGCAGGTGGATACCGACGCTCAACGATTTTGAGCGGTTTGCGGTTGAATTAAAAACAACGGGGCAGGCTGCTTGTGAGAGGTGCCTAAGAATGAAAAAGAAAAGGGAGGAGATACATGGAAAACCTGCATGAGTTAGATCACACCACAAAGCAGTATCACGCCGCCGAGGACGCTCTTGCCGAGGCGATCAGGCGGATGGAGGACGAGATCGCGGATGTTACCCGGCGTCATATGCGGGGGATTAAGCTGCGCTATGAGAAGGCTAAGGAGGCATACGATGACCTGCGCATCGAGATCGTCTCGGCTCCGGACATCTTCACGAAGCCGAAGACCAGGACGATCAACGGCGTGACTGTGGGTTTTGCCAAAGACAAGGGGAAGGTCATCATCGACAATGAGGAGACCACCATCAAACTCATCTATAAGCACTTTTCCGAAGAAGAAGCCGAGAAGCTCATCAAGATCACCAGGAAGCCCATAAAGAAGGCCCTGGCGAACCTCACAGGGGCCGAGCTGAAGAAAATCGGCGTCAATGTCGAGAAGACCGGCGATAAGGTTGTCATCGCCCTGGCTGCATCCGACACTGAGAAGCTAATCGCCGCTTTCAGGAAGAAATACATGGAAGACGCCCGGGGCGGTGATGAGGACGAGATCGAGGAGGCAGCATGAGGCACAGCACCATAGCGAAAGTCCTGCAGGATGGGCAGATGACCGGCTACATCATCCAGATCGAGGACCAGTGCTATCTCCTGGGCATCTGCGGCGGATTTGAGAAGGACGACCGGCCCATGGACGAGATCACCGAGTCCCTGCTGAAAGAGGGCTGTAATATCACCTTCCTGGCGATCTCCGTGCACCCCCTCTTGCAGCAGACCCTGACGATGTATGAACCGAAGCCGGAGGGCACCACGTCCATAGTATTCCCTACGGGAGCGGCGGTGGTGCAGAGATGAGCGGAGAGCGGACACTGAAAATCAAAAAACAATTGCATTACCGGAAGGTCGGGGAATCGGCTCCCAAAGTATGCCGACTCTGCGGTCACAGGAAACTTGTGCCTATCTACAGAATCGGCGGCGAGCTGCACAAGCATGACTACCGCTGCGAGATCATCGGTCTGCACAACTCAATCCGCTATGCGGTCCGGGATGATCACGTCTGCGACAGGTTTGCTTATTTCCCGAAAAAGACGGAACAGAAAGGAGGTGAATAGATCATGCCGACGAACGAAAAGATTGAGAATGCTTTTATGTATCACCCATATCAAACTTCACGTTATGAGTCGTTAAGGGAAGATGCAAAGGCCCTTGCCTATGAGATTGACAGGCTCTGCCCTGAAAGCCGTGAGAAGTCCCTGGCGATGACGAAACTGGAAGAGGCGATCATGTGGCCAGTGCCTCAATTGCTCGCAACACGTAGGCCGAAACCTACTACACAAATGTGTAGTAGGTCGCAGCGTGAGGCGCTGCCTGAAGAGGCCAAGGAGGATATATGACCAATAAGCTTCTAAAATATCTTCGACTTGCAGAACAGGGCGTTGGGGCAGGGACTGTCGCAAGGATGATAGACCGACATATCGGCAAGGATATTGAGACCCTGGTTGGCGAGTGGGTCAATGAGTGCTGCTGTTGCTGGAGCTGTGTACATGGTATTGATCGGAATTTATTCGGGCAGGTCTTTTGCGAGCAGCCAGGAATGGCCGGGGGCTGGAACCGAGAATCTGCACAGTGCGAGGAGCATGATTTCCGCAGCCCTCAGCTATTACAAATGCACCAAAGGATAATGGACGTCTACTATGAGGCACATGAGCATGAATTTAACATTACCTGAATTCGACGTCTACGAAATAAATGAGCTCATCCGGAGAGCCTGGGCAAACTATTATTACGACAAGTGCCTGAAGTTCGTTAAGGACACGGTGTTAAACAATGATTTTGATGTCGCACTCCTCACCGAAAAACAAGTGAAATGGCTATGGGAAATTAAAAAAGACCTGAAGGATGAAGAGCCAACTCTATTTAAGTTTTGAGCCTGACGATCTCACTGAGGTCGAGCGGCGTATTAAGGGCCTTATCAGGCGAGGCCGGGAGAACGCAATGTCTGTGAAATCATTAATGGCCCTTACGGGCTTCAGCAATGACAAGGTGCGCGACACAGTACGTCACCTGATCAATGAGCACAATGTTCTTATCTGCTCCGCTACAACGTCTCCTGCGGGCTATTACTGCCCCGTCACGATGGAAGAAAAAGACAGCGGCACAAAACAGATCGAGAGCAGGATTATAGAGCTGGCACGGAGGCTCAGGGCGATGAACAGGGCCGCATATGAGAGGCTCTATAAACAGCTCAGGTTCGAGGAGATGCGATGAAGAGGTTTATCGTAGCTATAAACGACGCCGTGAAGCTCCTTTTCAGAATCAGCATGGATAAGAATATTCCTGGAGAATCGGGGGAGAACGTCTGCTGCGAGCGCCTAAAGATGGCCGATCACATAAGCATACCCTCGCTCGGCATCATTCGCCTCAATATCAATTACTGCTTTGTCTGCGGGAGGAAGATAAAAAGATGATCGCCACAACTATCAAGCGCATCCATCTCGACCAGATCAAGGCCGGGGACAAACACATTGACTACCGCGCCTATAATGCTTTCTGGCAGCGGAAGATTGAGGGGAAACTGCACCGGGCAATCCTCTTTCTCTGTGGCCGGACAGTTGAAGTCTACGCAATCGAAAAAATAGAGGTCGTCCCTACGCCCGAGGACCTGCGCGAGATCATTCCTGATCCGCAGAGCTATGCAATTCACTTGGGGGGGGCGCACTCCTTGGCCGAAGCAAGTGAAAATGTTCAAGAGGAGTCGCAGGAGTAAAGATGGACTGGATTAAAGATATAGATTTTGCAGACCTCCTTGAAAAGGATGTCCGGCTGGTGTTCGAACACTGCAAGCTTGCTACCCTGCTGGACCTCTGGGAAAACCTACCCGGGATCAACATATACATATCCGAGAAATCGCTTTTCGAAATGAAAAAGCGCTACATCCGGAAGTACTTCGACAGAGAGGATGATAACAACAATGCCAAAGCCCTGGCCGCACGGCTGAAGGCTTCGGAAAAGTTCGTCTACGAGGCCCTGGACACAACGGACAAGAAAGACGACCGGCAGGAGAGATTACTATGACGGTTCTCCTCCCCTTGACAGCCCCGGCGCTTTCGGATTATGCTGAAGGTGCGAATATCAACAGGGCTGTCTCCGGCCTCCGCAGTGATGCGGAAAGGAGGTTTTTAGTTTTAGGGCTATGTACGCCCGAGTGTCCTCATGTCGTGAGGCATGGGGCAGCTCCTGTTGAGCTGTCGCAACACTCGGGCTTTTTATTTGCCCGAAACGCGAAAATCAACAGGAGGCTTGCCATGAAGAATGTAGGTGATAATGTCTGCCGCTGTAAGCTTGCTTTTCTTTCCGATGCCTTTACCCAGGATAAGATCGAGATTTTCAACTTCTCCTCTGACGGGTTAAACGGTCTTTATTTCATCATTAATGATATTGAAACCGATATGGGTTTTGTCTCAAATGAGTTACAACAGAGAAAGGAGGGTTAGTTTATAGAACACTCGTCAAATTGACGAAGGTGCTCACAGGAGGTGAAATGAATTACGCAATGGTACCGTTTGACTTTAAGGGATTGAGATCAGCAGAGCTGGTTTGGGCCACAGACCTGATAGACGGGCTTAAGCGCTTCAGGCTTACGCTCAAAGGTTGGGGCGGCGAAATTTTTGGGGCGAAACACCCGCAGAAATATATGGATAACCTCAGGGCAAGACATCCTGAATTACCCAGGGGCTTACCCCTCACCGTGAGGGGTAAGACTGGTCAGGTCTATGAAGCATATACCTTAGACCCGATAGAGGCATTCCCCTATGCCGTTGAGTCAGACTTGCCCGGTGCAAAGAATTACTTGCGAAAATATCATGAATTGATTCTCGCTCTACGGTCCGGTGCTATTAAGCCCTGCGTTCCTACTCATCAAAGATTTTATGTTGCTATCGAGGGATTCCAGGCTATTGAAAAGGCTGAAAGAGGCCATAAAACAGACACTATGGACAGGATTGGCGAGAAGGCTGTGCGCTCCAGGGCAACGGCATATCGTTGGCATAAGAGATATAAAGAGCGGGGTACCCTCTGTTATGATTATCGTTACAAGGCGGCGGGGGAATGATCCCCTGCCGCTGGATTTAGCGGCGTATTATAAAAGGGTTAGAAATGGCTTTAAAGATCGCGACAGCTATCAAAATTTCTCATTCTGGGTGTAAAAACCCGGCAAAATCGGCAATTTTTCTCAAACTGCGCCGCCGCATACAAAGAGCATCTTTCCCTTTATAACTTAGGGACTTATCCCCTCAATTCCCTCTGATTCTCTTTTCTCAAATTACCTGAAAACTTATATGCGCCATTTCGCTCATCGCCTTGTTGTAGCTCCTGAGTGCTCGGGCAAGTTCCTTTTCAAGGACGGTAAGAGTATAAGCCTTTCCTTTGTTAGTGATATCTTTGATTTAAAAGAAAAAGGCCGGAGTGATTTTCCGGCCTTCTCGAAAAGTGCTTGCTTTGATTTTATTGGTAAAAAATGGTAGGCACGAGGGGTTTCGAACCCCTGACCTCTACCGTGTCAAGGTAGCGCTCTCCCACTGAGCTACGCGCCTGATCAAGTGGAATTCTAATTTAACTCAAAAAGGATACCTTTTTCAAGACATACCTTCCATGACCTGTCAAAGTGGGGCAACGAGCCGGGCCTTTAAAATCCTATGGTCTGCGGAGCCCTCGGGCAGGGGATGACATCGCGGATGTTCGCCATACCGGTGATATACTGGACCAGCCTTTCGAATCCCAGCCCGAATCCGGCATGGGGAGCTGATCCGAACCTGCGCAGATCAAGATACCACTGCAGGCCTTCCCCGGGAACGCCTGCCTGACGCATTCTCGCCTCGAGCACATCCAGCCGCTCTTCACGCTGGCTGCCCCCGATGATCTCCCCGATCTTCGGCGCAAGGACATCCATAGCGGCAACGGTCTTTTCATCAGGGTTCAGCTTCATATAAAACGCCTTTATTTCTTTCGGATAATCCGTCACAATGACCGGCCCCCTGAATACCGTGTCCGTCAGATACCGCTCATGCTCCGACTGGAGATCAAGCCCCCATTCAACGGGAAAGTCAAATTTCTCTTTTGCCTTTTCCAGTTCCGCGACGGCGGCTGTGTACGTGATACGGGAAAAAGGCGCTTCAGAAAGCGTGCGGAGTTCATCAAGGGAAGTCCGCTTATACTGCGCTTCGAGAAAAGAAAGCTCGTGTTCTCCCCTCTCCAGCGCCCTCCTGCAGAGGAATTTGAGGAAATCCTCGGCCAGGCTCATATCGTCTTTCAGGTCCGCAAAGGCCATTTCAGGCTCGACCATCCAGAACTCCGACAAATGACGGGACGTGTTTGAATTTTCCGCCCTGAAGGTAGGGCCGAAGGTATATACATTTCCAAGGGACATGGCAAGAAACTCGGCCTCAAGCTGCCCGCTTACCGTAAGAAACGTGCGCTTCCCGAAAAAATCCTGCGAAAAGTCTACATTCCCGCCGTTGTTCCTCGGGAGCTTCCCGAAGTCAAGCCCGGTCACGGTAAAGAGTTCCCCGGCGCCTTCACAATCTCCGGCAGTAATAATCGGGGTATGCACCCAGACAAAGCCCCTGTCCTGGAAGAACTCATGCACAGCGGCAGCAAGGATATTCCTGAGCCTGAACACAGCGCCGAAGGTGTTGGTCCTCGACCTGAGGTGGCCTATTTCCCGCAGGAATTCCAGGGTGTGCCCCTTCTTCTGCAGCGGATAGGCAGCAGGATCAGCCCCGCCGAATACTTCTATGCCGGACACTTCAACCTCAAGCTTCTGGCCTTTCCCTGGAGATTCCTTCAGAACCCCCTCTGCCCTGATGGCCGCCCCGGTATTGCACTGCGGCAGTTCACGAAAAGCAGGAGAAGCCCCCGGCACGACAAGCTGCAGCAATTCCTGCGTTGATCCGTCGTTCAGTGCGATAAAGGCAAAACCCTTTGATTCACGCTTTGTCCTCACCCAGCCGCAGACAGAAACCTTTTGTCCCGGGCTTCCTCCGTAAAGGATGTTTTTTATCATCAATCGTTCCACGATAATCTCCTCTGTCAAGGTTTATTAAGATGCCCACCGGCCGGGAACGCATCAGGAAAAGCAGCAGCGCCGCCTCCGTACGGTTGCCGGTTATCGTATTATTATATCACTGCCGGCAGGTTCATAAATACAGCGGCAACTTCGCGGTGTTCCGAAAAAAGCCTGGAAGCTTCCCCGCGCGGGGTTATGTCCCATGTCCAGGATTCGCCTGTCCATGGCAGCCTGATGTCGCCGAGGGTGGGGGATTGCTCCCCGGCCCCGCCCTTTTCATCCCTTACAATGACCGCATAATCGGTGATCAGGCATACGGAACAAGGGAGGCCCCTCAATGAGTCGTAATGGTTCGCCATGATGCGCTGTCCCCATGCCTCAAGGACTGCCTCATTGATCCACGGCAGCTTTTTCAACGCGTATTCTTTGGGGATGACCGGCAACTGGGAGAGGATATTCAGGGATATGACCAGATCGGTTTTATTGTCTCTTCCGGGGAACAGGGCCGCAGGTTCCGGGAGATCGCTTTCGCCTGTTTGCGCAGCGTGAAATAATTTGCGGGCAATACCGGTTATATCGGCTGACACAAGCCGGACATTCCCGTACCGGCGCACGGTCCTGGTCGCAGACAGCAGATGCACAATATCCACCAGCACGACCTCTTCAAAGGCCGCGGCAAGGACTTCAACAGGCAGGTCGAGGAGCGGCCCGGAACCCAGCACAACAACTTTCCGCTTTTTCCCGCATAGCTGAATCGCGCGGCAGACAGCCGATTTTGTGTTCTCAAGGTGCCCGGCCCAGTGCTGCGAACAGCGCCGGCGCCGTGCTTCAATGGCAATGGCCTCGCGCAGATACCCCATTTTTCTCACATACTTCGGACAGGGTGTGCGCATGTAGGTAAAAAGTTCAGGAATCATGGAAACAGTCGCCCCTGCATCCGGAGCTTCACCTTTCTCTCTTCGCGGCAGGAAGGCAAGCCTGACAGCGTATCTCATTATACTTTAAATGACCGGGATTCAGAGGGCGTTTGCTCCTTCAGCGGCTAAGTATACCTTGGAAGGTGATACTTAGCCGGGACCCGGAGGAATTTTTGGGGGGCTCGGGGCCTTGGGAGGCTTCGGCGGAGACTCCGGGGGGACGCCGGGAGGGTTTTTTATACTGCTCCGCCGCTTACCCTTATCCTGCTTTGCAACTGTTTTTTCCGTTGCCTTCCCTTTCTCTGCCACACTATCCTCCTCCAACATAACGGTTCAGACGGTTTGAACAGTCATTTATACTCCCGCACTTCAGGAGACAACGGTCCGCATCGGCGCAAAGAGGCCGCGTATTTCGTCGGGAAGTACGATAAGGACCTTCCGGAGTTCGACAGGTGGAATGCTCTCAGCAATGGCCGACAGCACTGCACGGGCATGTATTCCTGCATCAGCCTGGCCCCCCCCCTCCTTTTCGCTGACCCGCTTCAGGAATTCTTCCAGTCCGAACTCTTCGGCTTTGCCGGGCTGGAGCAGGAAAGATCTGATTTCCTGGGGGAGCTGCAGGGAAAGCCTCATCATTTCATCTCTTGCCAGGCACGTCCCCAGCACTTCCAGGACAGTTCCTATTGCCCTTACAGCAGCGCCTGCTGTATTGAAGAGGGCACGGCCCTGGACCACTTCCACAAATTCATCGAATTGCATATCCTTTCCTCCCCTCAGCCACCGTCCTGAAAAGAATACGGAAATCATTCGGGAGCTCCGAAAGGATATCTTCAATTTCTTCCGGAGTAATGGTCTCGGCAATTGCCGCCAATACTACCTGCGCGTGTTCTTCCGCATCTATAATATCACTGCCCTCACGTTCGCTGATGCGCCTGAAAAACTCGTGCAGCCCGAATCCGACGGAATGCCTTCCCGTCAGGAGATACTTTCCTATTTCGGCGGGAAGGTGCGAGGCCAGGGCCGCAGCATCCCATTCGGGCAGAAGCTCTCCGAGCATTTCCAGTGTAGTTCCGATTGCCTTTACAGCGCGCTCTCCGGATTCCAGGTGTAAGCGGACCCGGACCGTTTCTATGAATTCATCGGATTGCATCATAATATCCCTCTCAGCGCCTGCCATATGTATGGTATGCAGAAATTACAGAGCGCATCCATACTTCCCTTTTAGCAGGTATCCATCTTTCTGTCAAGGCCGGGAATGCTGCTTCCCGCGCTTGTTGCCCTGGATTTGAAAACCGGGGGCATCAGGGCAATGCGGCAGCCCGGCTCAGCCTTCAAACCCTTTGTCTATGCGGCGGCGCTTGAAAAAGGCATGTCGTACAACGACCGCATCCTCGACATTCCCATCAGCATCCCGGACCCGGACACCGGGCTGCCCTGGACTCCCACAATTGGGCGTATTACGGACAGGTCACCCTGAAAACCGCCTTTTCAGAATCACTGAATGCCGCAACCGTGCGGCTTGCGCAGGACATCGGCTTTGACAGGGTACGCGAAGCAGCTCTCCGCCTCGGCATACATTCCGCGTTGCCGCTCCGCCCATCCCTTGCGCTCGGATCAAGTGAAGTGACGTTGCTCGAACTGACCGCTTCCTATATAGCCTTTGCAACCGGGAAGAGAACCACACCCCTTGCATATACCATGGTCCGGGACAAAGACGGCAACATCATGGAAAAAACGACTCCGGCCCGCCGCTGAAAGAAGCGGCTGCAGCATACCACTGTTTCAGGATTAATCCTCCGCTGCAATCCTTTCATACATACTGGGACAGGCCGCTACCTGCATTGCGAGTGATATAACCCCTGCTTTCAACGCATCCGGCGCAGTGCCGCTATCCGCCCCTTTACCGCGATATGGCAGCCAGGTGCTCTTCCTTTATCTCTGCCATGCGGTTTCCCATAACATTCCGTTGGTCGCTCCCGAGTATCTCTTCGGCATTATCAAAAATATCGTCCTCTTCTTCTTCTATATGGCGCTCCACATTCTCCCGCAGGACCCTGAATTTCGCATCCCAGTGCTCGTCCCCGGGCATGGCGCCCATTTCGGCAAAAATCATCTTGATGACCCGGTGCTCCTCTATGGATTCGAGCACCATCTGCCGGATGTCCTCATCTTCGCTGAGCGGCGGATAGAACACGGTTTCTTCTCCCATCATGTGCACTTCCAGCTCACTCCTGAGTTGGTCAAACAACTGGTCCTGCTTTTTCTGCCTTTTCGCCCCTTTTTGCGGCAGTTGATCGAGTTCATCAAACAAAAGCAAAGTATTCTCGTGGTCTTTCTTAAGGAGTGCAAGAATATCCATGGTTACCTCCTCGGTTATTTACCTCAACCTTCCGTATTACAGGCATTCTCCCGGCATGACATTCCATTCCTGCTGTCCCATAAGCGAGTGTTCATGAATCGGAGAGTTCAAGGCAGCGGACGGTCTGAAGGCATAGCTTGCCTGCTGAGACGGGTAAAGGCCTCTCTGTATTACACGCTTCTCTAATTTAATTTGAGCACAGGAAACACCAAAAATCAAGTTCAGCGGTGTGTGTTCTCATCCGGCACACGGGCGAAAAGGCCCGAACTCCTTGTTCCTCCCGGCAGCTATTCCTTTGAGGGGAACACAGGAAGTGAAAACTTCCAATGAATTGCCGCAAGCCTCAGGAATAAAGTAACCGCTACGGACAAGAAGATAATGCCGCTGTTCCCCGGCAGGTAAAAAGAGAGTCCGGTGAACACCGCGGCGCCGCACAGGGAGGCCGTTGCATAAATCTCGGCCCGCAGGATAAGCGGGATTTCCCCGGACAGCACATCACGGATCATTCCCCCTGCCACTCCGGTCATAACGCCCATGATTGCGCTTATAGCCGGTGATATTCCGAGCCCCATGGCTTTCTGGGCCCCGATAACGGTGAATATCGCAAGTCCGAAGGCATCTGCAGTCTGGAGCAGTTTGCCGGGAGGCTTCAGGAATCGTGCCAGGATAAAGGTCAGAAGGGAGGCTCCTGAACCAACCAAGAGGTAAGTAGGGTCCGAAACCCAGAACACGGGATAACACCCGAGGACCAGGTCCCGTAAAGTGCCGCCTCCAAGCGCTGTTGCAAGGGCAACGACAATGACCCCGAAAAGGTCCATCCTCTTTTTGCCTGCAGAAAGAGAACCGGCAACGGCGAATACCAGGACACCGAACAGGTCCAGCCAGTAGATCACAAAACTCCGATGGTATGGGGAATTTGGTACATAATCCTGCCTCTTTGCTTATTATAAAACGAAACCCTTTCCCGGCGAAACCTCCCCTCCCTGCACCGGTATGGAATACGCGGAGTAAATTCCTTTGACAGCAAGCCTCCGAGGTCCTACAATTTTAGTAGACGGCAGATATTTCCGCTGCAGGTCTGCTAAATGGGAAAACCATACAAGGGGGACCAGCGATGAGAAAAGCACTGATAATGTCGATAATGTTCATTTTTATCCTTACTCCGGCGCTTGTCTATGCCGGGGACAAAGGCCCTGCCATGGTTGTGGACACGCTGTTTGTGAGGCCCGTAGGCATAGCGGCCATTGCAGTAGGGACCGCGGTCTTTATAGTCTCCCTGCCCTTTGCCGCGCTGAGCGACAGCGTTGATCATACTGCGCAGGAACTCGTGGTCAAGCCCGTAAAATTCACGTTCTCCAGACCCGTCGGTGATTTTTACGACGACAATGACACCTACAGCGTAATGCAGGACCCTTAGTAGTCTGTCAAGGTTGTTTTTGTGCATGCGGCGGGTACAGTCCCCTGCAGTAATAAAAAAGGCAGCTACAGGACGCCCTGTACTGCCTTTTTGTTTTTTGATGCTGCCTGGAATATCAGCTTAAGTGCTTGTTTACCATCTTGGTCATCTCGAACATCGAGACCTGGCTCTTGCCGCCGAATATCGCCTTTAAATTCTCATCTGCATTGATATTTCTCTTGTTGGCTTTATCCTGCAGATTGTTCTTTTTGATGTAATCCCACAGCTTCTTGGTCACCTCTGTTCTCGGCAGGGGTTTGCTTCCGACTATCTTGGCCAAGGCGGGACTGATGTTCATAGCCTTCATAAATGCCGGATTCGGAGCTCTCTTCGTCTTTGCTGCTGCTTTTTTAACGGGTTTCTTTGCTGCCGCCTTTTTAGCCACTGCCTTCTTTGCCACTGCCTTTTTTGCAGCAGGCTTTTTTGCAGCCGTTTTCTTCACCGCCTTTTTCGCTACCTTCTTCACTGCAGCTTTTTTTGTTGCCATTCCTTCCTCCTTCGATCTTGACCGTCATAAAAAATTTATGGAATGTGTCCAAAAGACTACACCAATACTAACAATATTCCTTATAGCCGTCAAGTATAAAATCATAGTATAAAAAATTAAAATTCAAAATAATCCCTCTCGTATTCCCCGAAAAGCGGGCTTCTCACTTCAGTCCCGATCAGGCGCCTTTCAGGTAGGCGCGGGCCTGTCCGTAAACAGCCGGGCTGGACGCTTCAGGAACATTTTTCACAATGCGCTCCAGGGCCGCTCTTACTTTTACCTGCAGCGGCTGTTTTAATTTCTGCACATGCTGGAAGGTGTTCAGCAGCCGTCCTGTAGTGGTCGCGTTCACAGGGGCAAGCCTTATGACCGTATCAGCAACCCATGCAATGCCCCGGTCGGTCCAGACCATCTTGTTATTTACCGCCATCGGCAGGAAGAGCGCGCGGCACCACGTGGGCTGCGTTATGTCAAAGCCCGGACGCCTGATCTCGGCCTCCATCATATCGAAAACATCCGCGCACGTTCCGCTTGCGACAATGCGGAGGTAATTGGCGTATCCGCTCAGGTGCGTGTGCCAGGCCTCATAGGCGCTTTCAAGGACTTCCCGCCGCTCCGGGGCTGAACTGCGGTTCAGGGCAGCCAGGGCAGCAACACTGTCCGTCGCAGTAGTTGCAGCATTGAAATGGTCGAGGATCAGGCCATGGCTCTCTTCCGAATCATCGATTGCAATCAGGTCCAGGAGAATATTCCTGAGCAGCCTCTCTTCAATGCCGTCCTTGAGGGATTTGCCCTTTGATACCGAATAGGTGTCCAGGGACTTGAATTGATCGAGCAGCCGGTCCCGGTACTCCCGGTTTACCGCAAGCATCAGCTTCTCGCGGGCTGCAACGAGTTCCTGGTACCATGTCGAGTAATTACGGTCCAGGGGCTGTTCATCAATGCGCAGGAAATACGCCTTGAGTGCAGGTGAGCCATTCCGGTCCGAGAGGACCTCGCCGTACAGGGCAAGCCAGTGCCTGCTCACCTCTTCATCAGGGTGCAGAAGGAGCCGTATCCGCTCCTCGTCGGTAAGCTGCCGCATGGCATCCACACGGTTGTAGGCATTGGGGTCGAGCCGTACCTGCAAGGACCTGGTGACAGGGGTTGCATTCTTATAGCGGAACGTCCCGTAAAAGGAATAGTCACGATCCATGGAAGCAAAGGCAGGGGGCGCTGATATATTCTCAAAGACCAGTTCGGCATCGGTGTCCCTGAGTTGGAATACCTGCTGTGTTCCGCTGATATCGCGGCCTCTCACATCTACCAGGGAGACCTCTATAGGAAGGTGAAAGGGCCTCTGCCCTTCCGCCACGTCCTGGTGAAAACGGATGCGGTACCTGCCCGCCTTCTCGTCGTATCCGGTTTCCGCGGTCACTTTCGGGTAGCCGACCGTGTAGAGCCAGCCCTTTTTGAATTGCTCCAGGGAGATCCCCGAGGCCTCCTCGAAACAGGAGAAGAACTGGTCGGTATCGGCATTGCTGTTCCGGTAGCGGGAAAAATAGAGTGTTTTCCCTGCCCTGAACTTTTCAGGCCCGATGAGCAGCTTCAGCATCCTGATGACCTCCGCTGCCTTTACGTAGGTGACCCCATCGATCAACTCATCGGGATCGTTGAACCCCTCGCGGACAATACGCCCTGCATGGCCGCCGTCCTCGATCGCCAGGGGCCCGAGGAGCGGGTTGCGGATGCTGTCTACCTGGTGCAGCCGGATAAAAGCCGGATAAAAGACATCCGCCATAAACTGCCGCTCCACATCCACGGTGTAGGCTTCGTTCAGCCAGACATCGAAAGGCGTGTCCATGGTAGTTTCGCTGCCGCACTGGTTGTGTTCGAATTCATGCACAATCACTGCATGCGCATACAGCAGGGAGAAGTCCAGGGTATATTTATTGATAAGCGCGGCATCGGTCACTATAGTGGTGTTCCCGACATTTTCCATGCCCCCGAAATTTGATTTGTTCATGCATATGGTCCTGTAGGTGTCGCCGGTATACTCGTAATCCTGGGTCCTGCCGACCCAGAGTATAGACTCTTTCAGTATCTCCATAGGAATTGAGACTTCACCTTTTGAACCGGGGGGGACCAGGTATTCGAGCTGCACGGTGCGGCCCGAAGGATAGGCAACGTTGTCGGACAGAGTATCCCAGGTCCCTGCACAAACCAGGAAGAGGTATGGCGCCATAGGAACGGGATTCTCGAAGGTGATGATCTTTCTCCCCGGATTACCCGGTTTCAGCATCGGCTTCCCTTCAGGATTCAGGCTGCGGCTGATGTTGCCGTTGCTGATAAGGTGCGTGTAGGCGCTGTCCGCTTCGATGGTGGTGGTCATGGTGCACTTGGCGCGGCAATCATCAAATATGGGCATGATGCGCTGAAAGCCCCATTGCTGGCACTGGGACATATACTGCTGCGGGGCGCCGGGCGGGGTGGCGTCTTTGTAGATACCCTCCAGGACATGATCCGAAGGAAAACAGCGGGTGGAGGTCCTTACAAAAAACCTTTCCCCTGCTTTTACCTCACGGGGCAGCTTTATTATGAGCTTGCATCTCTCCCTGTCATATTCATAGATCAGTGCAATTCCCCCGGGGTCAGAAGGGCCTGTAACCGATTCAACGCCCATAATCTCAAGTTCGTTTGCATCGAGCCGAATTTCGCGGAGATCATGTGCAGCAGTCATTTCGAGGCAATTGAGCGCTTCCACACCCCCGTGGATAAAGTTCAGGTACAGGGTAAGGTGATGCAGCTTTACCGGCAACGGACCGAAGTCCTCCCTCCTGTATTTGTAGTGTCGTTCAGCCATAGTGCCTTCTCCTTTCAGGTATCGCCGGGATGGTACTACCCGCGGCGTACCCATTTTGTTATAAGCTCTTACCTAAATTGTACTCCATACAGGCAGGAACTTGACCTGTGCAATAACCAATCTATACTTTAATTAAGAAGTCCGGAAGCTTTATTCACCTATCCCTCCTGTATACTCACGCGATCCGGAAAGAAAGGTAAAAGGGAAGCGAATGCAACTCACCAGTAAAAATCTTTCCAGTTCCTGATAAGGAGGTGGCTGATGAAAGCAGTAGTATACCACGGGGCATACGATGTAGAGGTCGATGACAAACCCTTGCCGAGGATCGAGCACCCTGAGGATGCCATCCTGCGAGTGACGACTTCCGCAATCTGCGGTTCAGACCTGCATCTTTATCACGGCAGTGTCCCGGGAATGGAGCCGGGCCAGACCCTGGGGCATGAATTCATGGGCATCATAGAAGATGTGGGGCCCGAAGTCCATGAGGTGAAGAAAGGTGACCGCGTGGTAGTGCCCTTCAATATCAGCTGCGGCAAATGCTGGTTCTGCCGCCACCAGAAGTGGTCCCAGTGCGACAGGTCGAACCCCAAGGGAGAAGCCGGAGGGGCATTCGGCTACACCCAGCTCCTTGGCGGATATGACGGCGGACAGGCCGAGTTCGTCCGTGTCCCTTACGCAAATACCGGGCCGCTCATCGTTCCCGACAGCGTGAGTGATGAACAGGCAATTTTCCTGGCTGATATATTCCCGACAGGATATTTCGGCGCCGATATCGCCGGGGTTCAGCCGGGAGATGATGTGGCTGTGTTCGGCGCAGGACCGGTCGGCTTTTTTGCAGTAATGAGTTCATTTCTGCGCGGCGCCGCCAGGGTATTTTCGATCGACCACGAGCCTGCGCGCCTCGAGAAAACGAAGAAACTCGGGGCGGAGGCGATCAACTTCAACGAGCAGGACCCGGTGCAGTTCATTAAGGACGCAACAAAGGGGAGAGGCGCCATCTGCATCGATGCCGTAGGATACGAGGCGGTCGGACATCACAAAGCCCCGCAGGTCAAGCACCCTGCTTACGAAAATGAAGATCCGCTCCAGGTCATAAACTGGATCTGCCAGGCAGCACGCAAATTCTCAAATGTCGGGATACCGGGTGTCTACATCGGGGCGTACGATCAATTCCCTCTCGGTCAGATATTTCACAAGGAACTCCAGCTGAGGATGGGTCAGTGCCCGGTCAAAAACTACAATGAACAGCTGATGCATCTTATCGAGGTCGGACGGGTTGATCCTACCCCGATCATCAGCAATACCGTACACATCGAAGAGGTGCCGGAGAGCTACAGGGAGTTTGACAGAAAGAACGGGGTGACGAAAGTGCTGGTCAAGTTCTGAGAAGGCCGAGAAAATGAATACATCCAGTTCGGGGTCCATCCTTCGCGCTACGGCAAAAACTCCTACAGGCCCTGCTTAATCGACTACTTCGGCCCCATTGAAAAACAGGCGTGCAGGGATTTTCTCCCGCACGCCTGATCTACTTGAGCCTTCCGGACTTCTTTAAGCCTTATGCAGCCCTTCCGGATTTTTCCTCGAACTCCGCCTCATACACATTCTCGTTGTCATGATGGGAGTCGTGACCGTTGCCGCTGCAGCCGCCCCCGTTGCCCTGGTCCTTCTGCTGCGCCTTATAAATCTGCTCCGCGATTTTGTGCGATGCTTTCACCATCGCTTCAACTGCGGACCTGATCGCCGCGGCATCGCTGCCGTCTTTTACCCTCTTGCAGCCTTCGATTGCAGCCTCTATCTCCTGCTTGTCCGATGCGGGTATCCTGTCGCCGTATTCATGGAGCGATTTCTCGATCGCATATACCTGTGCCTCGGCTTCGTTCTTTGCCTCGATCAGGTCCCTCTTCTGCTTGTCTTCGCCGGCATGGCTTTCGGCATCCCTCATCATCTTTTTGACCTCTTCGTCGCTCAGCCCGCTCGATGCTGTTATCCTGATGGACTGTTCCTTGCCGGTCCCCAGGTCCTTTGCCGAGACATGGAGGATTCCGTTTGCGTCGATGTCAAAGGTGACCTCTATCTGAGGAAGGCCGCGCGGCGCAGGGGGGATGCCCACAAGCTCGAATACGCCCAGGAGCTTATTGTCATTCGCCATCTCCCTTTCACCCTGGTGGACCTTCACAGTGACCGAGGGCTGGCTGTCTGCAGCAGTTGAGAAGACCTGTGACTTCTTCGCCGGGATGGTCGTATTCCTCTCTATGATCTTGGTGAAGATGCCGCCAAGGGTCTCGATCCCGAGGGAAAGCGGGGTAACGTCCAGAAGCAGCACGTCCTTTACCTCCCCCTTGAGCACAGCGCCCTGGATGGCGGCGCCCACGGCAACCACTTCATCGGGGTTTACGGACCTGTTCGGTTCTTTGCCGAAATAGCCCTGCACTTCCTGCTGGACCCTGGGCATCCTTGTCTGCCCTCCCACGAGAATAATTTCGTCCAGGGCGGATGCGGACAGGCCCGAGTCGGCAATCGCCCTCTTGCAGGGCTCGATGCTCTTCCTGACCAGCTCGTCCGTTATCTGCTCGAATTTTGAGCGGGATATTTTCAGAAGAAGATGCCTTGGACCCGAGGCATCGGCAGTGATAAATGGGAGGTTCACTTCGGTTTCAGCAGCAGTCGAAAGTTCTATCTTCGCTTTCTCCGCACTCTCCTTCAATCTCTGGAGCGCCATTTTGTCGGCCCTGAGGTCTATGCCGTTTTCCTTCCTGAACTCATCGACCAGCAGATCTATGACCTTTGCATCAAAATCGTCCCCGCCAAGGTAGGTGTCACCGTTTGTCGATTTGACCTCGATTACCCCCTCCCCGATTTCGAGAACCGAGACATCGAAGGTCCCGCCGCCGAGGTCGTATACCGCGACTTTTTCCTCTTTCTTTTTGTCGAGGCCATAGGCGAGCGCGGCAGCAGTTGGCTCATTGATGATCCTTAAAACGTTGAGCCCTGCTATCTTGCCCGCATCTTTTGTGGCCTGCCTCTGGCTGTCGTCGAAGTAGGCAGGAACAGTAATGACCGCCTCCGTCACAGGTTCCCCGAGATAATCCTCTGCAGCCTGCTTCAGCTTCTGGAGAATCATTGCCGATATTTCCGGGGGGGAATACTTTTTCCCCTTGATCTCGACATGGGCATCACCGTTTGCAGCCTCTATTATCTTATACGGAAGGCTTTTACGCGCATGTTCCACGTCAGCGGATTTATACTTCCTTCCCATCAGCCTTTTTATGGAAAAGATGGTGTTCTCCGGGTTTGTAACGGACTGCCTCTTTGCTATCTGTCCAACGAGCCTCTCGCCCTTTTCCGTAATTGCCACAACCGAGGGAGTGGTCCTGCTCCCCTCCTGGTTCGGGATTACCACCGGCTCACCGCCCACTACTACAGACACAACTGAATTGGTTGTCCCAAGGTCTATACCTATTGCCTTTGCCATTTTCTTCCTCCTCTATAATATGTTTTATTTAGCCATGAAAGTCTAACGCATTCTTAATCTATTATCAAATAGCATGCCACTATTAAATTTAACTAAATATCAAGGACTTATGCAATATCATTTCAAAGGGAACCCAATAAGGAGGCCATTTTGTCCTATTACAGCCCGGCCACTTTAACCTAGCGGTCATTTTGCCCCATTATTCCTGGATGGCGGAGAGATTTTGCAGGTATTGAGACAGGCCCTTAATTTATTTTCTGCAAACAGTTAAAATAGGAAGGGAATGAAAACAAAAATATTTCTTGCCTTTATCATAGTGATACTTGCCGCGCTCCTGTCGAACTTTATTTTCGAATGGCTCATAATGAAAGACTTCGACAACTATGAAAAAGGAGTCAAGGAAGACCAGTTCTATTGGATATTGTCTTCCGTGGAGGGCAGCTACTCAGGGGGAAGATGGAATACAAAGGAGCTGTCGGAATCCATACACTGGTCAATGATGATGGGGCTGAATATAAAGGTCCTCGATAGCAGCGGTCAGGAAATCATATCCTCAATGGATGCCATGTCTTCCCTGTCCGGCACCATGAAAAAACGCATGGAGAGCCTTTTCCACATTCACATGGCCGGGGGCAAATTCGATGAATACCCGCTTTACGCTAAAGGCCGGAGAATAGGAACGCTCCTGTCGCGTCCGTTCCAGAAAGAGAAGATCAAAGAAAAAGAGGCTGCCTTCAAAGAAAGGACAAAGAACTTTCTTTACGTCTCTTTCATGATCGCCGGCGGCGGCTCATTGCTCCTGGCGCTGCTTTTCAGCCAGTACCTTTCAGGCCCCCTTTCCAGGTTGAAAAAGGCGGCCGAAAAAATTGCGCAGGGGGATTTTCATGTGAGGATAGCCGCTCAATCATCTGATGAAGTCGGAAAGCTTTCCGAGAGTTTCAATGCAATGGCGGATTCCCTGCAGAAAGAGGAGAAGCTCAGAAAGCACCTCATGTCTAATATCGCCCATGAACTGAGGACCCCGCTGACAATTATGAAGGCCCATATGGAGGCGATGGCAGACGGGGTGATCGCAGACAAAGAAAAGGGGTTGCAGAACATTGCCGGTGAGATCGAAAGATTGATAAAGCTGGTTAAAGGCATTGAAGACATTACAGTAGCCGAGGCAAGCTTCTTTGCGAGGTCAGAAACAACGGAGACCAGCCTCAGGGAATTTCTTACGGGGATCGCCGATGATATGCTCCCTGCCTTTAAGGACAAGGGACTTGAAGTGGAGATTTCCGGGAAAAGCGATCTGGTTGTTGCCGTTGATATCGGGAAGCTTGAAAAGATTGTACGCAATATCATGTCAAATGCACTCAAGTATACCGACCATGGCGGCGTGTCCATAGATTACGGGGTTGATCACGAACAGGGCGGAAGCGCCTTTTACATCGATTTTAAAGACTCCGGGAAGGGCATTCCCGGAAGCGAAATAACCCGAATATTCGACAGGTTTCACAGGGCGGACCGCTCAGGTAACGATGGTCTGGGGCTTGGCCTCGCCATCGTAAAAGAACTGGTGTCGGTCATGGGTGGAAAAATCAACGTGGAAAGCGAGGCAGGAAGGGGATCGGCATTCAGGATATCCCTTCCGATAAGGTCCTGGATATGAAAATAGCTCTGGTGCAGTTGAACATCGCGTGGGAATCGAAAAAGGAAAATTTTGAAAAGGCCGAAGCCTTCATAAGGCAGGCTGCAGAGGGAAAATGCGACGTCGTCGTTTTCCCGGAGATGTTCAGCACAGGATTTACGATGAATATTGATGCCATTGCAGATGAAGGATACGGGGAGACAGCTGCGCGGCTGTCGGGGATGGCAAGAAAACACGCCGTCAATCTTATCGCCGGCTTTCCCATCAAATCGCCGGCTGAAGAGAAGGGGAGAAACCTGGCGGCTGTGTACAACAGGAAAGGACAGTTGAACGCCATCTATACGAAGATCCACCCCTTTTCCTATGCCGGGGAAGACGCCTGTTACGTTGCAGGAGAAAAGACCGTTGTCTTCGATATAGACGGTATGCCTTCATCCGTCTTCATCTGCTATGACCTGAGATTCCCCGAAGTGTTCAGGAAAGTCGCAAAGGAAGTGCAATCCATATTCGTCATTGCAAACTGGCCGACGGAGAGGAAAGAGCACTGGGACGCACTGCTCAGGGCACGGGCCAT
>JAJZPZ010000229.1 GCA_021847795.1 Nitrospirota bacterium
GCTTCAATGAGGGAGTAAAGCTGGGCTGGGCCTCGAATACGATTGTTACGTATTTCCTCTCCAGCATTGTGCTGCTGGCCCTTTTCATCATTACGGAACTGAGGGTGGAGCATCCGCTGATAGACCTCAAGCTCTTTAAAAACGCCACCTTCCTCATCGGGAACCTGACGGGCATGCTGTCCTACTATGTCCTGTTCGCAATCCTTTTCCTGATGCCGTTTTACCTGGAGAAGGTGCTGGACTACAACCCCGCGCTCACCGGCGCCTTGCTGACCCCTCTTCTCCTGGCGATGGCGGTGGTCGCCCCGTTTTCGGGTCATATCTCCGATAAGTACGGCTCAAGGATCATGACTGTGTCGGGAATGCTTATCTCCGCCCTGGCCTGCTTTTCCCTTCTGTTCATAGGCGTATCGGCAAGGCTGCCCATCCTGGCCGGCATCATGGCATTTCTCGGCCTCGGGATGGGGTTATTCACCCCTTCGAATAACAGCGCCATCATGGGTTCCGCTCCAAGAGATAAGTTGGGAATGGCCGGGGGCGTCCTGAACATGACGCGCTCCCTGGGGCTTATTTTCGGGGTCGACATCTCGGGGGTGATATTCACTTCCTTGGAGCACCGGTTCCTGGCGGAAAACGGGTATCCCAATGTGCACCATATATTCAGCAACAGCAGCATTCCCATGCCGGTCAAGGTCAACGCCTTTATGCACGGGTTCCTCGTGGTCATCGGCGTCCTCCTGCTCCTTAATCTCCTCTCCGCGTCCTTTTCCATAGCCGGAAAGATCAAGACGACCGGGATCACGGATCATGACATGAACGGGTCGGTCGCGCTCTCGTCGGGTGTATTGAGCGGCCTGGTCCAGGAAACCAGGGGGATAACGATGTTCATCGCGCTTTTCTTCTCCGCAGGAGCGCTGGTTGTGTTTACATTGCCGAGGTTGCGTAGCGAGGGATTTCTTGTCCCGCAGGTCGTGCAGAGCGCTCCCACGGGCGCCGCAGCGGGGCAGGGAGGGCAAGCTGTTGCACAGGCGAAGATGCTCGCCCTTGCGTATTATTCGAAACAGTACCATGACACGGATGTTTCCGTCGAGGTAAGGCCCGGTGGAGACCACATGGAGGCGGAGGTGAGAAAGAACGGGCTTCTTGCAAAGAAACTCTCCATCAAGGGGACTACCATAACGGAAGAAAGGACAGGGATGCGTGATTGGCTTTACGACATCATCACCGATGTGAATTGACGGGACATCCGGAAGGACTCCGCTGCCCCGTTTGCTGCGTTTTTCGAAGGAATGATGGAGGTCATATATCTTTAACATATTTTATAGGAGGGAGTATTTACCATGAGTAACAAATTAAGTTTTCCACACCCATTTTTTTCCATGCGTCCGAACTGGAAATGGTTTATCCTGACAACCGTCCTCATAGGCGCAACCATGTCGGCCCTGGATGTGAGTATTGTAAATGTGGCGATGCCGACCCTGAAGGGCACCTTCAACACCTCGATGGCCGTTATCGAGTGGGTGGCGATGGCGTATATGCTGACCCTTACGATATTCCTGCCCTTTTTCGGAAGGCTTGCCGACATGCTCGGCAGGTCGAAGCTGTACAACGCGGGCTTTATCGTCTTTACCATAGGCTCGGCGCTCTGCGGCATGGCGACTTCAGCTTCTTTCATGATCGCCGCGCGCGTGGTTCAGGCGGTCGGCGCAGGGCTTCTTCAGGCCAACTCCGTTGCGATCATCACCCAGGCGTTTCCGGGTAAAGAGAGGGGCAAGGCAATCGGCATACAGGGAGCGGTCCAGGCGATCTCAATGGCCATAGGTCCTTTCGTGGGAGGGATTTTGATAGCCTCCATCGGCTGGCGCGCAATATTCTATATAAACATACCGATCGGCATCCTCGGCACTGTGGCCGCCCTGTTCATTCTTCCTCCCGACCAGAAGGTGGAAAAGAAAGAGAGGATGGACTACCTCGGCACGGTATTTTTCGCCTCAGGACTCGCTTTCCTGGTGCTGGCCTTCAATGAGGGAGTAAAGCTGGGCTGGACCTCGAATACGATTGTTACGTATTTCCTCTCCAGCATTGTGCTGCTTGCCCTTTTCATCATTACGGAACTGAGGGTGGAGCATCCGCTGATAGACCTCAAGCTCTTTAAAAACGCCACCTTCCTCATCGGGAACCTGACGGGCATGCTGTCCTACTATGTCCTGTTCGCAATCCTTTTCCTGATGCCCTTTTACATGGAGAGGGTCCTGGGTTACAGCCCTGCGCTGACAGGCAGCCTGCTGACTCCTATCCCCCTTGCAATGGGTTTCGTCGCCCCGTTTGCCGGGCACATTTCCGATAAATACGGCTCAAGGATAATGACGGTATCCGGGATGCTGGTGTCCTCGTTCGCCTGTCTGGCCTTTTTATTCCTGGGAGAGCACGCAAACCTGACCCTGCTGATCGGCGAACTGATACTCCTGGGCATCGGAATGGGCTTGTTCACTCCTCCCAACAACAGCGCGATAATGGGCTCGGCCCCAAAGGAAAAACTGGGTCTGGCCGGCGGGGTCCTGAACATGATGAGGTCCCTCGGACTGATCTTCGGCGTGGACATTTCAGGCGTTATCTTTACATCCCTGGAGCATAAATACCTGGCCGAAAGAGGGTACCCCAATGTTCAGCACGTATTCAGCGACAGCACTATCCCGGTTGCAATGAAAGACAACGCTTTCATGCGGGGATTCGTTGTGGTGATTATAGTGCTCCTGGGTATCAACATGGTTGCCGTATTGCTTTCAGCTTCCAAGAAGGACAGCGCTATCGATGCAGAAGCAGCCGAAGCGGCAAAGGAGTTTGAGGGCGTTTAGCCGTATTTTTCACTCAAGCGGACCCGCCCTCCGGCCATAAGGTCCGGAGGCGGACCGCTTTCCGGCCCGGTGCCCGCGAAATAATTCATGAATGTCTCTGCAACGGAAGCCGGGACAGGGTGAACTGCCCGGATATCAGAGGGACCCCTGCAATTTTTCCAGAATGGAGATATCAATTTCATACCCGAAATCAAACTGCGCTCTGCGGATAAACTGCCGGATCTCCGCAATGTCCGCGGATTTTTCGAAAAAGATCCTGCACGTTTTATTTTCGGTTTCGATCAGGAAATGATATTGCGCCCGGAATATGCCGACCAAAAGCCAGAGGCCGATGCCGATCATAAGCCAGAGGGCGACCGGTATAAGAGGGATCTCCATATACTCCGATTCCACCTGGATGAGACCGCCTTTTACACTCGCAAGAAAGATGACCAGAAGCCCCAGCGCGCCGAGCAAAAGCAAGGTGAAGCCGAGGAAATAATGGCAGAAAGGGTTTTCCGTGCGTGTATCATAGGAAAGCGTAATCCGGCGGACCTGTTCCCTGGGTACTGTGGTGGCGGTGCCCCGGCAGTCAAGCTCACTGATTCCGGTTCCCGAAATTTCCACGTTCGAGCATCTGATTGAGCTATGTCCGGCGCCAGGAGACAAGGTAATATAATCCCACCAGAATGCGCATATTGGGCTGCGCTGCGAAAATCCCTCCTGCAGTCCGGCCACAAATGCAGAGGCATCGCACGGGCAGCAACTTAAGTGATACTATACCATACCATGCATTTGTTGAAAAGCAAACCTGAAGTTTCAGCTGTATATTGCAGCTTGTGCCGCCTTTTCCATCGCACCGCTGGTTCATCATGGCCAGGGCTGTGAGTACAATCACATATCCGCTCACTTTGTTTGTTGTACAATGCCTTTGTAAGGTAAAAACACTTGCAAGGGGGTTTACGTATGAAGTCATTGTTTATGCCCATGAATCCAAAGGACCTGATAAAGGAAGTGGGCGAATTCAGCAGGAAGCTTGTGAAGGGCGCCGGGAACCTGATGGAGATAGAGGAGATAGATGTCGGCACTGCCCCGAAGGAGCTTGTGTACCGGCAGGACAAGGTAA
>JAJZPZ010000047.1 GCA_021847795.1 Nitrospirota bacterium
GAGCGGCAAAGGTCTCCGGTTCGACATACATCCCGGGCTGAGAATCCATGCCGGCTGTCCTCCTGGGTTTTACCCGGTGGTACATCAGGAACACGAGACCGCCCGGGGAATGCTTCCGTAATTTCCATGAGGCCAGGCCGAGCAAGTCTAAAACAGCGGCATATGCCGCCTTTGCGATTGCCGGTGCTTCCATGGAGTTCTCTTCCCGCGTGTTCCGCCGGATTCAGGCACAGGGTCTAAAGGCAAAGTACCGGCCTGAGGGACCTATCAATGCCTTTGTACAGCGACCATCTCGTGCGGCTGCCCGGGTTGCGGCGACTCTTCCGTAGAAGCGGAGCCGTCTTTCCTTTCAAATTTTATGATAGCTTCCACGGCCTCGCCGAAGGAAACCGAGGGCCTCCAGCCCAGGCGCCCTATTATCCGGGAGTTGTCATACCTGATGTTGCGCTGGGAAGATGTGAGCCGGTAACGGGATAGAAAGGGCTCTCTCTTTAAAACACGGCACAGGATCTCCTGTGCCCAGGTGACGGCGTAAAAAAGGCTGTAGGGAAAATAGATCGTCCGGGACCCGGGGTATAACCTCTTCATCAGCTTCCGGATATACTGCCTCTTGGTTATTCTTTCACTGTCCACGACATTGAATATTTTGTTGTCGGCCTTGCTGCTCCGGACAGAGGCGGTAATTGCCTCTACGAGATTGTCGATATAGACAATGGGAAGCTCGAACTTGCCGTTGCCGATGACGATGAAGGCCTTATTGAACAGCGAAAAGCCCATCATGGGGGTAAAGAGCTCCCCTCCCGGGCCGTATATGGTGCCGGGTCTCAAAATTACTACAGGAAATTTGTTCTTTTTCATCGCCTCCATCACAAGACCTTCAGCCTGCTGCTTTGATGCCGAATAGGCCCCCCGTTTTAAAGGCTGTCTCTCCAGGCTGGAATCTTCACTTACGAGCTGGTTTGCCTTATAATCGGCAACGCCGTACACACTGCAGGAACTGATGTAAACGAACTTTTGTATTCTGCTCTTTTCCGACATTTCCAAAACATTCCTGGTGCCCTGGATTGTTCCTGTCTCACTGTCCCTCTTGCTCCCGCTCGTGCCTGCAGCCGCATGGATCACGATATCGATGCCCTCAAAAAGGGGCTTCAGCGATTCCTTATCCGCCACATCCCCGAAAAATATCTCTACTCCCAGTTTTTTCAACCGCCCGATGTTCGCCAGCTTCCTGGCCAGGACGCGCACCGGGTATCCGTATGCCGCCAGGCGCTCGACCAGCCGGGCGCCGAGGAATCCTGTCCCCCCGGTAACCAGGATCTTTTCCTTGTGCTTCAGCGCATACGCCTGTTGTGGAATGACCGGTGCGAAGCTTGCCTGTTCGGGGTTCACCTGCCTCCAGATCTCGTCCATGGTCTCGATGACGAGAAGGGCCTGCTGCCGCGTGACCGGCGGGGCGCTGTTCTGCTTTACGGAATCGTAAAACTTATGGATAAGGACCTCCATCCCCTGGTAGCCCTTCAGTTTTCCCCTCACGAAATTGATGGTGTTGGATACGGTTTTGCTGAATAGCTGCCGGCTCCCGGAAATATTATACAGGGCCTTCTGGGCGGCCTTGGGAAGGGGGCTCACAGGGTGGGTGACAGTGACCATGGTATTGAAGTCGACCTCTGCCATCATCTTTGTGCCGTAAATTCTGACAAAGTGCAGGTGCGGCCGGGCGGCAAAGGAAAAGGTCACTGTCCCAAACGCCTTCTCGCCGTTGATCAGTATCCTCAGTTCGTCGGGCATGTCCCAGGGCAGCACCCCGTGTGACTGCTTCATTACCTTTATTTCACGGGGCCTCCCGGTATATTCGAGCAATACATAGAGGGGGTGTGCCATGAAATCGTGGTATACACCTCCGGGGAGCGTATAAAGCCAGGGTATTACGCCGGGCGCCGGATATTCACGGAACGCCGGGATCCGGGTGTTGAGGCCGTAATAACTCTCAACGTTGATGATCCTGCCGGCACGGCCGTTTTCGACGTGGTCACGGGCCTCGGACATACAGGGATCAAAAAAATGGTTGTGCATGGTGCAGAGCTTGACCCTGTGCCGGTCTGCAAGACCGAAGAGTTCCTTCGCCTCCCTGAGGCTCAGGGCCATGGGCTTTTCGACCAATACATGGCATTTGAGTTCAAGGGCTTCCTTTACCAGTGCGTAATGCGCCCTGGGCGGGGTAACTATATGAACGACATCCGGCTGCTCATGTTTGACCAGTTCCGCAATGCCGGAATAGATACCTGCAATACCGTGCTTCGCCCCGCACTCCCGGGCCTTTGCGCTGTCCCTGTCTGCGATACCTACGATCTTTGCGCCTTGATACGTCCCGGCAAAATTGATATGATAATCCGAATTCAAACCGCAACCGACAATGCCGATTCTCATAGTTTACCTCAACAGTTTATTTTGCATTTACTTTGTCCTGCCATGCTTTTAGGTGCCCTTTGCCCCCGGGATGAACAGCTCCCGGCGGGGGGCTTTCAGCTCTTTACCAAATCCATGATGACGATAGCGCAATATTTCCTGAGCGCAGGCGCCCGGCGTAATATTTTATTATCGAAGCCCTCCATCACGGTATTGCCGAGGGCTATGAATTTGCTGTTGGGAAAAGCAATGATCAGCCCTGCTGTGAAAATAGAAAGGAGATAATGAAAATAAAGTCTTGAATCAGGGAGTGTGCCCAGTATGAGCTTTAAGTCGTTGGCCACAAGAGCTCTTTCTACCGGGCTCCGCCTCCAGGGCGTAATCCGGCGCCATGTCTTCAGGAAGATGTTCTGGTTTAAAGGTTCTATGAAGAGTGCCCTGCCCCCTCGCTTCAGGACTCTGGATATGTTTTGAATTGCCTTGTTCAGATCGGTATGATGCAGGATGGCGCTGCCGATAATGAGATCGAAATAGTTGTCGGGAAAAGCCAGATCCTCACAGGGCATTTTCATGAAATGCAACTTTTCTGACTGGCCTGCATGCTCGGCAAATGCAGCTGCTTTGCTTATAAGTTCGTGAGAAATGTCTATCCCGTAAACTTCCGCAGCCCCTTCCTTCGCAAGTTCAACGCTCAACCATCCGCTGCCGCACCCAAAGTCCAGCACCCTTAGCCCCTTGACGTCTCCTCTCAAACTCCTGAATTGGTGAAAGGCACTTTCTCCTGTCCTGGTGACGCCGGAGCCGGAGTCATTATTTTTATAAAGTGTGTTGTGGTAATTCTCCTCGATCTTTTGTCTCTCCGATAATGAAGTTCTCATTGGTTTCGTTCCTTTCTCGTTGTCGCATATCCGCAGTCAGCCTGCCTGAAAACGGCACAGTCAATTTTCACAATGTGCTCTCCCCCTTTTTAGTGTGCTGAAGCATGAAGTGTCCGGCGCCGGCGATATGCATACAGCAGACTGTACGGGAATCTACGTAGTGCTTATATAAACACCGAGGAGTATGATAAGCCCTCCCGCGATGGTTTTATATTCGAGCTTTTCCCCGAGGAAAACGGCCCCTAACAACGGGACAAAAAGAAAGGCCAGTGCCATGAACGGATAGGCCCGGTTCAGGGGAATTAAACGCAACAGCCAGAGCCATACGCCTGTTGTAAATGCATAAATAAGCAGGGCTGTCAGTAAGTGAGGACTCAATATCCTTTGCAGCAACGGATTGCCGCAAGCCGGAGATGGAGATAGTGCGGCGAGTTTGAAGAAAATCTGGCCTGCCGACATGCCGAATGCGCATGCCAGTCCCAGCAAGAGTTTTGTGACGGTCATAGTCGAAGCCCTTCCCATGACCTAGTAGTATGTTCTTCCTGCCATGCAGCCTGGCGCATTATCGGGCGGCTTTGATCCCTGAAGAAGCTTTCCTGCGGGATTTCCCTGTCGTCTTTTCTCCGCCCTTCCACCCTAAAAAAAGATGGTTCAACCCCCACTGAGTCAGAAAATATTTTTTTTCTATACCCTGAAATCCGGCCCGGGTAAGAAGCCCTGTAATCTCTGAATCCCTGAGGTAATATTCTTCTTCTTCATGCATACCGCGCTGGGTGTCGACGTCGTAATCCGTGCCGAACCATTTATCATAGAGCCACACGACCTTGTGGGTGAGTATTTCAGCTAGGGGATTGCCCATGGTCACAATAATGTTGCCGCCGGGTTTGAGGCACCGATATGCTTCGGACAGCTCGATACTTCTTTTGGACTTCGGGATATGGTTCACATTTGCAATGAAGGTAACAGAGTCAAACGTTTCGGCATTAAAAGGAAACCGGGTGATATCAGCGATAATATTCTCTTCAGTCAACCCTTCGTAGGGGAATACATCTATCCCTTTGCCGTTCCTGTTCAGGTAGTGGTTGATGAAACGGTTATATTTCCCGCAGCCGACATCCAGGCAGTGTCCGACGACTTCTCTGGAAACGTAATCAAATCTCTCTGAACGGAGGGAGGAGAGGCCCATCTTATCGTTTTCAATCAGGGCCACCGCCCGCAGCGGAAAGGTGAGGAAGTCCTTTAGCTTCTGTATTCCGGGACGTCCGGCGTGCCGATTCCTGAAACGTGCACTGGTTGATCCGATTGCAGACATTTGATCCTCCTTTTGTGAGAATTGACTTCCTGTGACTTGGCAAATTCAGGCAAATCGAGAGGGGTGAGCGGGTTAGTTGCTTGTGCTCCGCTCTTTCTGGGGATTGAATTAATGTCTATACTTATTGCTTGCAGCAGCATTTGAAACGACATTATGATCGGCAGGGCCACCAACATGATTGTTCCCGCGGAGCGTGGAGTTCCCGTTATGAGCGAGTCTATCCACTCCATAGTCCCGAACAAGACACTTGCAGTAAATATGGGCACGCCTGTTAACAGGTATACAGATGCCATATTGAAGTCGTAAAGAAAATACTTTAACAGGATGCGTTTTGCGAGGCCTTTTATCAGTTTCGGCGGGAATTGGTATAAAATTTTCGTAATGCTGAGGGAACTCTTTTCATAGCCGTATTTCGCCGGTATGTTTATATCCTTTACAATCGCATCGATCAGGTTTAAATGGATGAGCATATCGGATTCAAAAAAGTACCTTTTTGACAATTTTCCGAGGTTTAATTTCTCCAGCGCCCTCCGGTGGATTGCAGTGTAGCCGTTGGTGGGGTCAATTATGTTCCAATAGCCGGATGCCAGTTTTACGAGAAATGACAATCCGCTATTTCCGAACAGTCTGACTTTCGGCATGGACCTTAGTGCCCTGAAATCCCTGAAGCGGTTGCCCTTGGTGTAATCCGCTTCGTTTTGCAGCAGCGGGCCAATCAGATCCCCGATATAATGAGGATTCATTTGGCCGTCGCCGTCCATTTTTATGGCGATGTCACAGCCTAATTCCAGTGCTTTCCTGTAGCCCGAGATAACGGCTCCCCCAACCCCCTGGTTTTGCTCGTGGTAAATTACTATGACATCCTCCCTGTTTAACTTTTCAGCCTCTTTCCCGGAACGGTGCGGACAATTGTCGTCGACAACTATGATGTAATCGATGCTTTCCGGTATGGATAGAATCACCTCTCTTATCTGGCCGATAACCTTGTAGGCTGGAATGACGACGGCAATTTTTTCGGAATGCGTCATAGTTACACCTCCCCGGGGGCATAGCAGCCGTATTTCCCGTATCCGGGGCCGGCTTGGCACAGGCGCCGGCCGCTGGTCCGGATGGTTATTAAGCTGGAGTACTTGTACATGAAGGATTCGTTCTGCCTGCAATGAGAATGCTGGTGTTGCCTGAGTCGTTAAATGACAGGGTTGCCCCTGAAATCGCTTCCTTTACCGGAACGGTCACGTATAAAAGATTGCTGCGAATTGCGATGGTCGATTTTTGTGCCGGCACGGCAAAGTCCAGGGAGACCTGCATCTCAGGGAAGGGCTCTCTGGGCCGCCCCTTTCCCGAGCAGCGTTTGCATTCCAAAAGCTGCAAGGAGCATCACAAGCGGCATTACCGACAATGTGTAGCGGGCAAGCGGAAACAATGCTATCTGGATTCCACTGATGTACAGTATCAGTGCCGGTACATACCAGCGATTTCCCCTCAGCCAGAATCCCGGGGATGCGACAAGGGAAAAAAACGCGAGGGTGAGGAAAGGAAGCTGGATCAGCAAGGTGAGGGTGTTTTTATCTCTCCCCTCGGTGTTGTACCAGGCGAGCAGAAACTTTTTTCCTAGGAAACGCATGTAATCCAAAGGCGCATTCATGAAATGGCTTTTATGGTTGCTCACTGCTGTCTCTACAAACTGGTCGGGGCTGATCCCGAAGTTCCGGCCATATATCCGGCGGAGGTTCTGTACATCGATGTCAATATACCGTTCCTGGGACCCCTGGATTAAGACTGCCCCGGCCCCCCTCTGAACAGGTATGAATGTATGGAAAACAAGATAGTTCCGTATTGTCCATGGCGCCAGGAGTACGGTTGCAGTGAGGAGAAAAGAAAGAGACCATGCCAGGGAGGCTCTTGCCCTGGTCTTTTTTGCAAAGCCTTCGAGCATTCTGATCGCCGGCAGCAGCAGCAGGAAGGGCAAAGTCACCGGTTTTGCCAATGCCGAAGTCGCCATTGCAATTCCTGTCCACACGCCGTTCCTTGTCGTGACCGGGGCGGTAAGGAACACAATGAGAAAACACAAAGACAGATTCATCGGTATTTGATAGTAAAGCCTTGTGGAAGTGTAGATCGCCAGCGGATACACCGCATACAGGAACGCCGCGAGCAGCGATGTGCCGCGGTCCGTGATGCACGTCCCGGCTTTGTACAGGGCCAGGCAGACAGCGGCATCCATCAGGCATTGGAGGATCTTGGCGAGGAGCACATTGGGCCCAAACAGAAAATACACCAGCCCCAGCCACCATGCATAGAGAGGGGGCACAAAATGAAAAGGTGTGCCTGGCGTGAAATGATATAAAGAAGTCTCCGGGCGCGGATTGACCGAGTGCACAAAGCCCTTGCCTGCAATCAGGCTTCTCGCAACATCATCGTAGTAGAACTCCATTTCGTTGATATTCGCGGCATGCCATCCCGGCTGCCGCCACTCCAGCCAGACGTTGGGGGCGGCCCGAAGGAGGAAGGCGACCGCAAATATGAAAAGCAACGGGTAGTAAGCAGTCCTCAGCACATGCCTATCCCGGGAAAGCACGTCTGTTCCTTGTGCGGGCAAGCTCATCCCTTTACGGAAAAACATTGGCATGGTCTCCTTTGTCTCTGTATTTTGAGCATGGTTATTTGCGGCTGAACTGATGGGTTGCCGCAAAGCGTGCAGCTTCCCGGGATGCTGGAATACTTACGTCGTGTCAAGGCATAGACTTTTGCGGAGGAGATGCTTTTGTTTCTTGCAAATGCTCTCTGAAAAAGCCGTCTTTAGGGCGGCCGGAAGAATCCTCCCGGTCCCTTCGCAGGACCGCTGAGTTCCGTGAAGACCGGGATGTTCCAACAAGGTATGGTGATGAAAGGAACTGTTTTTTATGAGAGGGAGTGTCTCCGGCAATTCAGCCGAAGACACTCCCCGTTCAGGTGCTTATGGTTTACAGGCTACTTTAAGTTGCCGGGAGGAGCCGGAGTTACCACATCCCTTGCGGTTGCGATAGTTAAATTGTCCACCCACATGGTCTGGTCTATAGGCGACCCGTCACCCATGTACGGCGCAAGGATAAACTGGTTGAACTTCATGGTAGAAGATATTGCCGTCCTCAGCATTACATTCCGGTCGTCCATAATCAGTTTCCCGTCGTACCAGTACTGCAGTATGCCGTCCGCGATGCCTTTCGAGTTTGCGATGCTGTTCAGCTTGAAATACGCTTCTATATGGTGCCAGTCGCTTTTATAGGTCGGTCCGGTGCTGTCTGAAAAGTAGTTGCCGGTTGCCTGCCACAGTTTGGCATTCCAGTGTACGCTTCCGACAGGCCAGCAGAGGCCGGCATATGCATCTCCATCGCCGTTACATCCTGCAACGGCCCTGTTCTCAGTGATGTTTGCCAGGTTCTGACCGACCCTCGACTCATCTATGTTCTGCCCGTCGTTAATCTGCAACACCGGTGTCCCGTGGTGCTGCTCGATGTAGGCGGTCAGGTGCGTGCGTGCCAGGCTGTCCCATGCGCCGTTCATATTCGTCATCACGAGGAATTCGTGATGGTCGAAGGAAGGCGGCTGCCCCTGCCAGTTTGTACTGTACTTAACCCAATAGCTTACATAGAGGGTATCGGTCGGCGTGAACAGAACCCGGTGGGGCGTTCCCCCGCTGCAGTCGGTTCCGCCCGGGAGAAACCTGCATACAAATGAAGCGGCGCTTCCGGGGATGTGTTCGGCTGTGGAAATGGCCCCCCCTGTTGAATCATACCAGCCGCGTGAGCTGAAATTCGTATCGTCGAAATTCTCCTGAAGGAGCACTCCTCCGAAACTGGCGACCGGGAGGAAGAAGATGCAAAGTACAACATACAACAGTTTGGTGATGCTTCTCATGCTTAAACTCCTTTTCCAAGTTGTTATCTCTCGGACAAGTGTGGCCGGTTACTCCGGCCTTTCCTGTCCTTGCACTGAGATTAACGCAAGCTTGTCGGCGCTGACGGGCGGGCAGCGTCGGAAAGCGGTCCTATATATCCCGTATTGCTTATGGCGACGTCATCATAATCCACCGGATGACAGCCAGGAGTGGGCCAGAAATTGCTGCCGTTGTCTCCAAGCTCGAAACGCACGAACCCGGTAGGGTTGCCTGCCCCGGTGTAATTGACATTTGTATTGCCTATTTTACGCACCCCGTCTATCCAGAACTCGAAAATGCCGTCAGTGGTGCCGGGGTTGTTCAGCTTCAGATGCACCTCGAATGCGTGCCACGATCCGTCAGAGGCAGTGCCCCCATAGAGCGTCTGCCATCCGCAATTAGTGCAGGACTCGTCCGTACCACCTCCACCCTGGGTGTAAAGCCTGACATTGTTGTCACCCCATGGGAAATTGAAATATGGGGCTAACGAACCATCCGTATAAAAATACAGCATCTTGAACTCTTTCAGGCCTGACCAGGTCCAGCCTTTTTCAAATCTGATATACCATCTGACCCAGAGTTCACGCTGCGGGGTATTGAAATAGATAGCCGTGCTGCCTGAGTTGTTGACGTTGCCGGAACCGATGAAGTGCCTTAAGCCGCTGCTCCCTTTGCCCCCTGAATAATTGCCGCCGCTTACTATCTGCTCGTACACATTCTGTGTGCCGTCGTAGCACGTCCAGGATCCCCATTTGACAAGACCATCGCAGTTCAGCGGGCTGTTGTACGATGTCCAATCGGGACAATTAAAAGTTGTGGACCATGGCAGGTCTATGCCCGCTGATGCCTTACTTGTATACAGAAGTGGCAGGCAGCTTATAATGCCCAACAAGCATATTGTTCTTAACACAATTTTCATAGTACGCTCCTTCTTGTTTATTGTCCCTCTACGTTACCGTGGAGCGTGGTAAAAAAACTGTGATTGCAATCACAGCACAGTTTCCCTCCTTGTCAATGCCCCGAAATTGTCCCGAGTCCTGCATAAGGCATATCTGCCGGAGGGACCTGCAACGATGCCCGAAACAATTGTTCGTATTTGCTGATGCACTGGTCCAGTGAATAAGCGCTTTTCGCCAGGTAGCGGGACTCCTGCCCCAGCGTATACCTTAATGAATCATCGTTCAGTAAAGTATGGAGAAGCCGCTTTAATGCCGCCACATCACCTGGGGCGACCAAAAAACCGTTCCTGCCCGGTTTGATCACATCTCTTATCCCCTCCACGCTGGTCCCCACAACAGGAAGCCCGGCGGCCATTGCTTCGATCAAGCCTATCGGCAGGCCCTCCTTCAGTGAGGGCAGACAGAAAATGTCCATAATGCCGAGGAGGTCGGGGATGTCGGCCCTGTAGCCGAGGAGCAGTGCCTTCCCCCCGAGATTTTCTCCGGAAATAAAGCTGCGGATCTCCGGCTCTGTATTGTCCGGGTCGGATGTGAAGCCCTGGCCGACCAATATGAGTGATACATTTCCCATGTCCTTGATAAGCTCGCTGAAGGCCCTGAGGAGAAGTATATGGTTTTTTATTTTCTTCAGGTTCGCAACAACGCCTATGATTTTATCTCCGGCAGCGATGCCCAGCTGTTTCCTCAATGCCGCTTTCCTGTTCCCATGCGCAAAGGCTGCAAGATCGACTCCGTTATGTATGGTGAAGGATTTTGCAGGATCAAGTCTGAAGGTGTCCCGGGCCGCTTGAGATACCAGCTCGTTTACGCCGATGATGCCGTCTGCCTGCTTTAAAAGGAGATTGCCGGCAATCCGCCATTTTAACGCCAGGCTTTCTACCTCCCATTCCGAATGGATGGTGCAGAACAGCTTTCCGGAATGTGCGATTTTCGATCCGTAAAAAGAGTAAACCAGCGGCATGAAATGATGTGCGTTTACGATATGAATGTTGTTCTCTTCGATAATGCCGCTGAGTCTTTTCATGGCGGTGAAATCAACACGTTTTATCTTTGGAATATGGTGAAGGGGAACTTCCAGGTCTTGAAACGCCTTTAATGCCCTCTTGCCCTGGAACCATGCTACCGAGGGGGTGAAAATGGTGCGATCAAGGCTGCCGGCAAGGGTATGAACCAGGCGCTCGGCACCCCCCATCTCCATCTGCATCATCAGGAAAAGAATGTTTATTTTTCCGTTTCCTCCCAGCATACATATATGTTCCGGGCTGGAACTACGTCCCTGTCGGCTGTACGGAGGTCCTCCAGCCTTTTACTATCTTCCTGACCCTGGCCGGGTTCCCTGCAACCAGGGTATTGGGCGGAACGTCTTTTGTAACAACAGAGCCTGCTGCAACGATTGCGTTATCCCCGATTCTTATGCCCTTAAGGATTATTGCACGGCATCCAATCCAGACGCGGTTCCCTATAACTACGGGTGCGGTTTTCTCAGGGCCTGCATCCGTGGCATGATAGTCCCTGTCGAGGATGTTGCAATCCCAGGCAATTATTACCTCATTCCCGATGCTGACGGAGTCGCTGCAATGTATCTCGGTCCTGTCCCCTATGGAGCAGCGTGCGCCGATTTTCAGGGTGGCCTTCTGCGCAGGGGTGCCGATACAGGACAGCTTGACGCCCGGCCACAGGGCGGTCCTGTCCCCTATGATGACCTCTCCGTTCTTTTTTACGACCCTCAGGCTGCCATACTGGCATAGCATTGCCGCCTGCTTAAAACGCGTTATTGATGTGAGGCTGCCGCGGACATAAGCAAGGGCTTTTATAAGCAGGTTCGGCATGAACCGGTTATGCGAGGCCGTGCAGGATCAATGCCTCTCTGTTTTTATCCATTGAACCTTTCTCTTTCCAAACACGGCCTGGAGATCGATCACTCCTTTCCAGACGAGATAAACCGGAACCAGCAGGACCGAAAATATTCTTCTTCTGTCCATTTTCACTATCAGAAAGGAGGAGATGAACAGGAAAAACAGGGAAAACAGGGAAATGAAATTCAACAAGTATATAAACCGCCAGAGATTCAAAAAAAGGCTGAAGATTAACGCGGCAACCAGGAGGTTCCCCAGCAAGGAAGGGTTAGGGACTAAAAGTATCATAGCTGCTTCAGCCTTTCCTGCCTTCCGGTCTTTGAGCCATTTCCACAGTATTCCTGGAACATACCTCATGATAAGCGGGAACCTTCCGCTTGACCATCTTTGCCGTTGGGTCTTTGCATCGGACAGCTTCTCCTCCTCCTGCAAAAAAACCTTTGCTGTGTAGGAATAATGTACCCTGACGCCCTTGAGTGACAGGAGACAAAAATATTCCAGGTCCTCCGATAGCGAAAAGGCCGTCCACGGATACGTTTTAAGCAGGGATGACCTGAAGCACATGCCGTTTCCGATAAGATGTACCGTCAGACCCAGATAGGACCGTGAGGCCATGTAAATTATTTCCATCGCCCGTGCCAGTGAGATCAGCCGTGTAAAAGGGGTGTCGTCGGGGTTGATGACCCCGTTGTAGCACTGAACCGCCCCTACATCATGGCATGCGAATTTCATATCGAGCTGTTTCAGTATGTCTTTATCCAGCATGGTATCGGCATCTGTCATGAGCACTGCATCGAAATCACGGATATTCATCCGGGCCAAAGCCCATTCGATTGCATAACCTTTCCCGCGCCGCTTCTTATCGTTGCGCCTCAGAACCGTTACTCCCTTTGCCTTCGCAACCCTCTCCGTGCCATCTTCGCAGTTGTCGCAAACGACGCAGCAGTGAAACGAATTGCCCGGATATTCAATTTGCCTGACGCTGTCCAGTAACCGCGGAAGCACCTTCTCCTCATTGTGGGCGGGAATTAAAATAAGAAACCGGTTATGTCTGTCCGTTCTCTGCTGATCGGGATTATTGTTTCTGATTCCCGGGGCGAGAAGGAACAGCAGTGCTGCCGCAAAGTAGTACAGCGCTCCTAATAGGCAATATAACGTTATTGTGAGGAAGATTGCGTTGAGAAGCAGCATTTAATCTTTACCTCCATTATGAACTGTGTGTTTTTTCAGGACCCTGAGATATTCCGCCTCAAGTCTTCTTGTCCAATCCCCGACATTGTGGTTTGATTTCACTTTTATCCTGCCTGCCAGGGAAATACTGTTCCTGAGGGATTGATCCGTATAAAGCATAAGTGCCGCTTTTTTTATTTCCTCAGGGCACCCGGGAGCTACGAGAATTCCGTCCTCCCGGTGTCTTATGACTCCGGGGATTCCTCCGACGGAGGTTGCAATCGAGGGGACCCCGGAGGCCATGGCCTCAAGCAGCGACATGGGGGTCCCTTCAGTGAGGGATGGGAGGACAAACGCGTCAAGCGCAGGCAGCCAGTTGTTTACATTTGATTGAAATCCTGTGAAATGCACTTTTGTCCCGATATTTTTTTCTCCGGCCAGGTTCTCCAATCTCTTTCTCTCGGGCCCTTCGCCGATAAGCAGTACTCTTACGGGTATCCCCAGGCTGTCCAGCATTGCTGCCGCTTCAATAAGGTGTACCAGCCCCTTTTCTTTACTGAGCCGCCCGGTATATCCCAGGACAAAGTCCTGCTCCCGGATATTGAATGCCTGCCGTGCGGCGCTCCCTTTATTTTTGTCCGGTATGGTGTCGTACTCTCCGTCAACTGCGTTTTGAATAAGCCCGATGCTCGATTCCTTGATCCCGCTTTTCATGAGATCATTTCTTATTTCTGAGGAAACAGCTATTACCTTGTCGGCAAAGCGTAAAACAAAGATATCGAGGTTGATATACAACTTCAAATTGATGTCGTTCATTATAAACCCGTGGCATGTTGTAATAGAGGGAATTCCAAGCATCTTTGCAGTAGGAATACCTACAATATCCGCAAAATAGCCGTGCGTATGGAGCAGATCGAAGCGGTTTCCCCTCAGGAAGGAATGGATGAGCCGGTAGCACCTGGCGATCCTGAGGTAGTCCTTTCCCTCTCCTCTTTTTTTTAACGCTACCGGAACCTTGCAGAGCGGATAGCCGAATTCCCGCAGTTCCCTTATGAATAAGTTTTCTTCTTCCCAGGGGCGGACCAGGAGAATAGGGCTGATCCGAAACTTGTTCCGGTCGACATGTTTCAGAAAAGTGAGATTCACCTGTTCGGCCCCTCCGAATTCGATCGGGGTCATGAGGTACGCAACATTATAGGTTGCCATTTATATACCTGCCCGGCTCTTCAGCCTGAACACACGCCCCAGCAAAGGGCCGATGTCGTCCAGGGCAATCAGTCCGTCCTTAACGGACGGATTGAAGATCTCCAGAAACAGACCGATTTTTTTCCTGAAACTCTCCTGGACGCGCATCTCGGCCACTATAGCCTTAATGTCATTCTCAAGAAAGCGTACCCTGACGCCTAGTTTGTATTCGAGTACAGGGGCATAGTCTCTTCCGAGTGCGGAGAGCATGTGCAGCACGGGGAAATTAACGCCGCTGTAGACAGCTAAGGGAAGAGAGCCCCAATAGCGGGGGTTTACTTCGATAATGAAATGCTGCTTTCGGACTTCATCGAATTTGAACTCTACCATTGCCAGACCGGACCACTCCAGCGATTCAAGCAACCTCCGGCCGGTTCTGATCAGGTCCGGATCAAAGGTGCTTTCACAACAGCTGCTCGGCCCTCCGAGGACAGGATATTCACGCACCCGTTTATGGCAAAACTGGGCTTTCAAATTGCGCTTCTTATCATATAATGCAAAGTAGCCGAACCCCTGTCCCCGGATATATTCCTGGATGATCGGATATGGCTCGATCTCATGCATCCGCTGGTACGCGGATAGCAATTCTTTCGGCGAATTCACGATTGCGTACCGCTCCTCAGGACGCCAATGTGTCTCCCGACTGTCCCCTCTGAATTTGATGATGCAGGGGAAGGTCAGCCCTGAGCGGCAAAGTTCCCGTATCTCCCTGGCCGGTATCCTGAAGAAGGTTTTCGGACAGCGCAGCCCGATTTCCTGTGCGTACTTTGTCAGCAGTTCCTTGTTGTCGGCAATGACGAGGCTGTCTCTTTTGGGAAGGAGGTAGTTGCACTTTAAGTCGTGTTCCTTATCGGTATCCATTACAAAAAGCATATTTGAAATATCTATCGGGTTGATAACCTGATAGCTGCGAACATCGCTTATTAAAATCTTCTTTAATTCATCGAAGTAGTTTTTCTTTTGTATACCGATATGTTTTTCTGCGTAGCGAGATAAAAAGCCGATCGGCGTATCTGATCCGTTGGTTTGGGCAATCCCGCTTACCAGGCCGCCTGCCTGGCCCAGGTACCGGATAGCATACAGGCCGATTCGTTTTTCGGCATCGGTGGTCAGTATGCTGACACCTTCCAGCTTTCTTTTCTGTTTCATGAAATTTCTTTCCTCCCGGCAAAGGCCCGCCGCCTCAGCAACCGGTACGTTATATAGGCCAGTTGCCTTGCGGAAGGGTGCTTTATGAACTTAACACATTGACTTGCCCCATCCAGCCACTCCGAAGTGCGGCAGGCAAAGGCCTGACCGGAATTAGAGCAGATGCTTTTTTTCAGATCTTCCGGGGTTTTTATATGCGGAGTTACCCAACAAGCCCTTCCGACTTCGAAAGGGAAATGTGCATCGCTTCCCGCACTCCTTCCCTTGACTGTCGCTAATAATTGATCCACTGCCGGATTAGCTTTAAGGCTGCCGAGGTCGATCCATCGCGAGTTGATCACTTCAACTGCATCGAGCTTTTCCAGCAAGAGAGGCGGGTAGTTTCTTCGGTATTTAAAGGGATGCGCGAGGACTGCTATCCCGCCCTGGTCGTGAATTTCATCGATTAATGCGTTCGCCTTCGTATTCCGCAGGGGGCCTGAGATGAAGAGCCCTATGATGTCTCCTATATCTGTTTTGACTTCATTCCCCTTGATTATCCAGAGGTCACTGTCCAGGTCTGTCCGTACAATAGTATCGGATGCCGATATATTGTGGTCGGTTATTGCGATTCCCCTTAAATCTCTTTTTCTTGCGTATTGTACAATTGCGTTGATGGATGAGAGAGAATCATAAGACAGATGTGAATGGATGTGAAGATCGAATTTCATTGCTGCAGCATTAAATCCCTTCAGTGTAATAAAAAGCTTTCCCAGCATTGTTCATGTATGCCTTAATCCGGAGTTGCGCCGGCCTGCAGCCTGTCCCGGAATTTCCTCAACAGGGCCGAAAACGCGAAAAACAGGGGGAACAGGACGGAATAGCTTTGCGACAGGAAGAAGGCGGCTGCAAGATTGCCGGCAAAGCCTGCCTGAAGCAGTCCGGCGATTGTCTTGACCTCATTTGCCTCCGCCGAGGCCGTCCCGCCCTTCCGGCAATGTGAGAAGTTTTTGAAACACCCCCATATTATTGACAGGAACACGATAAAGCCGATGAGCCCTACTTCTGCCGCAACCTGGATGTAGGAATTATGGGAAACCTGCCATGCGGGGGGGGTTTCTTCGGCCTCGCGCAAATATCCTACGGCCATTGAAAAGCAGTTGACGCCTACTCCTGTAATCGGGTTGGACAGAGTCAATTGAAGCCCTTTTTTCCAGATTTGCAGGCGCCCGAACTCGTCGGTTATATTATAATCAGCGCTGATTCTACCGAACGAGCGGTAGCGGTCCATATTCAGCGATTCCCTGTTCAGCAGGAGGAACGCCGATATCACCATTGCTATAAAAACGGCATGTGTCCATCTGATTCTGCCTGCCCTGGAGTACAGGAGGACGACAATGACGACGAGCAGGCCTATGAGCCCCCCCCTTGAGCCGGTCATAAAAGCCGCGGTAAGAGAGCAGCCGATAGCCGCTACTGCCGTGATTTTCCTGAAGCGCCCCCCGTTGTGGATGAGGTAAAAGAGGGACAGAGGGAACAGGGATATGAGAAAATAAGCGAGGTCATTGGGATCGTACATTGTGCCGAAGGAAAACCTCTCTTGTGCAAACGAACCTTTTGCCAGGCTGAAGAGACTGTAAAAGAGCGTGGACACGCATATGGCAAACAGGGCGGTCTTCAGTTTTTTGAGGGAATCGATATTTATGAAAAGGACACAGTAAAAAAGCAGGCATGATGAGTAGTACCTGAATACGAAATCAAGCGCCTCGAGCCTGTAGTAAGCAAAAGGGATACCGGCTGCCATGAGAAAATAGAACAGGAGATATTTTTTTGTCTCGGCCGTCGTGAACAGCGAACACAGCCTTTCTCCGTTCAACCTGAAAAAGGAAAACATCACGGCGATTGCGGTCAGAAGAACAGCGGGCCTTATTGCCTGCAGTTCCGGGAAGGCGTCCTGCGGGCGCCCGATAAGTGCAAAGGTTAAAATGAGGAGCGCGGTGAATGCCATTTATAGCCTCCTGCCCGGTTTGTTTGTCGCCTGCAATTGCTTTAATCCGGCTGCGGACCCGCCGTGGTCCGGCGTTGCTGCCAGTTCTCCGGCTAACCTGCCGGTTAACAGCCGGATGTCGAATTGTTCAAAACGGTTGCAGTTATTTTTCGGCAGATGGGTGTCCCCGCTGTTCATGAGTTCGATGATGTAGCCGCTGATGCCGTTGATATCGGACGGCGAAAAGGCCTTTCCGCTGCCGGTTGTCCTGAGGATCTCCTCAATGGACCCGCCGTCTGCGAGCGCCAGTATTTTTGATCCGACGCCGAAATAATCATAGACCTTTGCCGGTATGCACAGGCGGTGCTTGGAGGGTATCATAAGCAGAAGCAGGTGCGAGCGGCCCATGATCTGCAGCGCCTCCGTGTAAGGAACATATCCCGAGACCTCTACGCTGCCGGTGAGTCCATACGCTTCGGCCACGGCAGTGGTGGGTGTGTCGTTCATGAAATCGCAGTTGCCGAACAGCTTGATGCTGATATCGGAGGGTTTGACCCTGTTTTCATCAATAAGTTTCTTTACGGCCCGGAACAGGGGTTCGACCGACCGGCCTGCATAGAGAGAGCCGGCATAGGTGATGGTGAATTTGCCGAACTTCTCCGCGACCTGCCCGCAGGAGGGTCCTCCCAGGTCGATGCCGTTCGGTATATAAATGAATTTCCGCCGGATTTCCGCCGGATACCTGGACTGCATAGCGTTTCTGAGTTCCTTTGTCGTTGTAATGATCTTGTCGGCTTTCCGGATGACCTGGTCTTCCATCCAGTGTTCGGCCTTGTCGGACAGCCGGGACCTGACACCGGGTGATTTCTCCTGTATGATGTCTATCCAGGGGTCCCTGAAGTCAGCCGCCCATTTCACGCCGGTCAGTTCCCTTGCTATAAGCCCTGCCATATGCGCTGAATGCGGCGGGCTCGTGGTAAGGATATAGTCTATCTTTCTGCGCTTGATTTCAAAGGCCGCCCTGAGTGCGGCAGGAAGTATCCAGTTGGCGTTCAGGTCGGGAAGCGTTATGAACAGGGAGATGAAATAACGTTTGAGTTTCTGCCTGAGAGTTTCACGGGTGGACTGCGGAGCGGTTTCATTGGCGCCGGCATCCCCTGCATTCTCGCTGTCCGACAACGAAAAATATTTTTTCAGGTCCAGATAAAAATGTCTGATCGCCGGCAGTTCAGTGGTTTTTATAACGGGTATATCTTGTATGCCCTTTAACCTTTCCCTGTCCAGCTGTTCACGATAACGGTCTTTTGCAGTAAGCACCAACGGTTCCCAGCCGAAAGAGGTGAGATGCCTCGCAAACCTGGCAGGCCTCAGTCCCCCGACGGCGCTGTCAGGCGGGAAATGATAAGCGATGATCATGATTTTTTTCATGTGTTGTTTTTACCTTCCTGCCGCGGCTGCTTCGTAAAGACCTCGTTCCCGGCAAAAAACCGGCTCCTGGGCTGCAACGACCTGGATAATCCTTTGTGCGGCCCTGCCGTCCCAGAGGGGAGGGAGGGCACGTGCGCCATTGCTATGGGCGCCGATGGATGTATCGAATGCAGCGATTATATTGTCCTTTCCCGTTCCTGCAATGATGTTTGTCCCGTGAGCTACCGTCACCGGGCGCTCGGTGTTTTCCCGCAGCGTCACGCAGGGGACTCCCAGGACAGTGGTCTCTTCCTGTATGCCGCCGGAATCGGTAAGCACAACCTTTGCATGTGACATCAGTGCGAGGAAATCGAGGTATCCCAGGGGGGCAATGCAACAGATGCGGGAATTCCGCATGCCGGCATTCCGGCCCTGCGCCAGGTAGCTTTCCAGGTCGAACTCCCTGAGTCTTTTCAGCGTCCTGGGATGGGCCGGGAAGATAACGAGCATACTCTTTGATATCTCGGACAGGGCCTCAAGGATACCTCTCAGGGTGTGCCTGTTGTCGACATTCGAGGGACGGTGAAGTGTGAGCAGTGCGTAGTTCACAACCTGTGAGTTCCCCTCCGGCTTCAACCCGAGTTGCGTGAGAATGGCTGACCGGCCGGCCCCTTGTTTGTGTTTCAACAGGGTATCGATCATGACGTTGCCGGCAAAGAATATTTTCTCCTGAGCGACCCCTTCTCTGAGCAGGTTCTCCCGGGCGCTCTCTTCGGTTATGAACAGGTAATCCGACAGGGCATCGGTTACTATCCTGTTGATCTCCTCAGGCATGGTCCTGTCATGGCTTCTCAAACCGGCCTCTATATGAATGATCCTGATGTCCATCTTGGACGCCACCAGCGCACAGGCCAACGTGGAATTGACATCGCCTGCAACCATGATATGCGTGGGACCCTCATCCTTGTAAACCTTTTCGATCTTCTTCATTATTTCCGCTGTTTGCACGGCATGAGATGCGGACCCTACCTCCAGATTGATATCGGGCTTCGGAAGGCCGAGATCCTCGAAAAACAGCTTTGACATCTTCTCGTCATAATGCTGCCCTGAATGTACGAGAATAAACTTTATCGGGCGTTCAGTGGACCGGTTATGCTCATGTATCGCGTCGATTATGGGTGCTGCCTTCATAAAATTGGGGCGTGCGCCGACAGTAAGAATAAGTTTCACAAAAGCCTCCTTTCTCCATCGTCAGGTTTGTATTTTGCTTAAACTTTAATTGATGACTTGTCCAGCCAGTAAGGGTCTTTATCAATAAATATTTTGAACCACAGCTCTATGTTGATAATGGGCCAGATGGTATTGATGTTCCTGGAAGCATCCTTCAAGACCTTTTTCGTAAATATGCCCCTTTTCATGCTGTCGGGAGATAACAGCAGGAGTCGCATCAATTTATGCATTTCCGGTGTGGTCCAGAATTTGCCCGGCACTGGAAAAGGCAGTTTGTCTCTTCTGTTGCTTACCTCTGCGGGGAGCAGCCGGGAGGCTATTCCCCGCAAGAGATACTTGGGCAGGAATTCCTTTATTTTCTGTTCCGGAGGAACAGTGGCAAGAAGCTCTACTATGCGATAATCAAGTAAGGGAACCCGAGACTCCAGGGACACCGACATACTTACCCTGTCCTCGAGGTGGAGCAGTCCGGGCAGGTACGTTCGCAAATCATGGTACAGGCACTTGTCGAGGGGGTACCCGGCATTCACCTCCCTGAAGGGTTTAACATAATCGTCACGGGGCGAGTAACCCCGCAGTGCTTTGGTGAAATCAGGGTGAAAGACCATCTTGTTGTCCGGCAGATGCCCGCAATGGAGCTGAACCCAGACATCTTCGAGCGTTCTTTCCTTTTTTGAAATCCTGTTTCTGAGTGACCTGCAGATGTCGGCGAGGCTTTTGTACAGGAGAGAGTACAGTATCCTCCTCCCCAACCGCCGGGATGCCGTCCTGTCGGGGTCGGCATGCGTCTGCAGCATATCGGTTCTGTTATAGCAGGCCTGGAACTGGGCGGGGTACCCGGCGAATATTTCATCTCCGCCATGACCTGTTAAGGAGACCTTCACATAATTCTTTGCCATGCGCGATACCGTATAGTATGCAAACCCGCCTTCCGTGGCCATCGGCACATCCATGTGCCACATCAGATAGGGCAAGAGCTTGCCCATGTCTGCAGCTGTTGGGGATGTTTCGTGGTAATCGGCGCCGACATGGCGCGCAACTGCTTTTGCATACCGTGTTTCATCTATATACTTATCGTCGGAGAACTTGATCGAAAACGTTTTCAGCGGCGCCCGGTGCTGTGCCGTAAGGGCCACGATGGTGCTGGAATCATATCCTCCGCTGAGATGGCACCCGAGAGGCGCATCGCTCCTGCAGTGGACCTTTACGGCATCGTCGAGCAGATGAAAAAGCTCATCTTTCAGCTTGTAATCAGTGCGCGAATGATCGTAATCGTAAATGACGTCCCAGTATTTCCTTGTGCATACGGTCCGGCCGGTCCTGTAAACCGTGGCCAGATATCCCGGCTCGATTTCCCGGACGCCTTTGAACATGGTCTTGTCTCCGATTGCCCTGCCTGCAAAAAGATAATCTGCAAGGGCCTGAAAGTCAGGGGTCCTGGCAATACCCGGGTTTTCGATAATTGCCTTGATCTCAGAGGCAAATATGACTTTCTCGCTGTCAGCGTAGTAGTACAGCGGTTTAATGCCTAAACGGTCCCTTGCTGCAAAGAGTTTTTGCGCCCGAACGTCCCAGATTACAAAGGCGAACATGCCGTTAAACTTGTGCAGGCAGTTTTCTCCATCCTCTTCGTATTGGTGGAGAATGACTTCCGTATCGGATACGGAATGAAACGTGTGGCCTTTCTTTTTCAGGTCGCTCATGAGTTCCACGTAGTTGTAAATCTCTCCGTTAAAAACCAGCCAGAGGGAACCATCTTCGTTTGTCATGGGCTGATGGCCGGTTTCGGAGAGGTCGATAATGGATAACCTCCTGTGTGCCAATCCTACCGGCCCTTTTATGTAAATTCCTGCATCATCGGGCCCGCGATGATACATTGTATCTCTCATTCGGGATATCAGGTTCTTGTCGACACTCTCCCCACCGAAATGCAATACGGCTAAAATTCCGCACATATGATATCTCTCCTTGTAGTAATCGGGATAGCTATTGCTGCAAAAGGTTCTTCAGTTTGAGGACCTCGTCTCTTTTGAAGATAAAGAGCAGGGCGCTATAAAAAGCGGCACTGAAAGAAACATATATTGTCAACAGCAAGAGGGGCTGGCCCAATACCATGAGCATTTTCTTCAGGAGTAAAAGAAAGGTGAGCATAAGCAGACTGGTAAAGACGGGGAACTTTATTGCGGCCAGGAGATGCCTGAGCTGCAGCCCCAAGGCATGTAAACATCGTGTTGTCGTGATAAGAAAAATAACGGGAAATGCGGCAAGCCAGGCAAAGCATAACCCGGTGATTCCGAACTTCACGCCGATAAGGAAAGAGATGGACATGAACACAGAGGTAATAGCCATGTTGACAAGGTTGATCACGGGCTTGCCGATAGCGAACACCGCAGGTGGAAGTATTGTGCTGAGTGATATGAACGGCAAGATAAGGCAAAATAAACGGAAAGGATCAATGATCAGCCGCCATTTGGGGCCGAGGAGAAAGGAAATTACTTCCGTAGCTACTCCTGCAAGGCCCAGGAAAAGGGGGAAGGCAACGAAAGAGAC
>JAJZPZ010000230.1 GCA_021847795.1 Nitrospirota bacterium
TAGATTTTCTGAGCGTTGGTTTTGACCTCGCTGTTAACCGTTTCACCTGACAGGGACAGCTTTTCATATGCGGCGTTCAGGCCGACCGGCACAGCAGCGTCGTCCTCATAGGCTACAAAGCAATCGACAAAGGCGCGGGCTTCGGATGCGGACAGAGACAGATTCTCAGCGCCGAAATACAGAGAATAAAAAATGGACTTGATACGGACATTGTCCAAGGTACCGCCTTCCATCAGGGCTTCAGCCTCAGATATTGCTTCATCCAGAACAGCAAAGCATTCGCTCATATTGCTGATGTGCGACGCATATTCGGCGGGCATGGCAGCAGGGATTCTGCCGCCGTTGAAGGACATATCTATAGCGGCTTTGTTGTGGTCAGAGCCTGCCGAGAGGATGCTGGAGATCATTATTATGATCATGATGATTGGCGTCAGGATAGAGGAGATGACCACGCCGATGGCTTTCCACGTCCGTTTGTCAGTGGCAAGGGCGACGGCGGCCTTGACCGCAAGAGTAATTGCTGCGGGAGCTGCCATGGAGCATCACCACCATTTCAGGTCGAACAGCGTGCCCTGGTCCGGTTCCCGTTCCTGCTGCTCGCTCGCCAGACGGAAGGATTTCTCCACGGCCTGCTCCAAAAATTCGGTGTCAAAGCCTGCCGATTGGTATCCCTCCAGTATGGTGTTTAGGTAATAATCCGAGGGCGATCCGAAGGGATGTCCGTCATTCATGATGTAGACCATGGCGGGAACAGTCTTGCCTCTCAGTTCCACTTCAAGAATCTCCTTGCGGTAGAAGGACGGAAATCCCTCATAGCGGTCGAGCGACTGCAGGTCACGTTCCTTCAGCTTCCACAGAAGAACAGGAACGCTGGAGCCCTTGAGCGGCTCCACAGTTGCGACGGAGCTTCTCCGTCCGCCCCGGAACAGCAGCTCGTAATCCTTGATCTCGCTGGCGCCGACTACCTTGGCAGTCGGGCAGCGGAATGCCATCTGCGGAAGATTGAGGTTGCTGCCATAGGCGATGTAAAGGGTTTCAGATTTCATTTTTCTTCATTCCTCCTTGCTACATTGACATGGAAAGGCCGGGGCTTTCATACATAACCCCGGCCTGTTCCTGTTCGTTTTCAATTGTTTGCTCCTGCGTTAACGCCCTTCCTTGTGCTACCTCAGCCAGTTCCTTTTCTTTTTTCTGCCTTAACCGTTCCTTTTGCCGGAGGGCCTGTGCAGGGTCCTTCCAGGCGATGCAGCCGTCCAGATGCTCCAGCAGATGAAGCCGGGCGGTTTTGAATTCGTCACCGATAAGTCCCAGCCGAAGGAGCCAGGTTCGGAAGGTATACTTCTCGTTGGTGCTCCGGGTTTTCTGGCGGCTGGCGCACCGCTGGTTAAGAGCCTGCGCGGAGATGGCAAGGCAGAGCTGGATGTATGCCTTGATCTTGCCTGCATGAGTGGTGGAATTAAACAGCCGGAACTCGATAGTACCCTTCTGGAACACACTGTGCAGGTTCAGACAGTGGTACCGGCTGTTGTGGTAATGCTCGCGGTGACCGTCGCCGCCGTTGTACCAGATACGGCTGACCTCGTTCAGGGTTTTCGGCTTTTTACGGTTGATTTCATCCAGAAAGCTCTGCTCCACCTTCTTGCAATACTGCCGCTCCCTTGCCACCTCCACCTGCATGGCCTTGTAGATAAGATCCTCCTTGGAAGCCATAATGTTGGTGATGTTTCGCAGAGTGTTGGCGTTGTGGGGAGAGGCGTCCAGGTGGATGTGGATACCGCAGGACTTATTTGCAATCATTCCAGCCTGCCGAAACTTGCGGACAATCTCCTGTATGGTTTCGATGTCCTCATAGCGGCAGATAGGACTGACCAGCTCCACGCTGTAGGTGTTATCTGCAGATACAATCTGACGTCCTTCTTTCTTTTCTGTTTTTATGCTGCCGTCGCTCATGACCTTCCAACGGCGGCTCTGACTGTCCAGCACGGAATATTCTCCGTAATATCCACCGTCAAAATTGGCAGGCCGTCCGAAATACTCCGACAGCACCTGTGCAGCACGTTGGCGGGACAGGCCAGTCATTTCAATCTCAATGCCGAAGCGCTGCTCCTTCATGTCCATGTCATATCACCGCCTCCCATTATCGGCCACCTGCCTTTCCAAAGAGCTTTGCCTTGTGTTCCGGAGCCTGAACCATGAGATTGTATCGTTCGTTTCCACATTTATACAAACAAACGCCACGCTGAGGATAGCGGATCAGGTTGTATTCCGATTCCTCCAGCTGGAGGGTGTCCATATAGAACCGCTTGTCGATATTGCCTGCGTTGAACAGAAAAGCGTGAGCCGGTATAGAAAACAGCGGTTTGGTATACTCCCTTATACCGTCGATATTGAAGTCCTCCAGATTCTGTGAGGAGAGGATTACAGCGCTGTCCTTCTTCCTGACTCGCTTCATGAAGTTCCTGACATACTCTACGGCCGTCAGGTTAGAAAGGAACAGATAAAATTCATCGATGCTGGCGGCGGTATTGCCTGCAGTGAGAAGCTCGTTGCTCATGTAGGACAGCACGTTAAACAGCAGGGCGTTTCTCAGGTTTTTGCTGGCCTGCAGAAGTCCCTTGACGCCGAAGGTCACAAACTCGCTGCCTATGATGTTGGTGTGCCCGTTGAAAAATTTGGACTCCGCGCCCTTGCAAAGGGAGTGAAGTCCAAGACAGATTTCCCTCAGTGTTTCTGCTGTATAGAGCTGGCGTTTTCTCTCGTCGAATTCCTTGTATTCCGACTCGACCAGCTCATATAGATCGGACAGAATAGGATAATCATCAGGCTTTAACCGGTCAAAGTTGCTGTGATCGGTGATGCTCCATTTATCATAGAGCTTGCTCAGCATGATCTCGATAGTGTCAATCTGGCGGTCATCAAAATCCTTGTAAACTCGGAAAAAGTCCTTGAGAAAGCTGATATGCTGACTGAGCTTGCTGGTCTGCCGGAACGCCTGGGGTGCTTCGGAGTCCTTCGGATCACCAATTTCATCCCAGGTCTTGGGCTCCAGTACATTGATGATGTACTCTCCAGTCATCAGGTCGATGAAGCAGCCGCCGAGGTTGTTGGTGAGATCCTCAAACTCCATCTCAGGGTCGAGGCAGATGATTTTCATGCCTGATTCCCTGAGATTGCAGAGAATGAGCTTTAACAGATAACTCTTTCCCTGGCCGGAGTTACCGAGAATGAGGATGTTGGCGTTGGTCTTATCGTCTGCTCTCCGGTTAAAATCCACAAGAATATTGCTTCCGAATTTATCCCTGCCAAGATAGAAGCCGTTTGGATCTGTCTTGCCGCTGTAGTTGAAGGGATAGAGATTGGCGACCGAGCTTGCGGGCAGTACCCGTTCAAACTGATCGCTGAACACATTCCAGCCGGAGGGTATGACCGACAGAAATCCCTGCTGCTGACGAAGCAGTAATCTGTCCACGTTGAGCTTGCTTCGCACCAGCTCAGTCAGCACCTCAGTCTGCAGGAGCTTAAGCTGTTCGGGATCATGTGCAGACAGTTCAATGTAAACAGCCGCATGAAGCAGAGGCTCCTTGCTTCGGTGCATCTGAGTTATAATAGCCGCTACGTCCTGCAGATTGCTTTCCGCCGTGACCGTCTGCTGCAGGTCCTGGGTGCTGCTTCGCTGCATCCGGTTCTTATTGGCAGCGTTTGAGATGATTTTTCGTTCCTCAACAGGACTTACATGCCGGGTATAGATGTGCAGGGTCACTCCGTCCTTCTCCCCGAGATGCCGCAGGATTGCCTGTTCATCGGTAGCGGTTGGGTACTCGCGCAGAGCCCATACAGAACGGTAGGTATTTCCGCAGATGAAGTGGTCGGCGTTGAATTTGATAATGCCGGGTGCGATCATGTCGAGGAATTCCTGAACACGGACATCCTCA